>NZ_QCZL01000027.1:0-61774 GCF_003634395.1 Yersinia sp. IP36721
AGTGGAGGCGCATTATAGGGAGTTCCTGACAGGCTGCAACCCCTAATTTCAAATAATTTTCCAACCGGCTTTTTTTTAGGCAAAACTCCATTAAATTGCGAGTTTTTTCAGCATTGGAAAGCCATAACCCTGTAAAACGGGCAATAAAGCATCAGTATCCGCATCTAACGCCATGCAATAAGCCACATTATCTTCCTGAGTAGAAATGACATTCTCTTGTGAAGAAATCAGCCAGGCAGTTCTGCGGGCAATCGCAGCACCGGAATCAACCATTCGCGTCCCCTCTGGCAACACCTGCGCCAGCTCTTCAGCTAATAGAGGGAAATGAGTACAGCCTAATACCACGGTGTCCGGCGGCTCACGCATACTCAGCCACGGATTAAGGATTTTCTTTAATGCAGAAAGAGGCACTTCCCCACCGTGTAATTTGGTTTCCGCCAGTTCCACCAGCTCAGATGAACCCAACAGCTCGATTTTGCAATCAGTCGCAAAGCGCGCGATCAGATCCAGAGTATATGAACGGTGCACAGTTGCCCGAGTTGCCAATAGCCCAACGACACCATTGCGGGTTAACCGCGCCGCAGGCTTGATTGCGGGTACGACACCAACAACAGGGAAAGAGAAGCGCTCACGTAAAGCTGGGAGGGAAACGGTGCTGGCGGTATTACAGGCGATGACGACAATGGCAAGGGGATGTTGTTGCTGAACCGCAGTGACGATCTCTACTACACGCTCGACAATAAACTCTTCGGACTTCTCTCCATAAGGAAAGGCGACGTTATCGAAAGCATATATATAGTGAAGATCCGGCAGAAGCTGCCGAATCTCTTGGTACACAGACAGCCCGCCGACGCCGGAATCAAAAATCAGCGCCGTCGGACGAATGGAAGTGTCTGCCTTAGAAGTTATAGCTTCCAGTGAAGTAGTATTCGCGTCCTGGGGTTTGGTAGCCATAAACCGTCTCATAATCTTTATCAAACAGGTTGGCGATTCTACCACGAACCGTAAGATGAGAGGTGACTGGATATGACACAGCAAGATCCCACAGGCTTACACCACCGAGTTTTACCGTTCTTTCAGGGTAAACACTGTAGTCTTTGTCATAACGCTGCCCAAGATACTGATAGGTTATAGACCAATCCAAATCAGCAACTTGCCAGTCCAACTGGTATTTAATCTGTTGTTTAGCACGACGAGTCAGAACTTCATTAGTTTCCGCATTGCGTGGATCCAGATATTCCAAAGTAAGCTGATGCGATAACGGTCCGGTATCGAATGAACCTGTCCATTCCACGCCCTTAATGGTGGCTTGATTGACGTTGAAATAGCTACTGGTCAGATTGCTGTAATCAATAAGTTGTTCAATATCATTACGGTAAGCGGACAAGCGCCAGTTTAACGCCCCGGTCAGCCCTTCGATACCCCCTTCCCATTGCTTGCTTTCTTCTGGCTTGAGATTGGCATTACCACCGAAAGCACTATATAGCTGCATCAGGTTAGGGGCTTTATAGGCCGTTCCATAGGAACCGATAAGCCGATAGCCCTCAACAAACTCCCAACCAGCACTGGTTTGCCATGTGGAATGCCAGCCAAATTGGGAATTATCGTCGCTTCGCACTGAGCCTTCCAAGGTAACATCACTAACTTGCTGCTGCCCTGTCAGATAAATACCGGTATTACGCTGTGTAAAATCAGAGGTGGTATTCGAATTGCTACTCTTACGCTCGGTTTTCTGCTCCTGCCAATCAGCTCCAGCGGCGATCGTGCCATTCGCCACCTGGAAAGTATTACCCCACTGTAGGTTATATTGCTCAGCATCGTCTAAAGAGGCGGTAATATCATGGGGGCCAAAGAGTGGGCTGTAATTATAATCTTTGGTGCGGTTATAGCTGGCTATCAGCTGAGAGGCATAAATACCGTTTTTATAGCGTAGCCCCGTATCATAGGTGCGACTAGACAATTTACGCGTATCTATCAGTGCTAATGGGTTACTGAAATTAGCATAGCCGTCATAGTCACTGCGGTTATCGAAACCGTATACACGGGCAAAACCATTAAACTGCTCGTTAAATTGATGCTCTAATCCTGCCCACAGCATTTTTCCCATAAAACCATCGCGGTCAGGCTGACGTGGGCCACCAGCTTCCGGCATCCCCGCTACAATGTCATATCCTTTGGTGTAGGTATAATTACCAGCCAAAGTGATTGTAGTGTCTTCACCCAACTTTTGCTGTGTTGAACCATCGTAGGTTTGATAACCGTGAGAACCCAGCCCTGCAGATAAAGTTGTGCCCGGGTTCTCACGCGCGGTAAGAATGTTAACAACCCCGCCAATCGCATCAGAGCCATATACCGCAGAGCGTGGCCCACGAATATATTCAATACGTTGTACCAACGAAATCGGAATTTGGCTGAGATCCGATGCGCCAGTGATCCCGGCCTGATTTAATCGAACACCGTCGATCAAAACCAGCACATGCCGGGATTCGGTGCCACGGATAAACAACGAGCTACGCTGCCCCATACCACCGTCTTGCGCAATATCAACACCCGGTAAACGGCGTAAAACATCATTAATACTGGTCGCCTGCCAGCGCACAATATCCTCACGGGTTACGATATTCATTGGCGCTAATACGCTGGATATTGGCTGAGGGAAGCGGTTTGCAGTGACCACCATTTGGTCTCTAGTGTCAGAAGAGGTGTTGGAACTGTCTTGCGCCCAGCCAGAAAAGGCTGTCACAGATAGAGCCGTGAACAGCGTATATTTTTTAATTGTCATGAAAAGCATCCAAACTTAATTGGCGGATGCCGCAGAACCATGGCCGGTAGCACGCGACGGCCACAAATATTGCGACGTAATACCGGCAGGTTTTCGGGCTTGGGATTTATTGCCTCAACCTCCTTATTAAAGTGCGAACTCTTAATAGATGAGGTAAAGCAATACCGGGCGATGACTTCCCATCCGCTATGGACAGTGTCTGTTAATAAACTATCGCCGTGACTTCCCCTTACCGCTGCGCGTCAGCTCTGGATTCACACCAGATTCCCATTTCACTCTCAGCTGGAGGCCGGACGGCAATGCTACGATCAACATAAATAGATGTCTAGACTGCTATGATTGTAACGAGGAATAAACACGACAAAACTGGACTTCATAGTCACATCCCCTACAATCCCGCAGGAATAACCATCCTTTTTACTGCCAGACGAGACGAAACATGACCCCCGACATCCTGCCTACTGAAAATTACGATCACCAATTGGCGGAGAAAATTGCCTCTCTCAAAGAGATGATGTCGCCGTTCAAGGCACCTGAACCGGAGGTTTTTCGTTCTCCGGCAGAACATTACCGTATGAGAGCCGAGTTTCGCGTTTGGCATGATGAAGATGAGCTGTACCACATCATGTTTGATCAGCACACCAAGCAGCGTATTCGCGTTGAACAATTCCCTGTCGCCAGCGTACTGATCAACCGTCTGATGAGCGCGCTAATGACCGCTATCCGCGCGCAGCCTATTTTGCGTCGCAAACTGTTCCAGATTGATTACCTATCAACACGCAGCGGCAAAATCATTGCTTCTTTACTGTATCACCGTCAATTGGACGAAGAATGGCAACAGCACGCCATGGCATTGCGGGATCAGCTGCGTGCTGAAGGCTTTGATTTACAATTGATTGGTCGCGCCGCTAAAACCAAAATCATGTTAGATCATGACTATGTCGATGAAATTCTACCGGTCGCTGGCCGCGATATGATTTATCGTCAGGTAGAAAACAGCTTTACCCAACCAAACGCCGCGGTAAATATTCACATGCTGGAGTGGGCGCTGGACGTCACTCAAGGTGCTAGCGGCGATCTGTTAGAGCTGTATTGCGGTAACGGTAATTTCTCTTTGGCATTGGCGCGAAATTTTGATCGGGTACTGGCTACCGAGATTGCTAAACCTTCCGTTGCAGCGGCACAATTTAATATTGCGGCTAACCATATTGATAACGTGCAGATTATTCGTATGTCGGCGGAAGAGTTTACTCAGGCCATGCAGGGCGTACGTGAGTTCAATCGCCTGAAAGGTATTGATCTGAAAAGCTATAACTGCGAAACCATTTTTGTCGATCCTCCACGCAGTGGCCTGGATGACGAAACCATCAAGATGGTGCAAGAATATCCACGTATTCTCTATATTTCCTGTAACCCGGAAACGCTGCGAGCTAATCTAGAACAACTACAACACACTCATAAAATCAGTCGGCTGGCGCTATTCGACCAATTCCCTTATACCCATCATATGGAATGCGGTGTGTGGCTGGAAAAACGCGACTAATCAGACAGCAAAAAGGGCAACATAGCGTTGCCCTTCTGATTTCAGCCTAATGGATTCCCACTCAATATTTCATGCCATAAGCGGGTATATCACTGTGATTCTGTTGCTGCTGCTTTACGCGCCTTCAGTTTGAAGAAAATCCAGAATACCAATATCACACACAGGATAGACGGCAAAAAATTCGAGCCTATCTGCGGATACTCGACCCGAATAATGGCACTGTAGGCCAGAATACCCAGCAGGAAACACGCCGAAGCCAGTTTAGGCAGCCCCAACGGCATTGGGTAGTTAAGATAACGCTGATGCAGACAGTAAACGGCCAGAACCAAAGCCAGCAACGGGAATAGCGAAAAAGAAACGAATGAGCTAAACAATGCGGCAAAAGAACCGTTTACTGCAAGCCCGGCAATCAACGCCAATATAAGGGTGCCATTTTCACGGCGAGGTTGTTCCATCATCTTCTTCCTTACTTTACTTTTCTTCAACACGGGATACAGCAAGCCTTTCCTGTTCACGGCGATACCAATAATAAGCGCCCTTGGAAATCATCCGTAACTGCAAGACTAACCGCTCCTCTAACTGTCGCCGTTGTTCAATATCAACGTCCAGCACTTCCGCACCGGCACTGAACACAATTGTGACCATGGCCTCAGCCTGCGCTTCGGTGAAGCTGCGCGGCATATGATTTTCCAATTCGAGATAGTCGGCCAGTTCTGCAATAAAATGCTGAATTTCGCGGGCTACAGCGGCACGGAAAGCCGCCGAGGTACCGGAACGCTCCCGTAGTAGCAAACGGAAGGCATTCGGATTGTTTCCAATAAACTCCATAAAGGTTGAGACCGAGGTGCGGATAACGCTACCGCCTTTGGCTATGCGTTGGCGAGCCTGGCGCATCAGTTGACGCAACATCAGGCCACTTTCATCCACCATAGTCAGGCCCAGTTCATCTACATCGCGGAAGTGGCGGTAAAATGAAGTAGGCGCAATACCGGCTTCGCGGGAAACTTCCCGCAGACTCAAGCTAGCGAAACTCCGCTCCGCACTCAGTTGGCTGAACGCCGCTTCGATCAGGGAACGACGCGTTCGCTCTTTTTGTTGTGCTCTGACGCCCATAATCGTACCCAAAAGATATCCATTTTCTTTAGCTAAGCCATATAGTAAGCAATATACCAAACTTTATAGTAACAACGACTATACAAACACATCATCCTTATCCGCGTAAGAACGAATTTACAGCAGGAGCCAAAGCCAACTGCCTAATGATGATTGGGTTATTTATAGGATGATGTTAATGTATCGTTGTAATTTTGTATAAAAATAGGTCTCTCCTACATGCAACAGCACTTCCATTTTGATGCCATCGTTATTGGCTCGGGCCCTGGCGGTGAAGGTGCCGCTATGGGATTGGTGAAACAAGGGGCTCGCGTTGCCGTGATTGAACGGTATAACAATGTGGGCGGTGGATGTACCCACTGGGGTACCATTCCTTCCAAAGCCCTGCGCCATGCCGTTAGCCGTATTATTGAATTCAACCAGAACCCACTTTACAGCGACAACTCGCGTGCCATCAGCTCCTCTTTCTCCGATATTTTGCGCCACGCCGATCGGGTCATTAACCAGCAAACCCGCATGCGACAAGGTTTTTACGATCGTAACCATTGTCAGATGTTTTCCGGTGATGCCAGCTTTGTCGACGCCAAAACCCTTAACGTACGTTACGCCGACGGCACGTCCGATCGCCTGACGGCCGATAACATCGTTATCGCGACCGGTTCGCGGCCTTATCGCCCGGAGAACGTTGATTTTACCCACGAGCGTATTTACGACAGCGACACTATTTTGCAGCTCAGCCACGAGCCACAGCACGTCATTATTTACGGTGCGGGAGTGATTGGCTGTGAATATGCATCGATCTTCCGGGGATTGAGCGTCAAAGTTGATTTAATCAACACCCGTGATCGTCTGCTGGCATTTCTCGATCAGGAAATGTCCGATGCGCTCTCCTATCACTTCTGGAATAACGGCGTGGTTATCCGCCACAACGAAGAGTTTGAGCAGATTGAAGGCACTCCTGATGGCGTTATCGTCCACCTGAAGTCCGGCAAGAAAGTGAAAGCCGATTGCCTGCTGTATGCCAACGGGCGTACCGGCAACACCAGCGGACTCGGTTTGGAAAATATCGGTCTGGAAGCGGACAGTCGTGGTCTGCTGAAGGTCAATAGCATGTACCAAACCGCGTTGCCTCATGTCTATGCCGTAGGAGATGTGATTGGCTATCCAAGTCTGGCATCCGCCGCTTACGATCAGGGCCGAATTGCTGCGCAGGCCATGATTCAAGGGGAAGCGCAGGTTCATCTGATTGATGATATTCCTACCGGAATTTATACCATTCCTGAAATCAGCTCCGTCGGGAAAACTGAGCAGGAACTGACAGCGATGAAAGTGCCTTATGAAGTTGGCCGGGCGCAGTTTAAGCATTTGGCTCGGGCGCAGATCGTCGGTATGGATGTTGGTAGCCTGAAAATTTTATTCCATCGGGAAACCAAACAGATTTTGGGTATTCATTGCTTTGGCGAACGCGCCGCAGAGATTATTCATATCGGTCAGGCCATTATGGAACAAAAAGGTGAAGGTAATACCCTGGAGTATTTCGTGAATACTACCTTCAACTATCCAACCATGGCCGAAGCCTATCGCGTTGCGGCTCTCAATGGCTTAAACCGCCTGTTCTAACGGCGCGCTCATGCGAATTTGCATGTGATCGCGTATCGCCTCGGCTAGTTGCTCATAGCGGCCACGCAATGGGGAGCCGGGGCGATAAACCAGAGCAATAGTGCGCTTCGGCTCCGGTTTGTAGCATTCCAGATAGCAGACACCGTCGCGCTCTTTTTCTTTTGGTACCGCCAGTGATGGCAATAAGGTGATGCCGCTGCCCGCCGCGACCATATTGCGCAGAGTTTCTAAACTGGTCGCGCGAAAATGGGTATCTTCCTCAGCACCCGCCTGGAAGCAAAAACCCATTGCCTGATCGCGCAAGCAGTGACCATCTTCCAGCATCAATAATTTTTCTCCTGCTAATTCATGCATTTGCACGCGGTCACGCTTCGCCCATGGATGGTCGGAATAAACCGCCAGATTCATTGGCTCATCAAATAACGGCACTTCGATAAAAGCTTCGGTCTCTTTGACCAACGCTAAAATAGCGCAATCCAGTTTACCGCTGTCCAGCTGTGCCAACAGATTATGAGTCTGCGCCTCGTGTAGATACATCTCCAGCTTTGGAAAAGCCTGATGCAGCATCGGAATAATTTGAGGTAATAAATATGGCCCGACAGTGGGAATCAAACCAATATGTAGCGGCCCGGACATACTCTCGCCCTGCAAACTGGCCATCTCTTTGAGCACTTTTACTTCCCGCAATACGGTTCTGGCCTGATCCACCAACAGCAAGCCAGCCTGGGTAAACAGCACCTTACGGCTGGTTCGCTCCAGCAGCATCACACCCAGTTCATCTTCCAACTTACGAATCTGGCCGCTTAAGGTCGGCTGGCTGACATGGCAGGAATCCGCAGCACGTCGGAAATGACGAAACTCGGCCAAAGCCACCAGATACTCGAGATCGCGAATGTTCATCTGCTCTCCACTTTATGATAGTCAATAACGATAGGTAAGATAGCAACCAGTGATTAGATCTATCAAGAGATAAAGTAAATAATGTGTCTCAAGAAAGAAAAGCCTAACTAAATGAAAAATTATGTTTTCTAATTAAGGAGTTACACATGTTTACCAGCCAAGAAGGTAAAAAAGTCCCACAGGTTACTTTCCATACCCGTCAGGGCGACCAGTGGGTTGACGTAACGACTGATGACCTGTTTAAAGATAAAACCGTTATCGTATTTTCACTGCCGGGCGCGTTCACCCCGACCTGTTCTTCCAGCCATTTACCGCGCTACAACGAGTTATCCGGCGTGTTCAAACAGCATGGCGTAGACAGCATTCTGTGCATTTCGGTCAACGACACTTTCGTAATGAACGCCTGGAAAGCCGACCAACATGCCGAAAATATTACTTTCGTGCCAGACGGCAACGGTGAATTCACCAAAGGCATGAACATGCTGGTAGAGAAGGCCGACCTTGGCTTTGGCCCACGCTCATGGCGTTACTCCATGCTGGTACGCAACGGCGTGGTAGAAAAAATGTTCGTTGAACCAAACAAACCGGGCGATCCGTTTGAAGTGTCCGACGCTGACACCATGCTGAAATATTTAGCGCCAGAATACAAAGTGCAGGAATCCGTGGCTATTTTCACCAAACCGGGCTGCCCATTCTGTGCTAAAGCGAAACAAATGTTGCAGGATCGCGGTATACAATATGAAGAAATCGTACTGGGTAAAGACGCAACTACCGTGAGTCTGCGCGCCGTCAGCGGCCGTTCAACTGTACCGCAAGTGTTTATCGGTGGCCGTCATATTGGTGGCAGCGACGATTTAGAAACCTATCTGCCAGCCTGATTACATCAATAAAAAAGAAGCCAACGTGAAGTATTTTGGTAGGCCTCGGCCTACCCTTTTTTCCTGTTAGGAGCGGATATGAAAACCTTAAACGTAGATGTCGCCGTAATCGGTGGCGGCACCGCCGGTCTGGGCGCTTATCGCGCAGCTAAACTTTCCACCCCCAGCGTGGTAATGATTGAAGGCGGCGAATACGGCACAACCTGTGCCCGCGTAGGCTGTATGCCTTCCAAGTTATTGATTGCAGCCGCCGAAGCGGTGCATGAAATTGAAAAGGCGCCCGGCTTTGGGATCTATCCGCAGGGAAAAACGCTGATTAATGGACGCGAAGTCATGGATCGCGTGAAACGTGAACGTGACCGTTTCGTAGGCTTCGTATTGGAAGGTGTCGAGAGCATCCCTGCCGTGGATAAAATTCAGGGCTACGCTCGCTTTATTGATGACAACACCCTGCAAGTGGACGATCACACCCGTATCGTAGCGCAACGTATTGTTATCGCAACGGGTTCTCGTCCGAGCTGGCCTGCACCCTGGAACGATTTGGGCGATCGCCTTATCGTGAACGACGATGTATTCAGCTGGGATGACTTACCTGAATCCGTCGCCGTGTTCGGCCCTGGCGTGATTGGCCTCGAATTAGGCCAAGCCCTACACCGCTTGGGCGTAAAAGTAAAAATGTTTGGCGTGGGTGGAGCCGTTGGCCCGCTAACTGATAGCGTAGTACGCGAATACGCAGCCAACACGCTAGGCGATGAGTTCTATCTCGATCCTGATGTAAAAGTCGAATTGATTCAGCGAGAAGGCGATAAAGTCTTTATTCGCTATCAAAATCTGGATGGAGAAATGCAGGAAATCATGGTGGACTACGTATTGGCCGCCACCGGTCGCCGTCCGAACGTCGATAAATTAGGGCTGGAAAATACCAGTCTGGAGCTAGATGAGCGCGGTGTACCTAAAGCCGACCGATTAACCATGCAAACCAGCGTACCGCATATTTTTATCGCCGGCGATGCCAGTAATCAGCTTCCTTTATTACATGAAGCCAGCGATCAGGCACGCATTGCCGGTGCAAATGCCGGTAGTTTCCCGGAAGTGTTGCCCGGTTTACGCCGAAGCCCGATTTCCGTCGTATTTTCCGATCCGCAAATCGCAATGGTAGGTTCGACTTTCCGTCAATTGAGCCAGAAATTCAGCGTCTGCGGCTGTTTTGAAATCGGTGAAGTTTCTTTCGAGAATCAGGGGCGTTCACGAGTTATGCTGCGTAATAAAGGCATACTGCGGGTTTACGGCGAGCAGGGTACAGGGCGCTTCCTCGGAGCCGAAATGATAGGACCAAGCGCTGAGCATATTGCTCACTTGCTGGCTTGGGCACATCAGCAGCAAATGACCATCGACCAGATGCTGGATATGCCGTTCTATCACCCGGTGATTGAAGAGGGTTTACGTACCGCACTGCGTGACCTGCAATCCAAGCTGAAACTTGGAACCGACGAGGCAGAACGCTGCCTACGTTGTCCGGGCGAGTAATTCGCCTCTCTATTACCTTTCTCTCAGCAAAACCGGGGTCTTGCCCGGTTTTTGCTTTCTACATTCTTTTTCTCCGCGCCGAATTTAAATTATTTCTGCGGGACGCCTCCCTGAAAAGCTCCGCCCTGATTGCCCCGCTGCAAAAAATTCCCCACTGTACTTTTCTCACCGCGAATAACAGAGATGTACTTGAAACAGTATCAATAACAGTACTGCATTGGAATTGGAGGCGTAATGAAAGGCATGGAAAGCCGGATTGCTCGTATCAAAGCGAACCCATCGGGAGTGAAGTTCAGTGAACTGGCAAAAATTTGCAGTTATTACTTAGGACCACCTCGACACAACTCAGGCAATCATCATGTCTACAGCATGCCTTGGCAAGGCGACCCACGAATTAACATTCAACTCGGCAATAACGGAATGTCGAAGTTTTATCAAGTGAAACAAGTAATTACATCTCTAGGAAAGTTAGAGGAGATGATCCATGGTTAATATTGAACACTACACCTACCGCATTACCTGGTCGGCAGAGGACGCGGAATTTATTGGTTTATGCGCCGAATTCCCCAGCGTGTCATGGTTAGCGCCTACCAGAGTACAGGCGCTGGATGGAATAACGGTAGTAGTGGCAGATATTCTGGCCAAAATGGTTCGCTCCGGTGAAACACCGCCGATACCGTTATCAGAGAAGCACTTCAGCGGGAAATTAGTGCTGCGTATGCCTCCCGACCAACATCGGCGTTTAGCCATCAATGCGACAGGAGAAGGGATTAGCTTAAATCGTTATTTATGCTCACGTTTGGCCTGTTAGTCACAGAAATCGTCTCGTTAGAGTCTGCTCGCCAATGGGCTTGCTGTGTGCAACAAAACTAACCGACTGAGCTTGTATTCGCAAAGCTGGAAACTCGTTTAGGCAGTTGGTGAATGCGTGATGAGCGCCGAAAGTACATATTTATCTGGCGGCTTCGGCTCTCTGTTTTATCTCGAAATCTACCGGCAGCGAGATAATCACCTGCCCACCAGATAACAATTCAGTCGGCGGAAAAGGTAGGGGCTGGGCACGTTTTAAAATAGCTAATGCCTCACGATCTAATAAAAGAGTGCCGCTGCTACTGGTCAAAGTAGCGGATAGCACTCGCCCTTTGCTATCAACGATAAATTTAACGATCGCGGTGCCCTGCCGCTTTTGCTTTCTGGCTCCGGGAGGGTAGCGCTTGAAGTTAGCTAAATGGCTTTGTAAAACGCCAGCCCAGTTTGCTCGTGCCTGAACATGTTGTAATGAGTGACTATTATTAGGTGCCGATACGCGCTGGGCTGTCCCTGATAACGGCGAACTCTTGCTCATCACAGTCGACAGTCTTTCATTATTTTCTTGATTTATAACGGTTTTAGATTTAAGCGCGTTAGCCTTTTCACTTGGCTTTTTTGCTATTTTCGGTTTTAGTTTCAAGGCGGGTAATACGGAATCAAGGGAAGGCTCTTCTGCCAAAAAGTTATTATTTTCAATATGTTGTTCTGTCTGCGATTCACCGACGGGTAAAGTTGGCTCTTGTTCAACGCCTACCTGAATTTTTTCAAGGCTTGGTGCAAATTCTGCTTCCGCTGACAGCGTTAGCACTACGGCGGACAGGGAATCTGGCGGTAACGGAGAAACAGATCGCTCTGCCAAAAACCACAGCCCGGTCAAATGCAACGCAAAAGATAACAACCCGCCGCACCACAAAGATATCGCCGAGGAGCCACGACAAACTGAAGAGTGAGTATTTTCCACGGATAAAATCATCACATTCCTTTGTTATTCAATTAATAGCGTAACTTTCATTAGGTAAGAGCAGCCGTTTACTCTTCTGCCAACGCGGCATACAGACGATCGGCCAAGGGTTTCAGTAAATAGCTCAGTAGTGAACGCTCTCCGGTGCGAATAAAAATATCGACGGACATACCTGACTGGATTTTTTCTGTGTGAGTTTGCTGTGCTTCATCCGTATTGATCGACACAGTTAATGGATAATAGGGCTGTAAGCTGCTTGGGTTATTCAATCGGTCAGCGCCTATATGCAGAACGCTTCCCTGCAATCGAGGAGAATGGCTTTGGTTGAAAGCGGAAAAAATAAGTTCTACAGGTAAATCTACCGCAACTTTATCGATCAATTCGATGGGTAGCTGAGCTTCAATCAACAGTGGGCGCCCGCTAGGAACAATTTCCATCAGTTGCTGCCCAAAGCCGATAACGCCCCCCACGGTGTGCTGTGCCAAGGCGATAATGATGCCGCTTTCTGGTGCATAAATGCGCATATTGGCCAGATCATATTCCGCTACGCGAATTTGCTGATCTAAATCCTGCAACCGTCGCTGAGTTTTAGCTAACTGCTCATGAATATCTGCCTGATATTGCTCAACCTGCTGTAATAATCGTTGCTCATTCGCCTTAATTTGCTGACAAGTTTCACTAATATGGCCACGGTGCTGATCCACCAAAGCCTTCAATGCAATAGCCTGGCTTTCCATATCAAGCTGGTGTTTAAGCGCCACATAGCCGCTTTTTGCCAGCGTACGCACACCTTTTAACTGTTGCTGAATTAAATCGGACTGAAGTTGGTTATTTGCTCGTTGTCTATGCAACCCGGCATGGCGAGCGCGTAAAAGAGCTATTTCCGCTGACAAACGCGCTATTTCCGCTTGTTGAGCCTGATATCGGTGGTAGAAAAGTTGCTGTTGTAAAACCATGAGCTCAGCAATATGGGGCTTCTCACGCTGCGTTAATAATGCGACTGGAAAGCGGATCTCCGCCTCATGATTTTTCTCAGCAATTAAACGCGCCTCTAGCGAGAGTAAGGAAAAATACTGCTGCTGTAGATTATCTCGCTGACTCCGTTCCGTTGTATCATCCAGCGAAATCAGCAATTGTCCCTTTTCTACCCATTTACCTTCGGCAATATGTAGCTGACTGATTCGCCCGCTTTGCGAAGACTGAACCACCTTTCTATTTTCTGTGACCACCACAACTCCGGCGACAGCGACGCCTTTATCTAGTGGCGCAAAACCGGCCCAAATAAAAAAACCAATAAACCAAATCAACACCAGCAGCCCGCCAATATAAAGATAGCGTCCGCTATTAATTTGCAGCGGTTCCTGAGCGGTGGCAAACGGCATGATTTCGCCCCTTTCCGTGGCTTTTGGATTAGTCACCTTGTGATGTTCTCCCGGCGGGAACAAACCGATAATTCGCCACGTTACCCCAGACATTTTTTTTATCTGCTTTTCGCGTCGAAGCGATATTATCTTTGGCGTAAAAACTGCTGAGCACTGCCGCAGTGCGATCAAACAGCTGTTGTTGCCCGTTTTTTAGAAGCAATAAAAAATCACTGCCAGACAATAATTCAGGCTTATGAGTGATCATAACCACCGTACTACCCTGCCGTTTTAGCTGTTCAATGCTCGCTAATAACGCCTTTTCTCCGCCTTCATCTAGGCTGGCATTCGGTTCATCCAACACAATCAGCCGCGGCATCCCGTACATAGCCCGCGCCAGCGCAATTCTCTGGCTCTGTCCTCCGGACAGTCCTTCCCCACCATCACCCAGCTGAGTGTCATAACCCTTTGGCAAATGTAGAATCAAATCATGCACATCCGCCATCTTTGCAGCAGCCACAATCTGGGATGAATCCAGCACGCCAAAACGAGCAATATTTTCAGCCACCGACCCTTGGAATAACTGCACATCTTGTGGCAGATAGCCGATGAATTTTCCCAGTAAGGATTTGTTCCAATGAGAAATTTCTGCTCCATCTAGTCGTATTGATCCACTGAATGCTGTCTGACTAGCAACCAGTAACCTCGCCAGCGTGGATTTACCGCTTCCTGATGGCCCCAAAACGCCAAGAACCTCCCCCGGTTGCAGGGTAAAATTGACGGAATGCAGGATAGGAACCGAAGTGCCAGCTCGGCAGGCGAGTAATTGAGTGACGGTTAACTGACCCAGAGGGTCAGGCAAAACTATCTCTGTCGTCAATGAGGATTGCTGATTAGCCAGCAAATCAGTTAAACGCTGATAAGCCAGACGGGCATGGCTCCAGTGTTTCCAGACTGCAATCAATTGATCGATCGGCCCCAATACTCGCCCGATCAATATTGATCCCGCAATCATCACTCCAGCCGTAATTTCTCCTCGAATAACCAGCAATGATCCTAATCCCAGCATCATTGATTGCAGCGTTAACTTGCTGGACTTGGCTAACGCACTAATGCGGCTGCTTCTGTCACTGGCAATATTTTGCAGATAAAGGAAGCGGCAATGCTGAGTTAGCCATCGTTCCCGCAAAGCTTTTAGCATCCCCATCGCCGCGATGGTATCGGCATTACGTAAATGGGCGTTTGCCTGCAAAGTTGCCCGCGAAGTGATTTCAGAGGCCTGTTTTAATGGTTTTTTACATGCCCAGTGATTAGTGCAAGCCAGTAGAATCAGCACGCCTGCCCCAATGGTTGCCATCGCTCCAAGCCAAGGGTGCAGCAGATAAATCACCAATAAATAGAAGGGAAACCAGGGCGCATCAAAAATGGCAAACAACGCATTGCCGGTGGCGAACTGGCGTAGCGTCGTCAGATCGTTAAGTGCCTGCGCGGCCTGAATTTTGTTACCTTGCAAAATTGATTGGAAGGTCGAGTTAAACACCTGCTGATTCAACTGCATATCGGCTCTGGTGCCTAAACGAATAACGACGGCTCCTCTCACCCATTCTAATAAGCCAATCAAAGCAAAAGCGCCCAAAACTAATAAAGTCAGCATCAGTAACGTCATGGTGTTTGCTGAGGCCAAGACGCGCTCGTAGACCTGTAACATATATATTGCGGGAGCCAACATCAGCAAATTGATAATTGCGGTGAATATCCCTATTCCCCATAGACTGGTTTTATCACAGATTAAAACCGCTAAAATCGGAGGTAAGGTCGTTTGAGAGGTATTAGCTAATGGCATGGGTCCGTTTCCACACTGTAATCACACTTTTAATTCGCACCGCAGCTACCATTCCAAAAGAGCAGTACAACTCGTAAAAATGCTTGAACAATGTATATCAAAATCACCACCGCACCTTATTTCCCTATTGGCACGGCGGTGACATTTTCATTCAGTCAAAGGGGTATTTCCCAGCAGCGCTTTATCAGGCGGCTAACAACATTTCGTTGTACTCTGCCACACCAATTGCTTCGATAAATGGTGCGTCATCCATCACGTCGCCAGAATTATACTGGCTAGCTATAGATAACGTGTTGAAGGCGCTGTCAACATCCACCCCACTCGTTTTGAGAATTTCCAGCATCGGATCAGGGTCTCCTTTCATTAAACCGTATAACGTTTTGTGCAAATCGCTCTGATGATTTTGTTCCTCAGTGAGCGCAGGATCATATTGCCCAGTGATAGCCAGACCACTAAAGGTGACCTCCGTTTTTACGATGTGTCTTCCCCCGCCGACGCTAGGTTCTAGCCCTTCACCAAACTGCACCTCATCAATATTGCCATGGAGCGTATGCTGAGGATAAAAGGTGTAATGTAAGTTACCCTTCGCTATCAGGCTGGTTTCCGTATTATGCGAACTGCCAATAGTAAATTGATGGCCATTAAAACCATCCGATCCCCCGTAAAATTGCCCACGATCTTTAACCGGAGCCAGTTCGATATTACCGAACCCCGCAGCCCACGCTTTTAGGTAAGATGAAACACTAAATTCGGCAAATTCTTCTTGGTATTTAATTGTTATACTCATAAATAATTTCCTTTTAGTAAATGGGATATAACTTAGAATATGATTATTAATATAACCATACATACCAACAGGGGTTAATTAACACACCTGAAGACTTTAAAATTTGTATTCAAATCCACCCTGAATAGTTCGGCCACGGCTAGCAGAAAATGACAGTGAATCGCCATAATTAACCAGATAAGCACGATTACTGATATTTTCTATTGAAGTACGTAATATCAAATTATTTGTTATTTTATAGCTGGCATATAAATCAAACACTATGTATTTCGGCCAGTCAGCGACATAAGCCGTACCTGGATAGCCATAACCATTAAGCACTGATAAATCTTGATACCCACGGTTATAACGGATTACGGTACCAAAATCTAACAGTTTATTTAATGCTCTTCCCCCCAACGTTAAACTGCCACGATCGCCCGGTAAATAAGCGGATGATCCGAATACCGCCCCATGTCTACAGAGAATGAAATCATTAAGATGGTTACCATCGACACCATACATTCCTATCCCTTTTGTATTTTTAACCGATTGAATACCGCCCAACCAGGCTGGTTTTGAGCAAGTATCGTTATGACCTATCATTCGGGTATAATTCAGACTGGTATAAAAAAAACCGGCATCGTAACTTAATTGATATTCCAATCCGCGAAAGCGACTTTTAAGTAAATTATTAACGTAAGCAGCATAGGCAAATGATTGGCTTCCGCGCAGAGGTAATGCTCGCTCTAATTCCAAGTTGATATAGTTCGTCACCCGGGTATCAAAGTAGGCCATTTTTGCGCCAAATTTATCGCCGCTAATGAATAAATCTTCCTGTTGAATATTCAACCCAGATTCCCAGGTGCGGGAGCGCTCTATGGCCAGATTAGGATTTGGGAACAAAAAACCCGAACCGTGGGCACTGCCGGTAGCCAGAGTTTCTGTTATACCCGGTGGCCGCCATGATTGACCGTAGTTGCCAAAAAACTCCAGCCATTGCACTCCTGGCTTCACCCCAATGCCCAAGGTTGGCAATATTTGCTGCTCATGGCGATCAACATCCCAAGTCATTGTCACAGGGACTTTTTTACAGGTATTTCTTTTTCCCCCGCCATGTTGGGGGTTACATGGGTTTTGCCGTGTATAAGGCATTTTTGATGTGTATAGCCAGGTATGCCCTTGTAATCGAGAATGTTCGAAACGCAGCCCGCCATCCAGCCGTAACCAGTCATCGTAGTGGTAATCAAACTGAGTGAAAACGCTAGTCAGACTGCGCTGGCCAGACGGAGTCACACCCTGCATGAGATCTTTGTTCGTGTGGCCGCTGGAACGATCGCTAAACCAATCCATACCATATTGAAGGCTCAATAAATGGTTATCCGGCAGCATGAAACGTTGAGTATTTTGTAGCTGGAGACCGCGCGTAGTTAAACGCGTGCGAGTGGTATATTTCCGACAGAAAATAGGATCAGAACACAAAGTATTGGTTTTATCATCGGTATCAACGTAATAGGCTTTTGCCTTGGCATCCAACCAGGGTAGATGCTCGGGCTGTAAGCTGTAATCCAATCCGAAATTCTGCGTTATGACATCGCTAATACTGCTGGTTTTCCAGCCGACGCCGCTTTTATTCGGTGAGTTTTTTACACTTACCAGAAAGCCGCCGTTAGGGCTGCTTACCTGAGTTTGCAGGTAACTGGCAACCAAACGCTGCTCCGCAGGCAAGTTCCAGCCCACTTTAGCCAGTCGGGTATGCATTTGGTAGCCGGAATTGAGCACTTTCATGTGCTTTAACTCATCACCGATTGAGTTTTTCCCCTTATTTCCATATCCAAAACGTAGCTCGCCCAGACTACCGATGTTTCCCGGCCAATAATCACCAAAGTTCCGCTCACTTATGGCTATCAATAAATCTCCGGTTTCATGACCAAATGCCAATGTTCCGCCACCTATAAATCGGGTACCGTTATCGCCCGTTGTGGCTCGCAGATTACCGCCAAGCTCTTTTCCTGGCTCAAGAAAATCCGCCGCGTTTATCGTATTAAAAGTAGCAATACCGCCAATTACGCCGGCGCTACCGATACCGCTGGTCGGCCCTTTTTCAATCACCACATTGCTAAGAATATCCGGATCAATAAACATCACGCCGTTACGTCCGCCGTGGCCACTTTTCATAAAGTTTTGCCGCATACCGTCAATATTCATATTTATACGACCAAAATCTTGAATACCGCGAATATTGACCGATAAAGCAGGATCTTGTTGGTCTACGGCAGAATAGACGCCCGCAGTCTGCTCCAATATATCAGCCGCATGGCGGGCAGGACGGTTATCTAATTGTTCTTTAGTTATTTCACTAACAGAGCGAGGTTCATCATATATCCAATCGTCAGAATATTGCAGACCGCCACCTTCTATTTTTAGCGGTTCTAATACCACATTATT
Organism: Yersinia sp. IP36721; assembly: GCF_003634395.1. Lineage (NCBI taxonomy): Bacteria > Pseudomonadati > Pseudomonadota > Gammaproteobacteria > Enterobacterales > Yersiniaceae > Yersinia > Yersinia sp. IP36721. The sequence goes on from NZ_QCZL01000027.1 coordinate 18,553, forward strand.
ATCATCTATCTTTGAAGAGGGGATATTAACATCAAGCTGTTCCGAGTAACTTTTATCACTAAATAAATAAAAAATAAAAAAAAGAATGATACTGATTAAACCATTAGGCTTAATTTTATTCACATAATTATTATGCATATTTTTGCTTCATCCTTGGAAAAATAATGCGGCAGCCAACTTAGTTATTTCACTAAATCAACAGTTTAAAAATAAAGTCTTACATTAGCGCTTTATTTATATTTCAACAATTGAGAATGATTATCATAATCACTTAATGAAATAAACTCAACTTCCTACAGGAAGAAATAAAGAAATAGCGCCAATGAATGACAGTAAATGTGAATACTCGCCCTAATGCTAAAGGAATGAATGGTTAATTATCGCAGATGAACCCAATATATTAATTAAAGGGATGTTTAATTACGACTGACAGTTAGCCTATAGCTAACATATTCACAGGGAAGGGAATATTTGGCAATAAAGCGGATGGTAAGCGTGCCATCCGCAATGCGTAAGGAATTAATTAAAACAAACGCTCTTTAGCTTCAGCAATGGCTGATGCCACCTGCAGTGGCGATACGCCGCCCTTGGCCACACGTTTATCCAGACAGGATTGTAAAGCCAGTATTGGGTACACGTCGTCGCTAATAATGGCGCTGAATTTTCGCAAATCCTGCAACGGCAACGCTTCCAGTGCTTTACCCTGACGAATGGCTTCAACCACCGCTTCGCCGACAATATGATGCGCTTCACGGAAAGGCACGCCTTTCGCTACCAGATAATCCGCCAATTCGGTCGCATTCGCATAACCCTGCTCGGCAGCTTCTTTGCAACGCGGACGTTTCACCTGAATACCATCCAATACCAGCGCCGCCATATGCAGGCAATCCAGCCAGGTATCCAATGCGTCAAACAGCCCTTCTTTATCTTCCTGCATATCTTTGTTGTAAGCCAAAGGCAGGCCTTTCAATGTCATCATCATCCCGGTCAATGCGCCTTGTACACGGCCACATTTACCCCGAATCAGTTCCAACGCATCCGGGTTTTTCTTCTGCGGCATCAGGGAAGAGCCTGAAGTGACGCGGTCAGATAAATCGACAAAGGCCGCTTCGCCACTGTTGAAGAAAATCAAATCTTCGGCAAAACGAGAGAGATGAACCATACCAATGCTGGCATTTGACAGTAATTCCAGCACATGGTCGCGATCGGAAACACTATCCAGACTGTTGCGGGTCGCAGAAGCAAAACCCAGCCAATCGGCCAGCTGTTCGCGATCGATGGCGTAAGCTGTTCCCGCCAGCGCTCCACAGCCCAATGGGCTCACGTCCAAACGCTTTAAAGTGTCTTGCAACCGACTTTCATCACGAGCCAGCATTTCGCTGTAAGCCAAACACCAGTGAGCAAAGGTCACCGGCTGAGCGCGTTGCAGATGGGTATAACCCGGCATGACCGCGTCCTGATTGGCTTCCGCAGTGATGACCAACGCCTGTTGCAGCTGGCGTACCGCCGATTGCAGCTCCGTCACTTGGAATTTGCACCATAGTTTTAAATCGGTAGCGACCTGATCGTTACGGCTACGTCCGGTATGCAGCTTTTTACCTAAATCGCCGACTTTGGCAATCAGTTTGGTTTCTACCCAGCTATGAATATCTTCCGCATCGCTGGTCAGAATGGCTTGTGGATCGGCCTGAACCTCTTCCAATAATACGGTCAACGCCTGTTCGAGTTGTAATTGCTCTTCGGCGCTCAACACGCCTACGGTAACCAGCGCTTTTGACCAGGCAACAGAGCCGAAAATATCCTGTTCTGCCAATCGGTAATCAAACCGCAGAGAATCGTTAAATTGCTTAAACCGCTGATCTGCTGCCTGACTGAACCGTCCGCCCCACAATGCCATAACTTGATTTCCTTAAACTGATAAACCGATAATCCTGATAAACGATGCTAAAACAGTGAGATGCGAGCGCAAGCAGAGCTGCACTCGCAAAGGTCACCGCATTACTTCTTCGCGTTCAGCGCACGAATACGGGAAGACAGCGAGAACAGACGGATAAAGCCGCCGGCGTGGCTGTGATCGTAAACTTCATCTTCACCGAAAGTAGCAAACTCTTCGGAATACAGGCTGTTAGAAGACGTTTTCTGAATTGCAGTCACCTGACCTTTATACAGTTTTAGAACCACTTCACCGTTAACTTCCTGCGCCAATACTTCGGCCGCAGCCTGCAAGGATTGACGCAACGGGGCGAACCAACGGCCATCGTAAACCACGTAGGACATTTCCAGACCTAACTGCTCACGCCATTTAAAGCTATCGCGATCCAGCACCAGTTGCTCAACGCCACGCAGCGCAGCCATCATGATGGTGCCCCCCGGCGTTTCGTAACAGCCACGGGATTTAATGCCAACCAGACGGTTTTCCACGATATCGATACGGCCAATACCGTGTTTAGCGCCCAGCGTATTCAATGCATCCAGACATTGGAACGGGCTCATCGCTTTGCCATTAACCGCAACCACTTTGCCTTTTTCAACGGCAACGGTGACCAGCTCAGGTTCGTCCGGCGCATCTTCTGGCGCTACGGTCCAAACCCAGCAATCTTTGTTTGAAGCATTAGCCGGGCTTTCCAACACGCCGCCTTCAGTAGAGATATGCCACGCATTCTCGTCACGGCTATAGATTTTTTCCAAGGATGCCGTAGTCGGAATATCACGCTCTTTCAGGTAATCCAGCAGCGCTTCACGGGAACGCAGATCCCACTCACGCCAAGGCGCAACCACTTTCAGTTGTGGCGCCAGCGCGGTATAGGTGCTTTCGAAACGCACCTGATCGTTACCTTTACCGGTCGCACCGTGGGCTACCGCATCAGCACCCAGTTTCAACGCTAGCTCAACCTGCGCTTTAGCAATTAACGGACGCGCCATTGAAGTGCCCAGCAGGTAAGTACCTTCGTACAGAGCGCCCGTTTGCAGCACTGGATACACGTAATCTTTGATAAATTCTTCACGCAGGTCAGCCACATAGCAGGCTGAGGCACCCGTTCGCAGCGCTTTTTGTTCAATCCCTTCCAGATCGGCACGTTCCTGCCCGATATCCGCAACGAAGGCGATCACTTCGCAGTTATCATAGTTTTCTTTCAGCCATGGAATGATTGCCGAAGTATCTAAGCCGCCGGAATAAGCCAGAACAATTTTGCTGATGCCTTTAGTTTGCATTTTCATTTCCTTGAATCTCAATTCAGATAAAACAATAGAAGAAGAATCTGTAATCACCGGAGCGACGAGGCTCAGGCCAGAATACGTGTACCTATCGGTACCCCGTTAAACAGAGCAGGAAGCTGGTCAGCATGACGCCAGCTGGCAATATCCACCGGACGCCCCAGTGAACGGGCTGCATCCAACGCCGCGTTCACTTTCACCACCATACCATCAGTAATAATGCCCTGAGCAATCAGTTGCTCTGCTTTTTGCGCCGTCATTTCGGCAATGCGTTGCCCTTTGCCATCCAGAATGCCGCTAACATCAGACAACAGGATTAAATCCGCGCCTAAGGTTGCCGCCAGCGCGGTTGCCGCCTGATCCGCATTCACATTCATTAGCTCGCCAGAGGCGGTAATGCCGATAGAACTAATGATCGGCATGTAGTTAGCAGCCAGTAGGGTTTGTACTAACGTCGGTGAACCCGGTTGAGCACCTCCAACGTGACCCAACTCCGCATCTAGCGGCGTTACTGTGACCGTATTACCATCGCCCAAACACAGGCCAACGGCGGCGATATGATGTTTCACCGCCCAGGCTAACAGGGTTTTATTGGCAGTCCCCGCCAGTGCACCGGTGATGATGTCGATCTGGTCGGCCGGCGTCACCCGCAGGCCATTTTTCTTCACGACAGGCAGAGCCAGTTTTTTCATCAAGTCGTCTACCAGACAGCCGCCGCCATGCATAATGACCAGCGGACGCTGATGCTTTTCGCGGTAGATCACCAAGGCATTAAACAGGCGCTCCAACGCCTCTTCGCTGTCCAATAACACCCCACCTAATTTAATGACTAACGGATTCATCATGGTCTGCGCCTCAATTGCGTCTTGAAAATATAGGGGTGAGCGAGAATACGTTGCGGGAGAATTTCGCTACCGTCCCTGATTAAAGCAAAGCCTGAGTTTCCGGGAAACCAAAGCGTATATTCATGCACTGAACAGCCTGAGCTGCCGCGCCTTTCAGTAAGTTATCTTCCGTCGCGACCACAATCAGATGTTCGCCCTGAACCGAAAAGCCGATATCGCAAAACGGTAACCCAACCACGGCTTTCAGTGCGGGAACGCCCTGCTGATACAAACGCACCAGAGGTTTATCCTGATAGGCGTTGTGATAGGCCTCGGCGATATCCTGTGCGGTGACGCCAGCGTTTAGGCGACAGGTAATGGTAGCCAGAATGCCGCGGGCAAAATTCCCCAGATGCGGAGTGAAAATGACCGGCGTACCCAAATGAGCCACAATTTCAGGCTGATGACGATGAGTAAACAAGCCGTAAGGCTGCAAACTGACTTCGCAGAAGCTGTTGCCGACGCTGGCTTTACGCCCCGCGCCGCTCACGCCGCTTACTGCATTAATCACTGGCCACTGTTCCTGATTTAGCAAACCGTTTTCTACCAGAGGCTTTAACGCCAACTGGGATGCCGTGGGATAACAACCCGGCACGGCAATCAACTGAGCTTGTTTAATTTTATCCGCCTGCCATTCCGCCAGGCCGTAAACTGCCTGCTCCAGCCATTCGGCATGCTGATGTTCAAAACCGTAATAAGTGGTATAAAAATCAGGGTCCTGTACGCGATACGCACCGGACAAATCGAATACTACGCAGCCCGCCGCTAGAAATTGCGGAGCCAAATCGTGGCTAACTTCATGAGCGGTTGCCAGAAACACCACATCCACGTTTTTCGCAGCTTGAGCCACATCAACCAAGGGTTGCAGCGGTAAATCGATGATGCCTTTTAACTGCGGGTGCAGATCGGAAAGCAATTTTCCTGCATCTGCACTTTGCGCTGAAACCGTTAAACCGGTTATGTTCATATGTGGGTGACGATTCAGGTAAGCCGTAAGTTCAGCTCCGGCATAACCGCTGGCACCAACAATCAGCGTATTCAACATGGATTCAGTTCACCTTCTGACTAACTGTACATAAGTACGCAAAACGAGTTGCAGGGTTTATCAGCAAGTTTTTACTGTTTCCCTACGCGATTGAGCATTGACATTTTCGTAAATTCAAGGGCGTTTCTGGTTCCCTTACGCTCATGCTTGCTGTATTTTCATTCAAATAGTTATTCACAATAACTGCATGAATATTGATACTACCCTAACCAAAGGCTGTCAACAGTGAAGATGAAATTACCTCCATTTATTGAGCTGTACCGGGCGTTAATCGCAACGCCCTCTATTAGCGCAACCGATAGCGCTCTGGATCAAAGTAATGAAGCGTTAATCAACTTGTTGGCCGAATGGTTTAGCGAACTAGGTTTTCGCGTGGAAATCCAACCAGTGCCGGAATCCCGCAACAAATTCAACCTGCTGGCCAGCATTGGTGAAGGCAGCGGCGGGCTGCTGCTGGCGGGTCATACCGATACAGTACCTTACGATGAAGGCCGCTGGACGCGCGATCCGTTCACTTTGAGCGAACATGACAACAAGCTGTACGGTTTAGGTACTGCGGATATGAAAGGCTTCTTTGCCTTTATTCTGGATGCGGTGCGCGATATCGACGCCAGTAAACTGACCAAACCGCTGTATATTCTGGCTACCGCGGATGAAGAAACGACTATGGCCGGAGCGCGTTATTTTGCGGCTTCCACCCAACTACGCCCCGATTTTGCCATTATCGGCGAGCCAACCTCGCTGAAACCGGTGCGTGCCCATAAAGGCCATATTTCTAGCGCTATTCGCATCGTGGGTCAGTCCGGTCACTCCAGCGATCCGGCGCGCGGCGTCAACGCCATAGATCTGATGCATGAATCCATCACCCATTTGATGGCGCTACGCAACACATTGCAGGAGCGTTACAACAATCCGGCCTTCAATATTCCCTATCCCACCATGAACTTTGGCCACATCTCCGGCGGTGACGCGGCAAACCGTATTTGTGCCTGCTGTGAATTACATATGGATATTCGCCCGCTACCGGGGCTGACGTTGAGCGATTTAAGCGAATTGATGAATGAAGCGCTGGCACCGGTGAGCCAACGCTGGCCGGGTCGCTTGACCATCGACGAGCTACACCCGCCGATTCCGGGTTACGAATGCCCAACCGATCACGCTATGGTGGCGGTGATTGAGAAACTGCTGGGCAGCCGTACCGAGGTGGTGAATTACTGCACCGAAGCACCGTTTATTCAGCAGGTATGCCCTACACTGGTGCTTGGCCCTGGCTCGATTAATCAGGCACATCAGCCAGATGAATATATAGACACCGCTTTTATTGAACCGACCCGCGAGCTGATTTCCCAGTTGGTCGATCACTTCTGCCAGCAGTAAGCAAGCTACCCGAACGCATGTGTTATCGGGTAAGCACGTGTTATCAGATAAAAAAGTGGATGGGAGATCGCTACCCATCCACAGATAGCCCATTTCGATCAATATCGATGATTAGCCAGACTGATAACCTGCGACCAGTAATTAAATTTCAGAAATACCCCCAATTTTGATGTTTTTTTGCTAAAAATAGTGTCAATTGGGTTATTGGAATTGAACGCGGCGAGATTCGTAATCAGTCTCAGCCTCTTGGGTGAAATTAATTTACAAAAAGAAACCATAAAAGGTTATACCTCTAATTATGAGGGTTATAGGCAAGCGGCCAACAAACGCATCCGATGAGCTTACTCTGGTCAGCCATTCACATGAGCGAGCGTAACCAACATGTCTGTAACCTCAAATACGCAGGGTATATATGGGTCAGGGGTCATATGAACGAACAATATTCCGCAATGCGAAGTAACGTCAGTATGCTCGGCACACTACTCGGAGACACAATTAAGGAAGCGCTGGGCGAGCACATCCTTGACCGGGTAGAAACCATTCGTAAGTTATCTAAATCTTCGCGAGCCGGTAATGAAGCGCACCGTCAGGAGCTGCTTTCGACGCTGCAAAACCTTTCTAACGACGAGTTATTGCCCGTCGCTCGTGCGTTTAGCCAGTTTCTTAATCTGACGAACACCGCTGAGCAATACCACAGCATTTCGCCGCATGGTGAAGCGGCAAGTAATCCAGAAGCCTTGGCCCAGCTGTTTAATCGTCTGAAAGATAAGAATCTAAGCAATAAGGATATGTGCAAAGCGGTGGATGAACTGTCCATCGAACTAGTTCTTACTGCGCATCCAACCGAAATTACCCGCCGTACTCTGATTCATAAACTGGTTGAAGTGAATACTTGCCTGAGCCAGTTGGATCACAATGATTTAGCCGATTACGAACGCAACAAGATCATGCGTCGTTTGCGGCAGTTAGTTGCACAATCTTGGCATACCGACGAAATTCGCAAACTGCGGCCGTCACCTATCGACGAGGCCAAATGGGGTTTTGCCGTTGTTGAAAACAGTCTGTGGGAAGGGGTTCCGGCTTTCCTGCGTGAATTCAATGAGCAGTTGGAAAATTCTCTCGATTACCGACTGCCGGTAGAAGCGGTGCCGATTCGCTTTACCTCGTGGATGGGCGGCGACCGCGACGGCAACCCGAACGTTACCGCCGAAGTCACCCGCCACGTTCTGCTACTCAGCCGCTGGAAAGCGACCGATCTGTTCTTGCGCGATATTCAGGTGCTGGTTTCCGAACTGTCGATGTCGGAATGTACACCGGAACTACGCAAACTGGCCGGTGGCAAAGAGGTGCTGGAACCTTATCGCGAATTGATGAAACGAATTCGTACCCAGCTAATCAACACCCAAACTTATCTGGAAGGCCGCCTGAAAGGCGATCGCGTATTACCTCCGGAAGATCTGTTGATCAGCAATGAACAACTGTGGGAACCGTTGTATGCCAGCTATCAATCGCTAAAAGCCTGTGGGATGGAAATTATCGCCAACGGCCAGTTGCTGGATACGCTGCGCCGCGTGCGCTGCTTCGGCGTGCCGCTGGTGCGTATCGACGTTCGTCAAGAAAGTACCCGTCACACCGATGCTATTGCCGAACTGACTCGCTATTTGGGTCTGGGTGATTATGAAAGCTGGTCAGAATCAGATAAACAAGCGTTCCTGATTCGCGAACTTAACTCCAAGCGCCCGCTGGTACCATTAAAGTGGGAGCCCAGCGCCGAGACTCAGGAAGTGCTGGAAACCTGCCGGGTTATCGCCGAAGCGCCGGAAGGCTCCATCGCCGCTTACGTGATTTCCATGGCGAAAGTCCCTTCTGACGTACTGGCCGTGCATTTACTGCTCAAAGAAGCCGGTTGTCCATTCACTCTGCCCGTTGCGCCGCTGTTTGAAACTCTCGACGATCTGAATAACGCCGATGACGTGATGAAACAGTTGCTAAGCATTGACTGGTATCGCGGCCTGATTCAGGGCAAACAGATGGTTATGATCGGTTATTCCGATTCAGCCAAAGACGCGGGTGTCATGGCCGCTTCGTGGGCGCAGTATCGTGCTCAGGATGCCTTAATTAAAACCTGTGAGAAAGCCGGTGTCGCTTTGACGCTGTTCCACGGTCGCGGCGGTTCTATCGGTCGCGGTGGCGCACCTGCTCATGCGGCGCTGCTCTCCCAGCCTCCGGGTAGCCTGAAAGGTGGCCTGCGCGTCACCGAGCAAGGCGAAATGATTCGCTTTAAATTCGGTTTACCTGAAGTCACTATCAGCAGTCTGGCGCTGTACGCCGGGGCGATTCTGGAAGCCAATCTATTGCCACCGCCGGAACCGAAGAAAGAGTGGGTCGAAGTCATGGATCTACTGTCTGAGGCATCCTGTGATATGTATCGCGGCTATATTCGTGAAAATCCTGACTTTGTGCCTTATTTCCGTGCGGCAACGCCGGAACTGGAATTGGGCAAATTGCCGTTGGGTTCTCGCCCGGCGAAACGCCGCCCGAACGGTGGTGTGGAAAGTCTGCGCGCTATTCCGTGGATTTTCGCCTGGACGCAAAACCGCCTGATGCTGCCCGCTTGGCTGGGTGCCGGGGCCGGTTTGCAAAAAGCCATTGATGCAGGAAAACAGGATGAGCTGGCAACCATGTGCCGCGATTGGCCATTCTTCTCCACTCGCATCGGCATGCTGGAAATGGTCTTCGCTAAAGCCGATCTGTGGCTGGCTGAATATTACGATCAGCGTTTGGTCGACAAAAAGCTCTGGCCGTTAGGTAAGCAATTGCGCGATCAGCTCGCCGCCGATATTAAAGTGGTGTTAACCATCGCCAATGACGATCATTTGATGGCCGATCTACCGTGGATTGCCGAATCTATCGCGTTACGCAACGTTTATACCGATCCATTGAACGTGCTTCAGGCGGAATTACTGCACCGTTCCCGTCAGCAGGAACATCCGGATGCCCGCGTTGAACAGGCGTTGATGGTGACTATTGCTGGCGTCGCCGCAGGTATGCGTAATACCGGCTAGTTTCTGATGGGGGAGCAATCCCCCAAATGATGAAATCGCAAAATCGTTATTGTAAGGACGACAAAGGGGCTAATTAGCCCCTTTTGCATATTGAAATCTATAATGTCGACAATAAGTTAAGGCCTAACACCCAAAGTATGGCAAATGGCGTAGCTCATTTCTGCCCGATTCAGGGTATAGAAATGGAAATCCTTTACTCCTTCGCGGCTCAGAATTTTCACCATATCCATAGCGATAGAAGCGCCCAGCATTTTGCGCGTCTCAGGGTCGTTATCCAGCCCTTCAAATACGCTGGTCATCCAATGAGGAACGCGCACGTTGGTCATGGTGGCAAAGCGCTGTAGCTGCTTAAAGTTGGATACCGGCAAAATTCCCGGCACGATTTCTACGTCAATTCCCGTCGCCACACAGCGATCGCGAAAACGCAGGTAACTTTCTACGTCGAAGAAAAACTGAGTAATGGCACGGTTAGCACCGGCATCAATCTTACGCTTAAGATTAATCAAATCCGCCTGAGCGCTCTTAGCCTCAGGATGTACTTCCGGATAAGCCGCCACGGAAATATCAAAATCGCCGACGTCTTTCAGCAAAGCAACCAGATCGGTTGCATACATTTCCGGCTTACCGCTGCCCTCCGGCAAATCACCGCGTAACGCCACAATATGACGAATGCCATTGCGCCAGTAATCCTGCGCAATCTCACGCAGCTCACCCGCCGAGGCGTCAATGCAGGTCAAATGCGGTGCAGCATCCAGACCGGTACGCTCTTTAATGTCTTTAATAATGCTGTGAGTACGGTCGCGCTCACCGGAGTTAGCCCCGTAAGTCACTGAAACAAACTTAGGTTTCAGTGTGCTTAAACGGTCAATCGAGCTCCACAGGGTGTCTTCCATCTCGCTGGTACGCGGCGGGAAAAACTCGAAAGAGACGTTAATCTGACCCTGCAACTCTGCCAGACTCTGATTCAGCGCTTCCCGCTGGTTTGCGTGAAAAAAACTCATACCCTGTCTACCTCGTCACCCATCGTTATCGATATCGCGGTTTAGTTTCTCCGCATTTACCATTCTAAGCGTCCATACGTTTAGACGTCTAGATAGAAAATGACCGATCTTATCGCTGGAGTCAACGCTTATATTAGTTTAGCCCGATGATTAATCTTCACTCAGTACACGCAGGAAATTCATGTGTATAAAAACGGGCAAACATGCTCGAAATGAGCCGCGGTAGACAGGGGAAATAACAGAATATTGATATGAATAACAGGCCGCTAGCCAGATAGAAACTCTGAATAGCGACCTGCCAGAAGTACGATTACAACAGCTGAGACAAACGGTTCAAATCGGACTGGATAGCGCCGGCGGTTACGTCTCGCCCCGCTCCCGGCCCGCGAATCACTAATGGGTTATCACGATACCAACGACTTTCAATGGCAAACACATTATCGCATGGCAATAACGAGGCCAGCGGATGTTCAGGACGAACGGCTTCCACGCCAACCCGCGCTTTACCATTGGCATCAAAACGCGCGACGTAACGTAATACCAGCCCCATTTCGTTGGCCGCCTCCAGACGCTGAATCATTTGCTGATTTAACGCTTCGCCATTTTCGAAGAATTGATCGACAGAACCTGTCTCAGTACCCGCAGGCACCAGGGACTCGACCCGCACTTGATTAGGTTCGATGTCGTAACCCGCTTCGCGAGCCAGAATCACCAGTTTGCGCATGACATCCTGTCCGGAAAGATCGACGCGCGGATCGGGTTCGGTTAATCCTTGCTGCCACGCCTGATCCACCAGCTCGGTGAAAGGTACTGTGCCGTCAAACTGTAGGAACAACCAGGATAAAGTACCGGAGAAAATGCCGCTAATTGCCAGAATGCTGTCACCGCTGTCGCGCAGATCCCGCACCGTATGGTTGACCGGCAAACCGGCACCCACGGTGGCGTTGTACAACCAATGGCGACCCGTTTTGGCGAAAGCATCGCGAATCTGTCGATAAGTATTGCTGCTGGATGCGCCCGCCAGCTTATTGGCGCTAATCACGTGGAAACCATAGCTGGCAAAGTCCAGATATTGCTCCGCCAGCGACTGACTGGCCGTGACATCCAATACCACCAAATCATCGAATGGATGCGCACGCATCCACAGGAAAAGTGATTCTTCATCCTGCTCTTTGGCTTCATCATCGTAGAAAGCCAAGGTGCGGCTGGCGTCCAGCCCGTCGTAACTCAGCAAGCTGCGGCGGCTATCAACCACACCTGCCAGTACAAATTCGAATCCGCTGCGAGCCGAAATGTTTTTTTGTTCGCGGGCAAAGAGCTCCAGCCAGCGAGCACCAATATTACCTTTGCCGAACAGCATCAGCCCGATACGTTTTTCCGCCCGGAACAGAGTCTGGTGTAGGCCTTGAATCAAATGTTGGGTCGGCCCCAGACGCAGTACCGCAACGATGCTGATACCGTCTTCGGCCTGCCAGATAAACTCAACCGGCTGATCTTTAAGCTGTTGATAGAAACGATGGCTGTGCAACGGATTCTTGCAAACGCCTGCGCCTACTAATGCCACCAGTGCCAAGCCTTCCCGTAGCGATAATTTCCCCGGCAGCGTGGCATCTTCCAACACCCGCAGGGCGCTATTGACGACTTCAGAGGTATAGCAAAGCTGCAATAGGTTACGATCGGGATGAATCCCCGTCGCTAACGGTTTGATTTGTGAGCGTTTCAGCAGCAGGTCTATCTCTTTTTGCGCCAGCGAGAAATCGTGGTGACGGGCTATCTGCAATTCAATCAGGCAGACATCATCATGACTGGTCACTATTTTTGCACCGGTGCCTGATGCCAGCACGCGTTCGATGCGAGTAGAGCCTTGCTCCGGCTGGTAGCTACAGCGCAGCTGCAAATCGATATCACTGCCAGAAACCGGCTGCAAAGTACGCGTATGCAATACCGGCGCAGCCAGACGCGCCAGCTCGCTAGCTTCATCCAAACGCAGCAACGGCAACAAACAGGCATCTTTAACTTTGCGCGGATCGGCGCTATATACGCCAGCGACGTCACTCCAGATGGTTACCCGCTCGGCGGCGGCCAATGCCCCAACCTGAGTTGCCGAATAGTCACTGCCATTACGACCAAGCAGTACGGTTTCACCTGCATCGTTACGCGAGATAAAACCGGTGACCACTAAACGTTGATGAGGATGTTGCGCCAATAGCTGTTGCAGCAGCGGATAAGATCGCCCTTCGTCGATCTGTGGCTGTGCTGCCCGCTCTGCCCGCAGGAAGCTGCGCGCATCCAGCCAGGTGGCATCCATATCCTGCTTTTGCAGTACCGCCGCCATCAGGCGCGCTGACCAGATTTCTCCATGGCCAACCACTTCGGCATAAATAGCATCGTCAACGCGGTTATCCAATAATCCAGCCAGACGCTCCAGATCCTGAATAAAGGCTGCAATCAACGGCTCGGCGGCCTCCGGTGGCAATAATCCATTAATCAAATCCTGCTGATAGCGGCGCAGCGCTTGCTGCACCTGATGCGCAGACAAACGATCGCTTTGGCTTAGTTTTAGCCAGTTTATCAATTGGTTGGTCGTACTGCCTGCGGCAGATACCACCATTAAATCACCCGGTTTACTGTAGTTGGCCATAATTTCGGCCACTCGCAGGTAACACTTCACGTCAGCAAGGCTGCTACCACCAAATTTATGCAGTTGACGCCCAGTGACCGCCCCTGCTATCGCTATTGCATTCATGCTTACCTCGTTACCGCCAACCGGAAGGCATTTTCCAGATCGGCAATCAAATCTTCGCTGTCTTCAATACCCACGGAAATGCGTAACAAGCTGTCGGTGATACCCGCAGCAGTCCTTGCTTCCGCCGCCATACCCGCGTGAGTCATGGTAGCGGCATGGGAAATCAGGCTTTCCACGCCGCCTAATGACTCTGCCAATGTGAATAATTCCAAAGCAGAAAGGAAGCGGCGCAGCACCTGTTCATCTCCATCCAGTTCAAAACTGAGCATCGCACCGAAGCCAGACTGTTGGCGACAGGCAATTTCGTGGCCGGGATGTTGTGGCAGAGAAGGATGATACAGCTTTTTTACTAAAGGCTGCTGTTGTAAATAACCAACAATGTCATCCGCGTTGCGCTGCTGTTGAGCCATTCGCGGTGAAAGCGTTCGCAGGCCACGTAATAACAAATAGCTGTCGAAAGCCGCGCCGGTCACGCCAATATTATTCGCCCACCACGCCAGCTCTACCGCCAGCGCTGGGTCTTTGGCAATCACCGCGCCGGCAACCACGTCCGAGTGACCGTTGAGATATTTGGTGCAGGAATGGATCACCAAATCGGCACCCAGCGCCAGCGGTTGCTGCAATACCGGGCTGAGGAAGGTATTATCCACCACGGTCAGCGCGCCCACGGCCTGCGCCGCCTGGCAGATGGCTGCAATATCTACCACCCGCAATAATGGGTTGCTTGGGGTCTCAATCAGTACCAGCTTGGGTTTTTCCGCCAGCGCACGTTTTAACGCCGCTTCATCCCCTTGATCGACAAACAGCACCCGATAGGCACCGCGCTTACTCAGACTATCAAACAGACGATAGCTACCGCCGTAGCAGTCATGGGGCGCAACCAGTAAATCACCCGGCTGCAATAGCGTAGTGCAAACCAAATGAATCGCAGACATACCGGAGCTGGTCATTACCGCTCCCGCACCGCCTTCCAGCTCAGCCAGAGCACGTTGTACCACGTCGCGCGTCGGGTTGCCGCGTCGGGAATAATCGTGCGTTCTGGGCTGATTAAAATCGATAAAGTTATAGGTACTGGAGAGGTGAATCGGCGGAACAACACAGCCATATTGCTCGTCATCATTCAACCCGCTACGGACTGCTATTGTTGCCTGTTTACGTGTCATATTGGTTTCTGCCTGCCGGGACGCTAAAAATGTTACGTCAGATTAGACGCACAAAGAATGGACGTCAATACATCTGGACATCTAAACTTCTTTGCGTATAGATTGAGCAATGGAATAATACCCGCTAAAATTATAGCGGCTTTAAGTATCATTATGATGTCACGCTGATTTCAGCTATGCCCCGTGCAACAATCAGGGTATTAAGCAACAGGTTGAGTCTATTAATCACGGGCAAATTGCGTCCTTTCAGTGACTCTGGTCGAGTAAAACCGACATTTATTTAGTGAGAACACGGAAGATCGGGCATAATTGGCCGGTTTTCAGAATTTTGTATTTTTCCGACAAATTTAAGGTGTCCCATGGCTGAGTGGAACGGCGAGTATGTCAGCCCTTACGCTGAACACGGCAAGAAGAGCGAACAAGTCAAAAAAATTACGGTATCCATTCCTCTGAAGGTATTAAAAATCCTCACCGATGAGCGGACCCGACGCCAGGTGAATAACCTGCGCCATGCGACCAACAGTGAATTACTGTGCGAAGCATTTCTGCATGCCTTTACCGGGCAGCCGTTGCCGAATGATGAAGATCTGCGTAAAGAACGCAGTGATGAAATTCCTGAAGCAGCGAAGATTATTATGCGTGAGCTGGGTGTTGATCCCGACACTTGGGAATATTGATTTCGCAGTAATACCCAAAACAGCGGGTAACATGCTATCGAGACAATCTATCGACCTATCGACTCGACGAAGTCGCCTTCTGTCCACAGTAGGCGGCTTTATCCTACGTCAGGACATGATTTATATGGAATGACTGATTGGCAGACCTGAATCCTGCGATATACACAGTATTTAGGCAGATTGATGATGATTGAGAAGCAGAAATGAAAAAAGGCGCTAAAAGCGCCTTTTTCGTCTGACGGGCAGAGATTACTTCTTGGCACCCGGCACGCTGAAACGCTTGTTGAAGCGGTCAACACGGCCACCGGTAGCAACGTCACGCTGCTTGCCAGTGTAGAACGGATGGCATTCACCACACACGTCCAGATTCAGGTCATGACCAACAGTAGAGTTGATCTTGATTACGTTACCGCAAGAACAAGATGCAGTAACCAATTCGTATTTAGGGTGGATACCTTTTTGCATGGGAAACCTCTAATTTAGGCCGTGTCGCTATCCAGCCCTGTTCCGCCAGACACCACACGTAGTTAATAATAGGATTTGATATCGGATTATATCAAAGGCGGCGAATCATACAGAATTTGAGCAGCCCTCGCAATCGAATCCGCACATTGTGAATCACACAGTGTAAACTGTTCAATCTTTTTTTATCCAGGATGGTGTCATGTCCGTTGTTCAAGTTGCATTGCCGGTACCGCTTGCACGCTCATTCGACTACCGCTTAGGCAGTAATATGAGCAGCCCGGCGATCGGCGGGCGCGTTAGCGTCACCTTCGGCAAACGCAAAGCTATCGGAATCGTGGTGGGTCTTAGCGAAACCAGCGATTTCCCTCTTGAGCAGCTCAAACCTATTGAAGAAGTTCTGGATCAGGAAAGTTTATTCCCACCAAGCCTGTGGCGTATTTTGCGCTGGGCTGCGGATTATTATCACTATCCCATTGGAGAAGTGCTGTTTCACGCCCTGCCAATATTGCTACGACAGGGGAAACCGGCTCAATCCGCACCGCTTTGGCAATGGTTTGCAACCGAACAAGGCCGGGCTACGCCGCCGGAAAGCCTGAAGCGCGCCCCTAAGCAACAGCAGGCTCTGGCCGCGCTACTACAAAAACCTGTTTATCGTCATCAGGTTAATGAACTCGCCCTGACAGAAAGCGCCTTGCAGGCGTTACGCTCCAAAGGATTAATCGACCTCCGGGCGCAGGAACCGGCAACCACCGACTGGCGTACTCATTTCGAAGTGCTGGGCGACCGGCTGCGCCTCAATACCGAGCAGGCCACCGCCGTGGGTGCGATTCGCAGCGAAGATACTCAGTTTGCCGCCTGGCTGCTGGCTGGCGTCACCGGTTCAGGTAAAACCGAAGTTTACCTGAGCGTACTGGAAAATATTCTGGCGCAAGGGCGTCAAGCATTGATTCTGGTGCCAGAGATTGGCCTGACGCCGCAAACCATCGCCAGATTCCGCGAACGCTTTAATGCACCGGTGGAAGTCCTGCATTCCGGCTTGAACGATAGCGAACGTTTATCGGTTTGGCTGCGGGCGCGTAACGGCGAAGCGGCCATCGTTATCGGCACGCGTTCTGCGCTGTTTACGCCGTTTTCTCGCCTTGGCGTCATTATTATCGATGAAGAGCACGACAGTTCCTATAAGCAACAGGACGGCTGGCGCTATCATGCGCGGGATTTAGCCGTGTTTCGCGCTCGCGAAGAAAATATTCCCATTGTGATGGGGTCTGCCACGCCCGCGCTAGAAACCCTGCATAACGTGCAACTGGGTAAGTATCGTCAGTTAACCCTGACTAAGCGTGCCGGGAATGCCAAACCGGCGGCGCAGCATTTACTGGATTTAAAGGGTCTGCCGCTCAAAGTGGGCCTATCCCAGCCGTTATTACAGCGCATGAAAGATCATCTTAAAGCTGATAATCAGGTAATTCTGTTCCTTAACCGCCGCGGTTATGCTCCAGCGTTGCTGTGCCACGAATGCGGTTGGATCGCCGAATGCCAGCGTTGCGATCACTATTACACTTTGCATCAGAATCAGCGCCAGCTGCGGTGTCACCATTGTGACAGCCAGCGTCCGGTGCCTCATCAGTGCCCTCACTGCGGCTCTACCCATATGGTTTCCGTTGGCGTAGGAACCGAACAGTTGGAAAATGAGTTGGCACCGCTGTTCCCAGATGTACCGATCACCCGAATCGACCGCGATACCACTAGCCGTAAAGGCTCATTGGAACAGGCTTTGGCCGAGGTACATCAGGGTGGCGCGCGCATTCTGATCGGTACGCAAATGCTGGCTAAGGGTCACCATTTTCCCGATGTCACACTGGTGGCATTACTTGATGTGGACGGCGCGCTGTTCTCCGCCGATTTCCGCTCAGCCGAACGTTTTGCTCAACTGTATACGCAGGTTTCTGGCCGAGCCGGACGAGCAGGCAAAAAAGGCGAAGTGATCCTGCAAACCCATCATCCGGAGCACCCCTTGCTGCAAACCCTGCTGCAACGCGGCTACGATGATTTTGCCAAACAGGCTCTGGCAGAGCGCCAAAGCGTTTTTCTGCCGCCTTACACCAGCCATATTATTGTACGCAGCGAAGATCACGATAATCGACAGTCAGCGCTATTCCTGCAACAGCTACGCAATCTGCTGGAAGCCAGTCCGATGAAAGATGATGCTCTGTGGATCATGGGGCCAGTACCGGCGCTACAGGCCAAACGCGGTGGGCGTTTCCGCTGGCAACTCCTGCTCCAGCATCCATCCCGTCAGTTTCTACAAAAATTGATAAAAAGCAGCCAACCGCTAATCAACACTTTGCCTCAGGCAAGGAAAGTTAAGTGGACTTTAGACGTCGATCCCATAGACAGTTAGTCTTTAGCTTGTTAATTAATAGATACAGGTAGGGTTACAAGGCAAACGTTTACGGTGTGATCTGCGAGGCATATCGAAAAAAACTACTTATGTCACATTTTTCATGCAAATTAGGTAACAAATTGACCTCACTATCTGTATAGAATGACGTAAGGCATTAATTTTACCGAGACCACTCGGCTTGGAACGAACATCACCTCGCCGATCGGGAATCCCATTCGCGTGCGATAAAACATTAATATTCCGTGCTATTGGTAACAAACTATCTCAAAGCGTTGGTGCTGGCTCGGAGCCAGAGCAAGGAGAAAGGCGTTGGAACATAAGAAAGAATTCAGTATGGCGACCATGAAAGACGTTGCTGAAATGGCCGGTGTTTCAACCGCGACGGTTTCTCGGGCATTAATGAATCCGGAAAAAGTCTCGACCATGACGCGACAAAAAGTAGAGCAAGCCGTCCTCGCCGTGGGTTATTCCCCCCATGCCTTATCCCGAAATATCAAACGCAACGAGTCGCGTACTATTCTGGTCATTGTGCCGGACATCAGCGATCCCTTTTTTGCCGACATTGTTCAGGGTATTGAGCAAACCGCCGCCCAACAAGGCTATTTGGTGTTAATTGGCGACTGCGCGCAGCAAACCCAGCAGGAACGCACTTTCGTCAATTTGATTATTACCAAACAGATTGATGGGATGCTGTTACTCGGTTCCAACCTGCCGTTTGATGCCAGTAAAGAAGAACAACGCAACCTTCCACCGATGGTGATGGCTAACGAATTCGCGCCAGAGCTGGAGCTGCCGACGGTTCATATCGATAACTTAACCGCCGCTTTTGAAGCCGTACATTATCTGCATCAGTTGGGTCATACGCGCATTGCCACCATCGCCGGGCCAGAGACAATGCCGCTGAGCCATTATCGCTTACAGGGTTACGTACAAGCGCTGCGCCGTAATGGGATTGCCATTGAGCAAACTTATATTTTGCGGGGCAATTTCAGCTATGAAGCCGGTGCAGAAGCCTTTGCCGAACTGATGTCACTGCCGAAACCGCCAACGGCGATTTTCTGCCACAACGACGTCATGGCGATCGGCGCTATCTGGCAAGCGAAGAAGATGGGGATTCGTATTCCCGAAGATGTATCACTGGTTGGTTTTGACGATCTCAAACTGTCGCAATACTGCGATCCGCCATTGACCACGGTAGCGCAACCTCGCTACCAAATTGGTCAGCAAGCCATGTTACTATTACTGGAACAGCTACAAGGGAATAACGTTCAAAGCGGTTCTCGACTGTTAGATAGCGAATTAATCATTCGAAACAGTACCTGTAAGCCTAAAAGCTAGGCAAATATTATAGGGTTAAGTAACATGACTGACTTACTCCAACATCAAAACGCAGCGAAACGATAGTGGCACAAAGAGATTATGTAAGCCGAGGGCGCTCAGGAGCGCGGCGCAAGAGCACCAGCAAGAAGAAAAGCAGTGCTCCAAGAATATCGAAAACCCTGGTGGCGCTAGCCGGCGCCTTGTTGGTGGTATTCGTTGGTGGCCTCTATTTCATTACTCATAACAAACCGGGTGAACTCCCGCTGTTACCCAGCCATGATCCGCGCACGGGCAATGGATTACCGCCTAAGCCGGAAGAACGCTGGCGGTATATCAAAGAACTAGAAAATCGTCAGATTGGTGTAACGACGCCAACCGAACCTTCTGCTGGCGGCGGCATCGATGCAAAAACCCAGTTAACCAACGAACAGCGCCAATTATTAGAACAAATGCAGGCCGATATGCGGCAACAACCGACACAACTGTCGGAAGTGCCTTATAACGATGCCACTCAGGTTCCTCGTTCTCAGGTAACAATCAAGCCGCCAGTGAATGTTCAGCCACAGATTCAGCAACCGGTTAGCCAACCGCGCCAAACCGCGCCGGTAACAGCGCCATCAGCGCAGCAGCGGATGTTGCCGTCTAATCCGGCTCCGGTTACTCCGGCGGTAACGCCACCGAAGCCGGAAAAAGAGAAGGAAAAAGAAAAAACCCAGCGCTGGATGTTGCAGTGTGGTTCCTTCAAAGCAATGGATCAGGCCGAATCAGTGCGCGCGCAGCTGGCATTTGAAGGTATTGAGAGCCGGATTACTACCGGTGGCGGTTGGAATCGCGTGGTTCTGGGGCCTTATAGCACCCGCCCTGCGGCAGATAAAATGCAGCAACGATTGAAAGGCGCAGGTGTATCCAGCTGTATTCCCCTCTCTATTGGGGGTTGAAAAGTATCAATCCCCCCCCATTTATAATCTCAATATGCCTCGCGTTGTGTTGAACGATACAACGCGGGGGCTCATTCCGTCTGCAACGAGGGTTCGCTCGTGACAACAATTGTAAGTGTACGCCGAAATGGCCATGTAGTAATTGGTGGTGATGGTCAGGTCACTCTGGGCAATACCGTGATGAAAGGGAACGCTAAAAAAGTTCGCCGCCTATATAACAATAAGGTCATTGCCGGTTTTGCAGGTGGCACCGCTGACGCTTTCACTTTATTTGAACTCTTTGAGCGCAAACTGGAAATGCATCAGGGTCATTTGACCAAGGCCGCCGTTGAGTTAGCCAAAGACTGGCGAACCGACCGCATGCTGCGCAAACTCGAAGCGCTGCTGGCAGTCGCGGATGAAACCGCTTCGCTTATCATCACCGGTAACGGTGACGTCGTGCAGCCAGAAGATGATTTGATCGCTATCGGCTCCGGTGGGCCATACGCTCAATCCGCCGCGCGCGCGCTGCTGGAAAACACAGAATTAGGTGCTCGGGATATCGTTGAGAAATCACTGAGTATTGCGGGGGATATTTGTATCTATACCAACCGCTTCCAAACTATTGAAGAATTAACTTACAAGGCGTAAGGATAGAATATATGTCTGAGATGACCCCACGCGAAATCGTCAGTGAGCTTGATAGCTACATCATTGGCCAGGACAAAGCTAAGCGCGCAGTGGCGATCGCCCTGCGTAACCGCTGGCGTCGTATGCAGCTTAACGAAGAGCTGCGCCATGAAGTGACCCCGAAAAACATTCTGATGATCGGCCCAACCGGCGTCGGTAAAACCGAAATTGCCCGCCGTCTTGCAAAACTGGCGAACGCGCCGTTTATCAAAGTTGAAGCCACTAAATTCACCGAAGTTGGCTATGTTGGTAAAGAAGTGGACTCTATTATCCGCGATCTTACCGACGCCGCCGTGAAAATGGTCCGTCATCAGTCCATTGAAAAAAACCGTTACCGCGCTGAAGAACTGGCGGAAGAACGTATTCTGGATGTGCTGATTCCACCGGCTAAAAACAACTGGGGCCAGGTTGACGAATCTCAGGAGCCTTCCGCTACCCGTCAGGCATTCCGCAAAAAACTGCGTGAAGGCCAGTTGGACGATAAAGAAATCGAAATCGATCTGGCTGCCGCACCGATGGGCGTTGAAATCATGGCGCCTCCTGGTATGGAAGAAATGACCAACCAGTTGCAATCCATGTTCCAGAACATTGCTGGTCAGAAACAAAAACCGCGTAAAATCAAAATCAAAGAAGCATTCAAGCTGTTGATTGAAGAAGAAGCGGCCAAACTGGTTAATCCGGAAGAGCTGAAACAGCAGGCTATCGATGCCGTTGAACAGCACGGTATCGTGTTCGTGGACGAGATCGATAAAATCTGTAAGCGCGGCGAAACCTCCGGCCCGGATGTCTCCCGCGAAGGTGTGCAGCGCGACCTGTTGCCGCTGGTTGAAGGCTGTACCGTTTCGACCAAGCACGGCATGGTGAAAACCGATCACATTCTGTTCATCGCTTCAGGCGCTTTCCAGGTTGCCAGCCCGTCGGATTTGATTCCTGAGCTTCAGGGTCGTCTGCCAATCCGCGTAGAGCTACAGGCACTGACCACCGAAGATTTTGAACGCATTCTGACCGAGCCTAGCGCTTCCTTGACCGAGCAATACAAAGCGCTGATGGCAACCGAAGGCGTTACCATCGATTTTACTGCAGAAGGTATTCGTCGCATCGCAGAAGCCGCATGGCAGGTTAATGAGCGTACCGAAAATATCGGTGCCCGCCGTCTGCATACCGTTCTGGAACGTTTGATGGAAGATATTTCCTTCGATGCCAGCGAAAGTAACGGTTCATCCGTGACTATTGATGCTGAATACGTTGGGAATCATCTGGATGAGCTCGTAGCAGATGAAGATCTGAGTCGATTTATTCTATAATTTGGTTCTATTAGCGTCCGCTGGATAGATAAAAGTGGGAGGCTTGGCCTCCCCTTTTTGTCTCTGGCTGACATGGACTCACACAGACCGAAGCGAATTATGAGCTCATCAACTTCTACCAGCCAAGCTCAAGCCTGGCTAGAAAGCCTGCGGCCACGGACTTTACCACTGGCTTTTGCCTCTATTGTTACCGGCTCCGCCCTGGCTTATTGGCTCGACAGTTTTAAACCTGCGGTAGCGCTACTGGCCTTGATTACTGCCGGTATGCTGCAAATTTTATCTAATCTGGCCAATGACTACGGCGACGCGGTGAAAGGTAGTGATACCGAAGAACGCATCGGGCCACTGCGCGGAATGCAAAAAGGCATCATAACCCGCGAGCAGATGAAGAAAGCGCTGATTCTCACCGTTATTCTCACCATTATTTCCGGCGTAGCGCTGATTGCCGTTGCCTGTGAAAAACCGAGCGATATTCTGGGCTTTCTGGTACTCGGCTTGATGGCGATTGTCGCCGCCATCACCTACACCATTGGTAGTAAACCTTACGGTTATATGGGTTTGGGGGACATTTCGGTACTAATGTTCTTCGGCTGGCTAAGCGTGGCCGGTACCTATTATCTGCAATCGGGCCATTTTGACAGTCTGGTGATGCTACCGGCTACCGCCTGCGGTTTATTGGCCACTGCGGTGTTAAACATTAATAATCTGCGCGATATCGAAAGCGATGCGGCCAACGGCAAAAATACCCTCGCCGTGCGTTTGGGCCCACAGCGCGCCCGTTATTATCACGCCGTATTAATCACCGCCGCGATTGCCTGTCTGGCGTTGTTTAGCCTGCTTTATCTGCACCGCTGGACCGGCTGGATCTTTGTTCTGGCTATTCCGCTACTGGTAAAACACGCGATTTATGTACTGCGCGAGCCAACCGCCGCAGGCATGCGTCCGATGCTGGAACATATGGTAAAAGCTGCGCTGCTCACCAATATCCTGTTTGCCGTTGGTCTGGTATTTAACTAACGCGCCTTTTTCTGCCAATTCCCAGAAAACCCTGCGGATTGGCAGAATTTAACAATTGATGATTTTGCCAACAGTAGCCAGAAAGGGATATACTGACTATCCCAGCCGCAACCAGACATTAATCCTATGAAATATGATACTTCCGAACTCTGTGACATCTATCATGAAGAGATAAATGTGGTAGAACCTCTGTTCTCCAATTTTGGCGGACGTACTTCATTTGGTGGCCAAATCACGACCGTAAAATGCTTCGAAGACAACGGGTTACTCTTTGACCTACTTGAGGAGAACGGGCGTGGACGCGTGCTGGTCGTTGACGGAGGTGGTTCAGTGCGCCGAGCGCTGGTCAACGCAGAATTGGCTAGCTTGGCGGCCGCGAATGAATGGGAAGGCATTGTGGTTTACGGTGCCGTCCGTCAGGTAGACGATCTGGCCGAACTGGACATTGGCATTCAGGCTATGGCTGCTATTCCGGTAGGTGCTGCTAGCGAAGGCATCGGCGAAAGCGATATTCGCGTGAACTTCGGCGGCGTAACTTTCTTCTCCGGCGATCATCTGTATGCTGATAATACAGGGATTATTCTGTCGGAAGATCCGCTGGATATCGAATAACACCGACTCGGTTATACCAAACGAATTCTATAAGAAAGGGCGATATAAATATCGCCCTTTTGCTTTTGCGCTTAATCGGTTGCCAGCGCTATGGATGCCGAGAATAACCTCAGACCTCTTCCATTTTACCCAGCAGTGCGCGCAGACGATCCTGCCATACGTGCTGTTCTTGCTTTAGCTGCTCATTTTCACGCACTAACGCTTCACGGTTACCCGCTGCGTCCTGAACCTCTTGGGACAGGGTGTTGTTTTTTTCTTTCAGCTCTTCAATTTCCATCTGCAACAAAGTGATGGTATCAATCGCCTGCTGAACTTTACCTTCCAGTTTCTCAAATACTTCAAATGACATTCTTTAGTCCCCTCATGATCGCAAGGCGTACATCTATTGGTAGCGGTCGCATTTTGAAGATGCAACCACTGCGAATATCCATCGCGCTATATATTCATCGAACTCGGTAACAAGCGCTGTATTTTAACGCGCCCCCGTAAACAGCGGCGCAGCTTGATTAAAACGATTGTATGTAGCCTGTCTCCCCCTGTCTAGCGACATACCGGCACAAAGCACAGTCTCTCGCAATTTACCTAGCGCCACTATCAGCAAATGCTGAAAACCTGCGGCCTGTTATCGCGTCATATTTTACATATTTACAACAATGGAAAGTAAAAGCACTGGTCTGATCACACTTTCAGAAAGCACTAACACCCACGCGTTACGCGAATTCGCTCATTTTTATGACAAGGCACACAGATTTCGATTTCGCTATTTCTCGTTTGTGCTCGTTAACGATAAATTCACATAAACCCCAAGGATGAATTTGGGGAAAAAACAATAAATACCCTATAACTCTCTGTCTGTAGGACATCACTATGAGCCAAACATCAAGTCCGACCCTAAAAGGCCAGTGCATTGCGGAATTTCTTGGCACCGCTTTGCTGATATTTTTTGGCGTTGGCTGTGTTGCCGCATTAAAATTAGCCGGTGCAAGTTTCGGCCAATGGGAAATCAGTATTATCTGGGGTCTAGGCGTCGCCATGGCCATTTATCTAACGGCAGCCATTTCAGGGGCGCACCTTAACCCCGCCGTCACTATCGCTCTGTGGCTGTTTGCCTGTTTTGATCGCAAAAAAGTCCTTCCTTACATTGTGGCTCAGGTTGTTGGCGCATTCTGCGGCGCGGCTCTGGTCTACGGCCTGTACTACGGCCTGTTTGTTGATTTCGAACAAACCCACCAAGTGGTACGCGGCAGTAGCGAAAGCCTGAATCTGGCAGGAATTTTCTCTACTTACCCAAATGCCCACATCACCGTTTTCCAAGCTTTCCTGGTTGAAACCGTGATTACCGCCATTCTGATGTGCCTGATTCTGGCGTTGACCGACGACGGTAACGGCATTCCACGCGGCCCGCTGGCTCCCCTGCTGATTGGTATCCTGATTGCGGTTATTGGTGCTTCGATGGGGCCATTGACTGGCTTTGCGTTGAACCCGGCTCGTGATTTCGGCCCTAAGGTATTTGCTTATCTGGCTGGCTGGGGCGATATCGCCTTCACGGGCGGGCGTGATATTCCTTACTTCCTGGTACCGATTTTCGGACCTATAGTAGGCGCATTATTAGGTGCATTCGGCTACCGCGCACTGATTGGCCGCCATTTGCCATGTGACGTCTGCGTTGTGGAAGAAGATGCTTCCACCAGCACCACCGAACGTAAAGCGTAATCCAGACACTGGAATAAACGGTAACTAAAGCAGGCTTATTATTATGACAACAGAAAATAATACTGAAAAAAAATACATCGTTGCTCTCGACCAAGGCACCACCAGCTCCCGCGCCGTGGTGCTGGATCATGACGCCAACATCGTGAGCGTTTCCCAACGGGAATTTACCCAAATTTATCCAAAAGCCGGCTGGGTTGAACACGACCCAATGGAAATCTGGGCTACGCAAAGCTCAACTCTGGTAGAAGTGCTGGCAAAAGCCGATATTCGCTCCGATCAAATCGCCGGTATCGGTATCACCAACCAGCGTGAAACCACCATCGTATGGGAAAAAGAAACCGGTAAGCCAATTTATAACGCCATTGTCTGGCAGTGTCGTCGCACCGCAGAAATCTGCGAAAAACTGAAAAAAGACGGGCTGGAAGAGTATATCCGCCACAATACCGGCCTGGTGGTTGATCCCTATTTCTCCGGCACTAAGGTGAAATGGATTCTGGATCACGTGGAAGGCGCTCGTGAACGCGCCAAACGCGGCGAACTATTATTCGGTACCGTGGACACATGGTTAGTGTGGAAGATGACCCAAGGACGGGTACACGTCACGGATTTCACCAACGCATCTCGTACCATGATGTTCAACATTCATCAGTTGGATTGGGATGAGCGCATGCTGGAAGTGCTGGATATTCCGCGCGCCATGCTGCCAAAAGTGCGTTCTTCTTCTGAGATTTATGGGCAAACCAACATCGGTGGTAAAGGCGGTACTCGTATTCCAATCGCCGGTATCGCGGGTGATCAGCAGGCCGCGCTGTATGGCCAGCTGTGCGTTCAACCTGGTATGGCGAAGAATACCTATGGTACCGGCTGCTTCTTGCTGATGAACACCGGCAAAGAGGCGGTACGCTCCAATCACGGCCTGTTAACCACTATCGCCTGCGGCCCACGCGGCGAAGTGAACTATGCGTTAGAAGGGGCGGTGTTTATCGGCGGGGCTTCCATTCAATGGCTGCGTGACGAATTGAAACTGATCAGCGATGCCGCCGATTCCGAATACTTCGCTACCAAAGTGAAAGACAGCAACGGCGTTTACGTCGTGCCAGCCTTCACTGGACTGGGCGCGCCTTACTGGGATCCGTATGCCCGTGGCGCAATCTTCGGTCTGACTCGCGGCGCGAACAGCAACCACATTATTCGCGCAACGCTGGAATCCATCGCTTATCAAACTCGCGACGTGCTGGATGCGATGCAGGCCGATGCCAATACACGCCTACAATCCCTGCGCGTAGACGGCGGTGCGGTAGCCAATAACTTCCTGATGCAGTTCCAGGCAGATATTCTGGGCACTCGCGTTGAACGTCCTGCCGTACGTGAAAGCACCGCATTGGGTGCCGCTTTCCTCGCTGGTTTAGCCATCGGTTTCTGGAACGATCTGGACGAAGTTAAGAGCAAAGCAACCATTGAGCGGGAATTCCGCCCAAGCATCGAAACGACGGAACGTAACTACCGTTACAGCGGTTGGAAAAAAGCCGTGGCCCGTGCTCAAGCCTGGGAAGAACACGACTAATATTGTCAACTTTCGCATCGCAGCAGCCAGAGCTGTAATTTGAAAGAGTACATGCATGACCCATCACGCGCTGTCGCTCCCCCCGGCAGCGCGTTTTTTATCCCTTCGCCCCTGCCGCCACGCCCCAGTGTGATAGAATTCCCGCTCTATATCCGTTTTCCCATTCTGCAATTAACAGGTCGAGCCATGAAACGTGAATTAGCCATCGAATTCTCCCGCGTAACCGAAGCCGCCGCCTTGGCGGGCTACAAATGGTTAGGTCGGGGTGACAAAAATGCCGCCGACGGCGCTGCCGTACGAGCTAT
Source organism: Yersinia sp. IP36721 (assembly GCF_003634395.1). Taxonomy (NCBI): domain Bacteria; kingdom Pseudomonadati; phylum Pseudomonadota; class Gammaproteobacteria; order Enterobacterales; family Yersiniaceae; genus Yersinia; species Yersinia sp. IP36721. Next base: position 46,035 of record NZ_QCZL01000027.1, read on the forward strand.
GCGCATTATGCTCAACAAGGTCAATATCGATGGCCGGATCGTGATCGGCGAAGGGGAAATTGATGAAGCCCCGATGCTGTTTATCGGCGAAAATGTCGGGACTGGCGAAGGAGATACGGTAGATATCGCCGTTGACCCTATTGAAGGCACCCGCATGACCGCAATGGGCCAATCTAACGCTCTGGCTGTTTTGGCGGTTGGTGATAAGGGCACCTTCCTACATGCGCCTGATATGTATATGGAAAAACTGGTGGTCGGCCCGGGAGCCAAAGGCGCAATTGATCTCAATTTACCGTTGGCTGATAACCTGAAAAATATCGCCCATAAACTCAATAAACCGTTATCAGAACTGACGGTTATTACGCTGGCTAAGCCACGCCACGACGGTGTGATTGCCCAAATGCAGCAAATGGGCGTCAAAGTGTTTGCCATTCCTGACGGTGACGTCGCGGCCTCTATCCTAACCTGTATGCCGGAAAGCGAAGTGGATGTGATGTACTGCGTCGGCGGCGCGCCGGAAGGGGTTATTTCCGCAGCGGTCATTCGCGCACTGGACGGCGATATGCAAGGGCGTTTGTTGCCGCGTCATGAAGTCAAAGGGGACAACGAAGAAAACCGTCGTTTAGGAGAGCAAGAGCTGGAGCGCTGTCTGAGCATGGGCATCGAGGCGGGTAAAGTACTGCGTCTGGACGATATTGCTCGTAACGATAACGTGATCTTCTCAGCGACCGGTATTACCAAAGGGGATTTGCTGGAAGGTATTTATCGTAAAGGGAATATGGCCACCACGGAAACCCTGTTGATTCGCGGTAAATCCCGCACCATACGCCGCATTCGCTCTACTCACTTCCTCGATCGTAAAGACGAAGCCTTGCACGAATATCTGCTGTAATTCATCCGACTAAGCAAAAAAATGATAAGGGCACCGAATCACAAGTGCCCTTAACGTCACTAAACCATATGTTCCTGGCGCTGCATCCGATGAGACAGCGGCCACCAGCACAGCAAAATCAACAACGCCATAGCAAACATCAGCAACCCAAGACTAAACTGCCCGCTCTGCGGTAACATCGCCGATAGCCAGGTTGTCAGGCCGGAGCCGATATTCTGCAAGCCTCCCACCAAAGCACCTGCGGCACCCGCCAGGTATGGGAAAGGTTCCATCGCCCCGGTCGTTGCCAGCGGGAATAACATACCCGCGCCAAAGAAGAACAAAGCGGCAGGAATGATCAGCGTCCAGATATTCATGATGCCAAACCAACCGGGAATCCACATCATCAGCCCCGCCAGCAGGCAGCTAATCACTGAGTGCCACATTAAATTATGGAAAGTTCGCCCTTCCCGCCCCGCATACCAAGCCCCGAAAAATGCCGCCGGTATTGGCAGGATAAATAGAATACTGACCGTCAGGCCGCTGAGACCCAATACGCCGCCCATTAATACGCCGGAGCTGGCTTCAAACACCGCAATCCCAGCCAGAGCGCCAATCAGCATCACCAGATAACAGCTAAAAGAACGATCAGATAATAAGGTATAGAAACTGGCCAGCATGCGCGGTTTCTCCGCTCGTTCAGGGCGCGTTTCTGGCAGCCAGCGGAACATGCAAAAAGCCACGCCGCTGCACAATAAGAGTAAAAAAGCGTAGCAGGCGCGCCAGCCAAACCAGCTTGCCAACACGCCACCAATAATGGGTGCCAATAGCGGGCTGACCAAAATCCCCATATTCAACATACTGTTGGCATAACGTAGCGAAGTACCGGCGTATAAATCACGCGGCATGGTACGCGCCATCACACCTGCGACACCGGTGCCCATGCCTTGCAAAGCGCTGGCCGCCACCAACATCGGTAAATTATTAGAGAACAAAGCGCCTAACGCACCGAGCATAAATATCGTCATCCCCGCCAGAATAACTGGACGGCGACCAATGCGGTCAGATAAAGGCCCGTAAATCAACTGCGAAGCACCATAGGTCAACAGATATGCAGCCATAACCCGCTGTACGGCTCCGGGGCGTACGGCAAGATCCTGAGCGATTTCAGCAATCACCGGGACATAAATGGTCTGGGCCATCTGGCCGACAGCAACCAGAATGATTAACATCAGCAGCAGGTGAAAATTCTCTATTTTTCTCATGGTCTTAAGTAATATCTCAATGCAGATTACATGCTTTTTCCTGCGAAAATTTCGGGCAAATCGCAGTACACCTTTAGTTATGGCGCATAAGCTATCAAATTCATAACTTATATCCAGCTAGAGTAAGATTTTGGCAAATAGTACTTTGGCAGTAAAAACGACCGCAACGTAAATTAATCTGTACATCATCAACTGGATTTTAATAAAAATACCCACACTTTATGCTGATAACATTTAATCGATAATGGTTTCGAGCCAAATCCCATAAAATGCCTCCATCGCTATTTACATCATGAGCACATCTGAATAACGGGAGTTGTAAGCATGGCTGAATGGGTCAGTGGTAAAATCACGCACGTTGAACATTGGACGAACGCCTTGTTCAGCATTCAGGTTGACGCGCCAATAGATACCTTTACTGCCGGTCAGTACGCCAAACTGGCACTGGATGTCCACGGTGAACGGGTACAGCGAGCCTATTCCTACGTTAATGCTCCCAGTGATAACAAGCTTGAATTCTATTTGGTCAACGTTCCGGAAGGGAAACTCAGCCCTCGCCTACGTCAGCTTCGGGTCAACGATGAAATTATGGTGACCAAACAAGCCGCAGGTTTCTTCGTTCTGGAAGAAATCCCTGACTGCAACACCCTGTGGATGTTAGCGACGGGTACCGCCATTGGCCCTTATCTGTCGATTTTGCAGGAAGGTCGCGATTTGGAACGTTTCAACAATCTGGTACTGGTTCACGCCGCACGCTTTGCTCAGGATCTCAGTTACCTGCCGCTAATGCAGCAACTGGAGCAACGCTACAATGGCAAACTGAGAATTCAAACCGTGGTCAGTCGTGAAGAGTCCCCCGGTTCTCTGACCGGACGCGTACCTGCGCTGATTGAACATGGCCTGCTGGAAGCGGCGGTAGGTTTGAAGATTGATAGCGAACGCGATCACATCATGCTGTGCGGCAACCCGCAGATGGTCCGCGATACGCAACAGACGTTGAAAGATCAGCGTCAAATGAAAAAACACCTGCGTCGCAAACCCGGCCATATCACCAGCGAACATTACTGGTAACTCGAATCAGCCGTTAAATTTGGTCGAAAAAAAGGGCGCTAAGCGCCCTTTTTCATCTAAATAGCCCGTTATTGTTTTTTCTCAGGCAAAAACTTCACCGGATCTGGTTCCGGGCCAAAACGATTATCGCCTTCGTGACCCAGAAATGCGCCGCAATCAATCAGCATCATGACAATAATCAGCGTGGGAATGAAACGCCCAACGCCCCACTGCCAGATCGGCGCCAACATTTGCCAGTTTCCAGCCATCAGCATCCAGGCCAGCACCACCAACAGCGCCCACCAACCGACTTTATTGCGATCGTGCAGGCGTTTTACCACAACTGCCGCCGTTGGCCACAGCAGAAAAACAATCGCAAAGGCGGCGGTTTGCATCGGCAATATCTCTTGCCCGGCAAGCGTAAAAATAGTCGCCATGGCCAGTAGCCACAGGCCGATCCAAATCCAAAAATCACGACGGCCAATCCGGCCTTTAAACGAAAAACACCATTGCTGAATGGTCATAGAGATTCGATTCCATTTCTTCGAAATTATTGCGCCAAAGTGTACCCTAACGCCGAGCTTAACGAATAATCTTTGCGGGGATTTTTGACAACGGCTACCGAATACCGTTTTAATCTTCCACACACTCCCTTAACTACGGCGTAAGTCATGAGAAATACCATAGCCGCTGTGCTCGCCATTTTAGTGCTAATGGCCACGGTTAGCCGCACAGCTCATGCTGACCCAACGGATAATAGCGGCGCTCCGGTGCCGAACAACCAACCCACTGCGCCCTATCTGCTATCAGGGGCACCGACTTTTGATTTAACCCTGGTAAAATTTCGCGAAAGCTACAACCAGGCCAATCCATCATTACCTATTAATGAATTTCGGGCCATTAGCGCTAAAGATGAGGGCAGCAATCTGACCCGTGCTGCCAGCAAGATTAATGAAAATCTTTATGCCTCAACGGCGCTGGAAAAAGGCACCGGTAAAATTAAAACTCTGCAAATTACTTATTTACCGATTAAAGGTGATGAAGAGAAAGCTGCAAGGCTGGTCGCTATCAGCTATATGGCAGCGTTGATGCGTCAGTTTGAACCCACCTTATCGCTACAGCAAAGTCTGGATAACGTACTCAAACTGCTAGCGCAGGGAAAAGGCTCCCATTTCCATAGCCATGCTGTCGGTGCGATCCGCTATGTAGTGGCAGATAACGGCGAAAAAGGGCTAACTTTCGCTATTGAACCGATTAAGCTGGCACTATCCGAGCCATAATCTCGGCGTAATTAATGACAAAAAGCAAAGCCATTGCCATTAATCATCTCTATACTGTTGGGCAGGTAAACTGCCGGTCCGGCAGTCATTATTATTGACCCTCGCGTCCCTGGTTGGAGGAAGAAACATGCGTCATCCATTAGTTATGGGTAACTGGAAACTGAACGGTAGTACTCACATGGTTAACGAGCTGATCGCTGGCCTGCGTAAAGAGCTGAGCAATGTTGACGGCTGTGGCGTTGCCATTGCTCCACCAGCAATCTATCTGAGCCAGGCTAAACACCATCTTTCCGGTAGCCGTATTGCTCTGGGCGCTCAGAACGTCGATGTTAATCTTTCCGGCGCATTTACCGGCGAAACTTCAGCAGAAATGCTGAAAGATATCGGTGCTAAATACATCATTATCGGTCACTCCGAGCGTCGTACTTATCACCACGAAAGTGATGAGTTCATCGCCAAAAAATTCGGCGTACTGAAAGACGCTGGCCTGATCCCAGTACTGTGCATCGGTGAATCTGACGCAGAGAACGAAGCGGGTCAAACTGAAGCCGTTTGCGCTAAGCAACTGGACGCAGTGCTGAACACTTTGGGTGCAAAAGCATTCGAAGGCGCGGTTATCGCTTACGAACCAATCTGGGCCATCGGTACCGGCAAATCAGCCACCCCAGCGCAGGCGCAGGCTGTTCACAAATTCATTCGTGACCATATCGCCAAACAAGATGCTGCAGTAGCTGAACAAGTTATTATTCAGTACGGCGGTTCTGTTAACGATAAAAACGCTGCAGAACTGTTCGCTCAGCCGGACATCGACGGCGCATTGGTTGGCGGCGCATCTCTGAAAGCTGACGCTTTCGCAGTTATCGTTAAAGCCGCAGCTAAAGCGAAAAAAGCATAATTCACGTTTAAATACGTAAAAATGCAAAAACCCCGGTAACGGGGTTTTTTTATGTCTGAATCTCAATGCCGTTTAGCGCTTATTGATCTCGTCAAATACGCCGCCGGTAGCAAAATGCACCTGTTGGGCTTTGGTCCACCCGCCGAAAACCTCATCTATGGTAAATAATTTCAATGTTGGGAATTCGCTGGAAAATTTGGCCGCTACTGTCGCATCACGCGGACGATAGAAGTTTTTCGCCGCAATGGTCTGGCCTTCTGGCGAATACAGATACTTCAGGTAAGCATCGGCGACTTCACGGGTTCCACGTTTTTCGACGACTTTGTCCACTACCGAAACCGTCGGCTCAGCCAGAATGGAAACGCTCGGCGTCACAATATCAAACTGGTCTTTGCCCAATTCATTCACCGCCAATAGGGCTTCATTCTCCCAGGCAATCAATACGTCGCCAATACCGCGCTCAACGAAGGTATTTGTCGCGCCACGCGCACCGGAGTCCAGCACTTCAACATTTTTATACAGCGTTTTGACGAATTCCTGCGCCTTCGCCTGATCGTTATTGTTGTGCTCCAGAGCGTAGCCCCAGGCCGCCAGATAGTTCCAGCGAGCGCCACCGGAAGTTTTCGGATTCGGCGTAATCACGGAAATCCCCGGTTTTACCAAATCTGACCAATCGTGAATTTGCTTGGGATTACCTTTACGCACCAGAAAAACGATGGTTGAAGTATAAGGAGCAGAATTATCCGGCAGGCGCTTAATCCAGTTCTTATCAATCCGACCACGTTCAGCGATTGCGTCCACATCGTAGGCCAAAGCTAGCGTCACGACATCGGCTTCAATACCATTGATAACTGAGGTTGCCTGCTTACCAGAGCCGCCGTGCGACTGACGTACCGTGACTTTATCCCCAGTTTGCTGCTGCCAGTGTTTACTGAAAGCCTGATTATATTCCTGATAGAATTCCCGCGTTGGGTCGTAAGAAACATTCAACAACTGAATATCTTTTGCCACGGCACCTGATGCCACCAGCATTAATGTTAAACCTACACCCCATTTGCGCATCGCCCGCTCCCCAGAATTTATATAATCAACCCCAATAGGTTGGATAAGATAAAGCCTGCCAGAAACTAAGCTAACGATTAAAGAATAAAAAATACCCTATTATATCTTTAAGAAATATACGTTCCGTAAAATGCAAAAAACCCCCGCGAGCGGAGGCTTTTTTCAGACCTGGAACGTGGATTAGAACAGTTTTTTCGCTGTGTCGTACCAGTCTTCTTTGAATTTGCTTTTCTTGTTCTTCGGATCGATACACACAGAAATCAGGTCGTTAACCATTTTCTCATTCTGTACGCCGACGCAAAGACCGCCTTTGCTCTGATCAACATTTTTCATCAGCAGTTCAACCGCATAAGCACCCATACGGGAAGCCAGAATTCGGTCATAAGCTACCGGTGAACCACCGCGCTGAATGTGGCCCAGTACGGTTGCACGGGTTTCACGGCCAGTTTCTTTCTCGATATATTTAGCCAACTCATCGATATCACAGAGTTTTTCGGTGATAGCCACGATGGCATGTTTTTTACCTTTGGCGATACCGGCTTTGATCTCACAAACCAGATCGTCCGGATTGAAAGGCACTTCCGGAATCGCGATAAACTCACAACCACCGGCGATAGCTGCAGCCAGAGTCAAATCGCCACAGTAGCGTCCCATCACTTCAACGATAGAAATACGTTGATGAGAAGAAGAGGTGTCACGTAAACGGTCAATGGCCTCAACCACAGTATCCAACGCAGTGAAGAAACCGATGGTGTAGTCAGTACCCGCCACATCGTTATCAATGGTGCCCGGCAGGCCAACGCAGGAAATACCGCCTTCCGCCTGCAGTAAATCAGCACCGGCATAAGAACCATCGCCGCCGATAACAACCAATCCATCGATACCGCGCGCTTTCATGTTCTCAATGGCTTTTGCACGAATGGCCGGATCGCGGAACTCAGGGAAACGCGCAGAACCCAGGAAAGTACCGCCCCGGTTGATCATGTCTGAAACGCTGTAGCGATCCAGCTGTTCCATGCGATCTTCATACAAGCCGAGGTAACCATCATAAATACCGAAAACTTCCAGCCCTTCAGACAAAGCAGCGCGAACCACCCCACGAATTGCCGCGTTCATACCTGGCGCGTCACCGCCGCTTGTTAGCACACCGATTTTCTTTACCATGACTACCTCTGAACTTGTAGATGCGATTTTTTGAGAATTCTTTATTAGCCGATTATGCCATGAGCACGATACTAGTACATAAAATCAACGCTACGACCATGATATTGGATATTATAGCAAAAACACTATGCTGAATTGATTCAAGTCACACGAAGTAACGGTAAATATTTCCATCATTCTGTAACACAGTTTCAAGAATCAACGCAAAATTACAGCTCCCAATGAGCATGGCGCTCTTTTGGCACTACCGAGCAAGGATCTTGATGGATAAGCACATCAGCACCCGGAAAACGGTGTAACAACGCGCGTTCAACCTGTTCAGCTAAAATATGCGCCTGCATCAACGGTAGATCGTCTTCCATCTCCAGATGCAGCTGGATAAAACGAGTCGGCCCGGATTGCCGCGTACGTAGATCATGAGCGCCAATCACTCCCGGCCAGGAAGTCACAGTATCAATAATGGCCTGCCGTTCTTCATCAGGTAAGGCCCTATCAAGCAATGACTGTACCGCTTCATAGCCCATACGCAGGGCGCTATATAAAATATAAACGCCTATACCCAGCGCAAATAACGCATCGGCGCGGTGAAAACCGTACCAACTTAAAGCCAATGCTATAAGAATAGCACCATTCATCATCACGTCTGATTGATAATGTAGCATGTCGGCCCGTATCGCCTGGCTTTGGGTTTTACGCACCACCCAGCGCTGAAATGTGACTAAAATCAGGGTACTGAATAACGCGACTAACGTAACGCCGACGCCTATACCGGGATCTTGTAAGGGTTCCGGCGAGGCGAGATGCTGGAAGCCGGTTAAAAACAGGAATAAAGCGGAGCCAGAAATAAACATACTTTGAGCCAAAGCGGCCAAAGACTCGGCTTTGCCATGACCAAAGGTATGCTCTTCGTCCGCTGGTTGCAGGGAGTAACGCACCACAAACAGATTAGTGAGAGAGGCAGCCAGATCCACCAGTGAATCGACCAAAGCCGCCAATACGCTGACAGAACCGGTCGCCCACCAGGCAAATATTTTAATTAACAGTAGAATTGATGCTAGTGCAGTAGCCGATAAGGCCGCAGCTTTAACCAGCCGCGCATATTGCAGATCCATAACTTGTCCCAAATTGAATCTTAGGGGGGCAAGTATAACGGATACCGGCAAAAAAAAGCCCTCCATCATGGAGGGCTAAAAGACAGGGATGGTGATGCTTTTTTATCACTATCAACATGAAATAAAAGGATTTGTTTCATTCAATGTCCACACATTGGCCACATCGAAAAAAAGCCCCACATTTTGGGGCTTTATCGTTTTTGTTACATCCAGAGCGTTTGTTGACCGTTTCGCGCCGGGTGTGGCATGGCGGGAATAACTTCGCCGGGCAGCATGATCGAGCTTTCGAATGTCTCCATTGTCTTGAATGTATGGCCGCAGTTTATATTTTGGCACTGATGATAACGTTCCTTTGTGTTCTCGCTCAGGTAGCGACTGGAACGAGCATGGGCGGCTTCTCGACATAGTGGACAATGAAACATTTTAATCACCTCAACTGGCTATGTTTGATGTAACGATTTTAGTTTATTTGTCCTTTTAAAACAATGAATTATGATTATATCACCATCTTACTTCTCTTCTTCATACTCTACATCAGAGAGCTTAACCTCAAGCTCTAGCGCCGTCGTGTAGCCACTTTCGCCGAGGGTGTGTGTCACTTTAGTGATAGTCCACGCCTGCTGATCTATGACGCTCTTAAACCCTCGTACTGTGACCGGGGTTTCCGGGTATAAATCTGCTCGCCCCATTGCTAGGTTTATCGAAAACTCCGCTACGCCGCGTTGCAATTTGTCCCACTTGGCCTGTGCGGCGCGCATCGCCTGAGCCTTGGTGGCGTAAATCGTGGTTAAGGCCAGCACGTTATCAGCTTCCCCGGCCAGATATTCGCCCTGTTTTTCCTCCTGCGGCTTGATTGTTTTGGCTTTGATCGGTTTGGCTTTCGGATGCTGCAAAGCGCGCAAGTGCTGAGTTTTAACTTTGCGCTGGAGTTTAACTTTTTGCTTTTTGGGCTTAGGGTCTTTGGTATGCAACCAGCTTGCGGTCACGCCGGTGTAAGCATTGCGGTCGGCAATGGCAAACTGATGCCGGTCGCCGTCGGCGCGTTCGATGGTCATTGTTGGAATTGGCTTCCCACTGGCCGTCACGCTGTTCCCCGCTTTGAGAAATAGCAGCTTACCGGCTTTGACCGAAACCTCGGCACCATTTCGCTCGGCCAGCCGGGTGAGAAACTTAATATCGGACTCTTGCGATTGGTCGATATGAGGGATTTTAATCTCAGCAAGACCTTTCGCCAGCGCAGCTGTGAGCTTGTTACGTTCAGCAATTTGCGTCACCACTGCGCCGAGGGTGGTGTCGTGATAAGAAGCTTCGCGGCGCGAATTGAGCGAACCGCGAAAATCAGCGCTCCGGGCGCGAACTGTTAACGTATCCGGCGCACCACGATGCTCAATTTCATCGACGGTAAATTGGCCTTTACCAATCAGCGCCGAACCTTTCCAGCCAAGAAACAGCGACAATATGGCACCGCGTGCAGGCATCACCACCTGACCGTCGCTATCATCCAGTTCAATATCCAATTGGTCAGCCTCAAAGCCTCGGTTGTCAGTCATGGTCAGCGAAATTAAGCGGTTGCTAAGATTGGCGCTAATATCTTTGCCGCCGAGTGTGAGCATAAACGCCGGGGCAATATCCGCACCGGCGGCGATAGGCATTCCGATCATCATCAGAATAAACCTCCGAGCTTACTCTGTGCCTGTTGCAGCATATCGCTGGCTTGCTGTTGCAAATCGCCAAACATCGCATTCAGTGATTCATCCACCCGGTTGAGCGTCATGCTGAACTCAATACGCCGTGCTCGACCATCATCAAAAAATACGCTGTGAGTTTGCGAGATACTGGCGACAGCATACATGCCATAAATCGCACCATCCCCACCGAGCAACGGCCACGCTTTGCCCTGTTCGGCCATCGTTTTCAGCGTCAGCAATGACAACACGCCACCGGTAATTTCCGGTAACAACACGCCGGAAAGCGTGATTTTGTCCTCACCGATCCCCAAAAACTGATAGGCCGGTCGCTGACCTACGCGGCTGTTGGACGGCCAGCGATAATCAAGGCTTTGCTGTAGCGATTGATAGGGCAAGGTCTGGAGCTGAAACACAAACAGCCCGAGGGTTAACATCATGTTTGTGGCTCCTTAATCAGTGTTCATACGCGAGCGAGCAGTAGCGCGGCGTTGGCGTTCTTTCTCCTCCAACACTTCGCGGATCATGTTTTTGGCATCCTCCCGGTTTTGCCCCGGAGGCACATTAATGTCGAGCTGATAATGGTTCTGGCTTTGGTCGGTGTAACCGCCAGCATTTGCCGTGACCGGCGCATAGTTGGCTGTTAACAGTCCACCGCTAGGGGAATAACCGCGCCCGTTTGAAGCGGTAGCGTACTGGTTTACCTTGCTAGCGTTGATATCAATATCAGCCGATTCACTTTTAATCAGACCGAGCTTTTCCAATAGCCAATCAACGCCCTCGCGCAGCTTGTTGAATAGTTGAAGCGGCGCGGTGAGCACATCAGCCAATGCCTGACCAAACAGCACTCCGGCATTACGGCAGCTATCTAGGGATTCCTGGGTCGATTTGACCGGTGCAATCAGGTCACTAAACCATTTCCATACCGCCTGTAGCTTTTCCCCCAGCCAGTCAAAAACCGGCTTTAAGGGAGAAAATAACTCGGCCACCGGCGAAAAGGCGGCTTTTAGGCCTTCCACTACGCCAGCAAAAAAGGCGCTGATCGGTTCCCAATATTTACGGATAAGTAACGCCCCGGCGACAATAGCCACCGCGATAGCCACTATTGGCCATGTCACCGCTCCGAGCGCCGTCATAATGCCGCCAGCTACCGCGGTGAAAACCGTACCAAGCAAACTCGCCCCGGCAATAATGGCATTAATCCCCATCACCACCGGCCACGCCACCAGACCAATCGCGCCGAGCATACCAATCACCGCCATACCCACGCCGACAACCTTAAGAATGGTCTCGGATAATCCTTTATTTTTCTGTATCCACTGGTCGAGCTGAAGCACATATTTAGTGGTAGTTTGAGTCAGTTTGCGCAGCGAACCTTCCTGCTGATCAAACAGGTCAGTCCCAACCGCCTGATAGGCAGATTGAAACTGTTTGAAATCACCGCCGAGGTTGTCTTGCATGATTTTGACCAGCTCTGCAGTCTTGCCATCGGACTCCTGAAAAATCTTGGTCAAGCGGTCGAGCTTACCGGATGCCGCGCCTTCCATCAGCACGGCGGCAGAAGATGAGGCTTCCTCGCCGAAAATGGTTTTCATGTACTCCGCGCGCTGGGCGGTGCCGAGCTTGTTTTTATCAAAACTCTTTTGCATTTCTTTGAGAATGGTAAACAACGGGCGCATATTGCCTTTGCGGTCTGCGGTTTTAACCCCTAACTCGCCGAGCGCATCATGGGCTTTACCAACCGGTGCCTGTAGTCGGGTGATAACCGCACGGCTTCCCGTTCCCGCCATTGAGCCGGTAATTTTCGCATCTGCTAACGCTCCCGCCATCGCGGCGGTTTCTTCAACGCTGATACCGGCATTTTTTGCCACCGGTGCGGCATAGGTCAGCGTGTCGCTTAAGCCCTCAAAGTTGGCAGCGGTTTTGTTCATCGCCGCCGAGATAACATCACCAATGTGCGCGGTTTTGTCGTTACTTATACCAAACGCAGACTTAACCCCCATCAACAAGGTGGCGTTTTCTTCCATGCTCTTTTTATTAGCAAGCGACATATTCAGCGTGACCGGCGTTGCGGCCAGAATGCCTTCTTTGTCTGCGCCAGATTTGGCGATAATGATTTGAGCGGCGGCGGCATCATCAGCAGAAGCAGCGGTGGTGTCACCGAGCTGGCGCGCCTGCGTACGCAGTGCTTGCATATCGGCGCTGGATTTCTCCAGACCAAGTACCGCCTGTAACTCAGAGTTTTTCTGTGCAAAATCAAAACCGGGCTTCAAGATAGCCGCACCCGCTACCACGCCAGCGGTCGCCATACCGACACCGGCAGCCCCTGCTCCAGCAAGATTTCCAGCCAGCGCTTTACCCCCCTGATAACGCTGATTAATACGATTGAGTTTGGCCTGTTGCTGGCTGTTGCGAGCAAGTGCCTCGCGCTGACGGTTAAGGCTGGCTGTAGTCTCATTAATCGATGCTTTAAGCCGACGCTCATCGTTCGACAAAGTACGAGTATTGATTCCCGCCTGTTGTAGTTCTTGGCGCTGGCGCTGCACCGATTGACGCAATCCGTTGTATTTGAGTTGCATCTCAGAGGCGACACGTTTAGCGGCTTCCATCGCCTGAGTCTGTGCGCGAGTCGGTCTTTCGGTATTTCTAAACTGTATAGCCAGCTCGGCGGCTTCCTGCTTGGCTTTCTGCAACGCTTGGCTTGTCACCGCTAGCTGTGCGCTCGTTTTACGAAAACCCTCAATGCGCCCGGATTGGGTACTTAACTCTTTGAGGGTTTTCTGCGTAGTGCGAATATCACCAGACAGGGATTTACTCGCTGCCTGAATCGCTTTAAACGGGCGGCTAGCTCGATCAACGACGTTGAGAAGCACCTGCAACTTTAGATTATTGCTCATCAGTGTTTCCGCTTCGTTGTAGCGCTTTATCACGCCAGAGAATGAGTTCGGACAAACTCAGAGAATAAAGCTCTGATGGCGGCCAGTGGAAAATCACCGCGATATCCGCCATCAAATCATCGACCGACAAACGCGGTGGAAAGGTTAACGTTCCGAGCTCGGCGACAAAAAACCAATTACCTTACTCGCCAGCAAAATCATGTCGGGTAACTCCAAATTAACCACTTCGCTCTCGGTTAATGACGGATATGTCATGCGCGGCAACACCTTAATCAACGCGTTAACCTCTGAGGTTGCTACATCCTGCAAACTCACCCCGCGCAAAGTGCCGGTGTTAGGTTTAATCAGAGTGATAGTTTCAATCAGGGTGTCGCCGCGCTTAATGGGGTTTTCCAGCGTAACTACATTTTCGTTTTCGATATTCACTTTTTCTGTTGCTCTGCTTTTAGTTCTAGCCATGATTTTTCTCTCAAAAATAGGGATTGACCGGCCAGCGATTTATCTGACCGGAGATAGCATTACAGACCGATGTTTTTGCGGTGCTGCTCCAGACGATCGACGCCGTTGACCTTCTCAATCATGTTGACGACGTCAATCTCAATCAGCTCTTTGCCATCAAGGGTCATTTTGTAGTAGGTGCATTGAGTCGAGATTTTTGTTTCGGTGTTCTCGCCTTGCTTGTTATCACCGCCGTCAATTTCTTTGTGACGGCCACGCATTATAATTTCTACCGCCACCGTCTCGCCGGTGTCGTCGCGCTGGTAGGAACCAGCAAAGCGCAATGGAACATCTGACGCACCCGGCGTCGCGTACTGCGCCCAAATAGCTTCATCCGGCAGACCGCCGACCGTCCACTCCATTGAGAGCGCATCATCATCCAGCCCTAAATCCACCGGCGCGGAGCCGTTCATCCCACCGCCGCGATAATTTTCCAGCTTGCGAGTCAGCTTAGGCAACGTCACCGAGCTGACTACGCCCATGTAGCTCAAGCCGTCGTTAAACAGGTTGAGGTATTTCAGTTTGCGCGGTAATGCCATGATGTTTCGGTTCCTTAGCTGTTGGCCGTCGAGCCTAAGCTCACCAAATATTTATCGGTGATTCGCTGACGCAAAGTGAGGTTTTCCAGCGGTGGCACTGGCGTGTAGTCGTAATCGATATACAACTTGCCTGCCTTGAGGGTTTCTTTATCGTTGGCGCTATCGTCGTACCAGCAATCGGCATCGATGATATAGCCGTTCGATTTCAGCTCGCGAAACTTGGCTTTGATACCATCGACAATGTCGCGAATCAGCGTGCCGGTCATGGGTTTATCGACTGCCCACTGATGCGCTTCGGCCATAGTGTCAGCCAGCACCTGTGCGGTACGAACATAGTTTTCAAACAGAAAAAGTGGATCATCTGAACAGGTGCGGTTACCCCAAAAACGGAAGCCATCGGAACGAATTAACGTGGTTACACCGGCCTCATTGAGCAAGTCGGCATCTGTACCCGGTGCCTGTAAATCCCAAAACACACTAGCACTGATACCGGTTACGCCATTCACACCGACGTTAGATAAGGTCTTATGCCAGCCTTGCTCTTGGTCGATTTTGGCGCGTAGCCCGAGTGCTCGGGCAGTCGCCCATGCTTTGGTGCTGGCGTTCGCCGTGGTGTCCCATGCCAAAAAATCCGGCCAAATCAACATCAGCTCGCGCTGGCTGAAATTCTCACGATACTTGATAGCATCCGACAGCGTTTTACAGCCCCATGCGCTGATATAACCAAAGGCACGTAACTGCTGGCAAACCGACGCCAGTGCGACCGCGACCTCTTTGCTATCCAGCCCCGGCACGCCGAGAATCCGAGGTTTAACGCCCGTCACCGCTTTTGCAGTAAGTAAGGCTTTCAGGCCGGTATACTGGCCGTTTTCATCTGCACCGCCGATGATATTGGAAATGGTCGCCGCCTGAATCTCATCCTCGTTCTCGCCGTCCCCTTCGGCCACGCGAACAACAACGGTGACCGGTTTGCACTGATCGCCAATCGCGGCCAGCGCAGCGGATAAAGTGCCTTTTTTACCGGCTTTTCCTGCGGCAACAATCACGTCAGTAATCAGTACTGGCACGTTAAGCGGAAAGGTTTTGGCATCCGCATCAGGTGCGGTGCAGACCATGCCGACAACGGCGGTTGAAACGGTGGAAATAACGCGTGTGCCTTCGTTGATTTCGAGGACACGGACGCCGTGGTGATAATCACCCATGGGGTAACTCTCCGTTGGTGGTTGGTAGAGAGTATGTTGACGGTTTAGCGCGCGGGGGGCATCTGATGAGCGTTCGGAGAGAAACGAAACAACAACGCCCTGTAAAAGGGCGCATATAAAAAGGACATTATCGGTCGGCAGCCACCAGTATCGCCGAAACCTCATTAGACAGCGTAGTCATATCCGCCAGTACGCCGGTGACGCCCTCCGGCTTGACCAT
>NZ_QCZL01000028.1:0-54670 GCF_003634395.1 Yersinia sp. IP36721
AGAGTTCTCGATTGAGAACGGCGCGAAAGGGCCTTCGGCGGCCAATGTTGTTGTCCTGTAAAGACAGGCAATAACGGCTAATTATCAGGTTAGAAATCCCCGGTTTTCTATCCGATAAAAATTGCCAACAAAAAACCCGCCTTGTGCGGGTTTTCTGGTTTTATAGGAAATTAAATGGCCTGCGCTGACGATGTATATAGCTGGAATAGTGGCACATTAAGATTTTGTAGCAGAAACCAAAAATAACATTGGGCGCTCTTTTTCTTCATCCAATGCCGGTTGTTCTGCAATTTGCTGCGCCGTAGGCCCCCATTCTTCAAGGCGATGTAGAGTAAAGCCGGCGTCTATCAACAGATTAATATAAGTGGCTAACGTACGATGCTGCTTAATCACTCCGTCTGCCAGCCAATTGGTGACGCGGTTGCCTTCGGCCTGATAATGATTAACCGGCCATGATCTTTGGCCTTTATCATCAGTTAACCAACCCTGCTGGATCGGTGCGCTAAAAATAGGGTGTTCGGCAGAGAAAACAAATTTCCCACCGGGTTTAAGAGAGCGAAAAATCGTGTCGAACAGTGCCGATAGATTAACGACATAATGCAAAGCTAATGAGCTATAGACTAAATCGTAGTTATT
Source organism: Yersinia sp. IP36721 (assembly GCF_003634395.1). Taxonomy (NCBI): domain Bacteria; kingdom Pseudomonadati; phylum Pseudomonadota; class Gammaproteobacteria; order Enterobacterales; family Yersiniaceae; genus Yersinia; species Yersinia sp. IP36721. The sequence goes on from NZ_QCZL01000028.1 coordinate 637, forward strand.
TTCCGGTAATTTAAGTTGTTCCAGATCCTCACGGCAGTAGCTTATTTTGCTGTCGTCGGTCATTTCATTGGCCTTGGCCAGCATTTTGGCGGAAACATCAATACCTTTAACTTCCCGAGCACCTTGCTCGCGGGCATAACGGCAGAACCAACCGTAGCCGCAACCTAAATCAATAACGTTAAGATCGTGTAGGTCGGGTAGCATTTTGGCAATCGATGGCCATTCTGGTGCGCCGTTTAACCCCTGAGTTGAACGATTCAATTGTGCGTAGCCAGCGAAAAATGCCGGGTTATCATAAATATTCTGAGCCATATCTGCTCCAAAAGTCGTTAGGATAAACTGAAGTTTATTATTAAGGCGTTTTTCCAGGGCAGTTTAACAAGAGGATTTCAATCTTAATGCACTGCGCCAGTGGGAAAATAAGGATAGCGCCGAAACAGACGGCGCTATCTGAGTAATAGGCTTTTTAGGATTTCAGTAGAGGTCAAAAGACGCAAACTGAAGGCTTACCAGCCAAAGCGAGCGCCACCGTCGGTAGAGTTGTCCTGTTGACCGCGTTGTTGAACCTGCTGCATTCGACGGTCAGTCTGGCCTTTTTCATTTATCACATGGCCAGAACTCATATATTTACCACGACATTCTGCTGAGGTCTTATCGTGACACTGATAGTAAGAATCAGCATCGGAAGAGCTTGAACATCCGGCAACTAATGTGGCGCAAGCCAGCAAAAAAACTATTTTCAAGTCCATTCATTTCCCCTTAAATTCCGTTTACCTTATTGTTGCTCAGTAAAGATAAATATATCAGCAACGAGAATAATATTACCTCCAGTTTGCATTGAAATCTATTATTGATGATTAGTAACGGATTTATCTCGCGGAACTATTACGCTATTTGAACGCGCAATCACAGCCCCTATGGGCACAATAGGGCAATATACTTTGGTACGACGACATTGACATTATAGAAAGGGGCGTTTATGCAAGTGAGAAAAGCCAGAGTAGAAGAAGCCGAGGCGCTATGGGCGCTAAGAAATAATGCCCTTAGGAGTGGCTGTCGGAACGTTTATGATCAGGCCACGCTTGCGGCTTTTACGCCAGATGTCATGCCATCGGGATTTCCTCCGGTCATCATGGCCAATCCATTTTTTGTTATAGATGATGAAGCAGGGATCTGTCCCGTTGGTTCAGGCTTTCTCGATCTTAAAAATCATTCTGTGGAAGCGGTATTTACGCGGGATACCTATCAGGGAAAAGGCGTGGGTTCACGGATACTGGATGCTATTAAACAGGAGGCTATTGCCCGCGGTATTAATACCCTGAGGCTTTCCTCAACCCCCAACGCTTTGGCATTTTATTTACGCCATGATTTTAATTTGCTGCGTGAGGGCGAGTATTTTTCACCGTCAGCGCAAAAATATTTGCAGTGTTTTGAGATGGAATGGCGGCGATAAAAATTGAATTAAGCTAAATGCTACATTTTGCCCTTTGAACAGGCGTTTGAGCTAGGGAGTTAAATTCCTCAGCGCCGTGTCTGTCACTAAAAAATGTAGAGATAAAGGGGTTTAACACTGCCATATCCAAAATTTTTATTCTTTTATTGTCAATTGATTAGAGCAGTTTTGGCAGCAGACTGGTTAATCAACTAATCATATTGCTTAAATAGACAATTTGGCATATACACTCACGCAATTTTATAAATTATTAAAAATTGCTGAGCGCTAAGGCTGATTGTTAAATGAAAAGTATAGGGATAGCCATATTAACCGGGATGTTGACGTTGGGAAGCGGTGCTCAGGCAGCTGAAACTCAATCTTACTTCTTCGATGGCAAAATGCTGGCTCACCCGGTTATTTATGGTGCCAGAGAAGGCACCGCCGTGATCGCCTTTATTAAAGAGGCCAATGGGGTTAACGGATATTATTGTCTGTGTGAGGACGAAGCTAACCCGGATCCTACACAGCGTACGCTGGATCGTTTTGGCCATGCCAGTATTGAGTCGGTCTTTTTCTTCGATATGGATAACGCTGGCCCGCTGACCTTGGTATTAAGTAAAACCGGCAAGGCCTATCAATTACGAGCTTATCGCTATTGGGAGAATGGTCGCGGTTTTGTTAAAGTCGATAAATTGCAGTCTGCCCTCGATAAGATTATCAGCAATCAAAAAGCGCCGACGGCGGTGATGATTAAAACCGCATTAGCTAAATTGACGCCATTCGACCTCGCTATAACTTACCAGCCGACCGGAATTGCGGAATTTGACGCGATCGATCATTTGCAGGGGAAATTGGTCAGCTACTTTAATGAAGACGAGCAACCCATACCTGAACCTAAAGATCTCTTCTCTACCGACGCGGTATTTTATAAAAAAACATACCAGCAAAAAGAAGGGCTTTTCCTGACTGTTACTTATATCCGCTGGGTATTTAGCGAAGAAGATGCGCGCCCAAGTTACCATATTGCCAGAATGAGCTGGGAAGCCGATCCTAAACAATATCGCGGTACTGAAGATGGCCCATATATTGTCTATCAAATGGGCGAAATTATGACACGCGGACAATATAAACAAGGGAAAGAAACCGGCGAATGGAGTATCAATAACGGCGAACAGGAGCAATTATTCGGCACTTATGTTTACGGCAAACGCCACGGTAAATGGAAAATCATCGGGCGTGAAGCAAGTCGCACCGGCATGATGGTGAACGACAAACGCGAAGGGCGTTGGGAAATTAGTGACGGTGAAGCCAGTGAAGACTATGGCCTAACGGGGTTCGATACTTTTGTTAACGATCGGCGTAATGGCCCAAGCGAGAGACAGTTTAAAGGGAAGATTACTGAGCAGGGAAACTACGTAAACGGTGAAAAAGAAGGTCACTGGCGAATGCCCGGAGCAGTCGGCAGCTATTTGCACGACCTCAGAACCGGCGATTGGCTTATTTTGACCGAAGACGGCGGTCGCGAAGAGCTAGTGCTGAGCAAAGGTCAAAGGGACGGGGCATATCGTAAATTTGATGCCAAAGGCCAACTGCGGGAATATTCTAATTATAAATCTGGTGAATTATCCGGTGATAAAGAAGTGTACAGCGAGCAAGGTAAATTACTGTCTCGTGGTACTTATGCACACGGACAACTAAACGGACGAGAAATTGTTTATTACGAAGATGGCGTGACGTTACGTGCAGATCGTGGATTTTTAAATGGAGAACTGCATGGCTCCTTCCGCTATAACTTCCCTAACGGTAAGCCTCAAGAAATTGCTGATTACATTCGCGGTAGAAATACCGGTATCCGTCAGGTATTCAATGAGAAAGGTGTATTGCTGATTGAGGCTAACATTTGCCAATTCAGTAATGGTTTTGAACAAAGCGGCTATTGCGGACATCAGCGCGAATTTAACCCCGATGGCAGTCCAGTGAGCGATAAAGATTATCTGTGGGGACGTCAGCAAACTAATAATAGCTGGTACCCCAACGGGCAGAAAAAAGATGAAACCCTGCTAGGTAAAAATGATTCGCGTATTCAGACTAGTTATTATCCGAACGGTCAGATTGAATGTCGCGTCCATCTGCAAGGTTTTGAAGCTTTTGTTCTCGAGGGGAAAGAGTATAAGGATAATCAGGGGGCTCATCGAGAGGGCGAAAATATCTGTTATTACCCAAATGGACAGGTAAAAAGCCGCGGAATCTATAAACAAGGCGTGGTTGTAGGGGGGTGCGAAACAAAGTTTGATGAAAGTGGTAAGCAAATTTCCCCCGGCCCGCAGGGGTGTCCTAAACATACCTGGGTTTACGAAAGCTAATTAAAGCTAACTATTGATACGAAGGGCGGCGTTTCGCCCAAATTTGCCTCTGGCATTTATCTTAGCGGTGATGCCTTATTTTTCGTGGCTCACTGCTAACGGATACCGAGAACGAATTCAGATGAATGGACACTCCTTTGATTGAGCAAAATTATCAGCGCTGGTTATTGACGCTATCTGCGCCTTTGGTTGCCCTGAACCAGGAACAGGGGGCGGCCTATGATTGCCCTAAATTCTATCCTTTTGATACTACGGTAGATTTAACCGAGAGCTGGGGCGTGGATAATCGCGAGGAACTGATCGCTATGGTCGTTCGGATGACCGATGACGGCCACGCACCACATTTGGCAGGTTATTATCATATGTGGCATCGCTTTAGCCATAGGGAATGGCAGGATTACGTGGCTCAACGCACCGGGCGAGAGCAGGTTTGGCTCAATCTGGTCGCTGAGACGGCGGCAATTTGCGGTGAAGGAGGAATTCAGGCCTGGGATTTGGCTCGCGTCAGTTTTTTATGCCGCATTGGGCTGCTCAACCGTTGGATTAATGAAGAGGAAAATCTGTGGTTCCATACCCAATTTGCTTCACGCGCTAGGCATTATTACGGTGATTGGGAAAGTTATTATAACGCCTTTCTGATTGGCCGAGCCTATTGGTTAACGCAAGATAACGACACGCCGGAAACCCTGAATTTTGCCCTCAGTCAATGCAGCGGCACGGCGGCTAGCATGGAGTATGCCAGCGAATTGTATCTCACCCGAAACCCGACCTTTAAGCGCCTTCCGTGGCAAATCGAAATAATCGAAATAGAACGACCAGAATCTTTACAGGGAGTGAATCTGTGATGGAGACAAATTGCTGGGCACTGCTGGGCGTGGCTCCAACGGAAGATCAGGAGATTATTCAGGCGGCTTATCGTCAGCGTTTGCCTGACTTCCATCCGGAAAGCGATCCTGAAGGGTTTAAGCGACTGCGTGCGGCCTATGATGAGGCGCGCCGCTGGGCGGAGAAACCGGTGATTTCCCGTTCCCTGTGGAACCAGAATAATGTCACAGAGAGTGAACAACGGATAAGCGTCATCAATAATGAGTCAGATTCTGAAGAAGATGAGGACGACGACGACGATGAGTTTATCGATGAGGATTATCCGGCGATTCAACGTCTGCTGAGCGAATTCGATGAGCTATTAGTCAATCCGACCGAGCGCTATCAGCCGGAGAGCTGGCATCGTTTCATTTATCATCTTGATCAATACAGCGTGACAATAGTCGATCGTTTACGTTGGCCGCTGTTAGGGCGCGTTCACCAGGGGGCTGCGCTTTCCGCTAACTGTGTCCGGCTGCTGGCGGAACGTTTGCAATGGCGCAAGAGGCTAGATGAAATATCGTTACAAGCTGCGGCTGATATGGATGCATTTCTAAATCATATCTATCGTGAAGATATGTTCGATTTTTCCTTGCTGTCGTCGATGAGTTTGCCCGCACAGGTGGAAACTGTGGTTTATTTCCATCATGCGCGCCAGCTTTATTGGGAACAGCCTGCCGCGGCGTTACGGCGCTGGTTGTTGATGCCGGTAGCGATATTCTGGCCAGATTGTCAGCAATTATTACAGCAAATGGCTCGTTGGTTCAGTTTAGCCGAAATCCCCAGCCCGTGGCTGCGGGACCTTTGTCAGGCAAAACTGGCAGAATCTCCGCGAGATGCGGACTGGCTGTACCTGTGCGCTCGCCATGCCAATTTACTGGGCGACGGCGAGCAGGCGATAGCTCACTGGATGGCCTTGTATCAGTTAGATCAACATGCTGAAGCCGAGCAGGGCATGTTGTCCTGGTGTCGCCGCGAGCAGCCGGAAATGTTGCCATTGCTGATTCAGGCGTTGGATCGCCCCAGTTATCCGGCTGATACCTCGATGGAAATCGATGACGATGAGCAGCAATATCTGAGGCCGACCCAATCGATTCAGACGCAGGTGCGTTGGGGAAATGCATCGCAGCTGACGTTTTCTCCGCAAGGGGAAGCGCTGGTGAAATGGAAATCGGGCGCGCATCGGTTAGAGAGTATGTACCCGCATTTGCTGAATAATCGCGGTGAGAATGAGATCGACCGTTTGTATTGGCACGCCAGCATGTTAGCACTGGGGAACGAAGCGTTATTACAGGATATTCTGGATGAACCGCAACCGGATTCGCCGCTGGCAGCCCTGATTTTACATGGATTACAGCGACAGGCTGCCCAACGATTGGATTGGCTAACACATTCCACAGTGATCGCCGGGTTAATTCATTGGCTGAATAGTCCGCAGGATCAACCAATGCCGTCAATATTGGGTCAGGAAACGGCGATCCGTCAGTGCCAAATGTGGTTGTGGCAATGGCGTCATTTACCTGCGTTGAATCTCGCACATTTATATGAAAGCGAGTTGTACCAGCCCAAACTGGAACCGATTAAGGATTGGCTCACATTCTTGTCTACAATGGATAAAATCGAGCTACCCGCGCCGCAAAATATTTCTCATCGTGATGATTTCCGTCAGGGTATCTTGCTGATATTGATGCTGGGATTTGCCGATGATCAAATGGCGACGATCTGTCAGGCTGATCCACGCCTTCTACCGCCGCAGCATTTGGCTTTTTCGCTGTTTCGAGCGTTTAAACGAGTCGATTTGACTCGGGGCAACGGGGTTGAGCAGTTAAAACATCAGTTACGCATGGAAGACCGGCTCCACTATCTTTGCTGGACGCATTTGCCGCTGACGGTGGATGATTATGTGGCTCACTATCAGTATTGCGCGCACGTTAGCGGTTGCGATTTTTATCAGGCTAAGTGGCAGTCTCTGATGGCGCAATCGCCGATGCCTCATAAATCATTGCTGTGGGCTTTCTTCTCCTACCACGGTGTGTATGATTATGTGGCAGCGTTGCAAGAGCAACAGACGGAAACCCGGGATGAAGCGGCGTTTAAAAAAATGATCGTGGATATCACGCCGCCGCATCTGGAATCTAAAACAGCGTTACTGAAGGAAAATCCACGCTTACTGAGTCTGGCTACCGGTAATTTCCGTTTTTATGACAACCCGGACTATCTGCCGGAACAATCATTGAGCGATGAATGGCTACTTTGGGCGCAAGATGAAGAGGAAGATCCGGCGCTGCGATTAACCGCCATTATGTTGGTACAATTAGGGCGAGAGCGTTTAGCCGGTTTCAAAAATGCGCCGCGTCAGGTGAGTCGCTTTTGGCAGTTCTGGCGTTTGAAAACGCGCCTGGGCCGCGGAGGATTAGTGAAGCAAGTGGCGGGTGGAACCCTGCTGATTAGCTTGGTTGGCGATATAGTGCTGCTGGATACTTTGCCTAATACGTTGCTACTTTCTGTCCTGATGGTGGGAAATCTGTTTAGCGGTCTGACTCGTCGCGCCAACGATCTCAATCAGGAATCCCCGCGCCTTCAGGCTTTGGTCAGTATGCTAACCCTATTCCCGTTGCTGCTGTTTTTCTTCGGTAAAAGTTATCCTGGATTTACCCATAGCGGGCCGCCAGCGGGCAATGGCGAATAACCGAGGGGAGGCACCGTCGCAGGTGCCTCCCGCGTTTTCGTCTCTGCTATCGCGGCATAGGGCTTAAGTCGCAATTCGCTTAAGTTACGATCGGTTTAAGCTACATATCTCGCTTGAGTCCTAAATGGTTTATAGCTGCATATCGTCGAGAAACTGTTCCAATTGTTGACGAATCGGCGCGATAACCTCTTCATCCTGCCCGGCCAACACCGTCTCGAACTCCCGTAACCAAATGCCAATTTGCCTGCGCGGGTCACCTAACGTCTGCGCCCAGGCTTTCTCAATACGCGCTAATAACGCCCGATTGTGCAGACTGTCGCGAGGATGGATTTTCAGGCAGTTGAGACGTTGATGGCTTTCCCGACGCTGCTGCTCTGTCAGTCCGGTTGGGCTATGGTCGATGACTTTGCTAAAAGTGCCGCCGCTGTCTGGAATATTCACGTCCACCTCTAACAACCCGTTGATATCGTAACTGAAGCGCACATCGAGAGATTGCAGGCGTCCGTTAGGCTGAACTGGAACTTCAAACTCATCGATAAAGATATTGTTATCTACGTGAGGACTTTCCCCTTGATAAATGGCAATACTGATGGCTTTTTGATTCGGATAGCGAGTGGAGTAAGTCTCCACCCGCGAAGTGGGTACTACGGTATTTCGTTCCAGAATCGGTGAGAAAATACCGCTGCGTTTCTCCTCGGCGGTAGCAATACCTAGGGTGTAGGGGCACACATCGGTCAAAATAACTTCTTCGATATCTTCATTACGTAAACGACAGGCGGCCTGCGCGGCGGCACCTAACGCCACAATAGTGCTAGGATCGAGGTGCTGATGTGGCAGTTTGCCGAATAAACGTACCACGAGTTTCTGAATGATGTTCATCCGTGATGCGCCGCCGACCAACACCAAATGATCCAACTGCTGTGGCTGCAAACGTGCATCGTGCAACGCCTGTTCGATAGGCGCCCGCAGGCGATTGATCAGCGGTAGCCAGATGTCTTCAATACGTAGCTCATCCAGAGCCATACACCAATGCTTGTCTTGCCAGTGCCAGCTTAATTCGTAGCGGGCCGTTTGCCCATTGAACTGATATTTCAGCTGTTCGGCGCTGTGGTAGAGGCGAGACAAATCCGTTGCCGGTATCGATTCGGCAGACAATTGCCACTCTTTCAGCGCCGCATTTATCAACGCCTGAGTGAAGTCTTCGCCCCCCAGATAGTTGTCACCGGCGGAACCCTGAACTTCGATCAGCGGTAATGCGTATTCCAGAACGGTAATATCGAAGGTTCCACCGCCCAAATCGAACACTAAAGTGCGCCCGTGATTCTGAGTATGCAAACCGTAAGCCATGGACGCGGCGGTCGGCTCGTTGATCAACCGAACCGCATTCAGCCCCGACAGCTCAGCGGCAAAACGGGTTTGCTTGCGCTGTTCATCACTGAAATAGGCCGGAACTGAAATCACAACGTCGCTAACCGGTTGGCCGAGATAGTTTTCTGCATCGGCCCTCAGGGATTTCAGCACCAGAGCGGACAGTTCGGGCGCATCGAAGTTTTGCTGAGCCAGTTTGAACTGCTTTTTGCTGCCCATATAGCGTTTAAACACTGAGGCTGACCTTTCTGGATGAGTGGTCAGGCGAGAAAGCGCGGCGCGTCCCACCAAAATAGAGCCGTCCTCGTCGATACTGACCACCGATGGGGTCAAAAACTCGTTTAAGGCGTTGGGAATCAGTACCGCTTGCCCCTCTTGCCAAACGCTAATCAGGCTATTGGTCGTGCCTAAATCGATGCCAATGGCTAAAGGCGCGCGCTGTTGTTCCGTCATGTTGATTATCTCGCTGAAATATTAGCGTTAAATTCAGGGTGAAGTTTCGCTGGGCATGGTGCATGCCCAGCGCTGTGCTGACAAAAAGGGGCTTTCGCTAAAACGGATAAAAACTTAACGCTTTTTGAGGAACTGAATATTCTGTGCCGTTGTATTTCAACAGCATACTGTTTTTCCTCACTTTGACTTCTTTATCGACACAGTTATCTTCTTTTAATAATTCGCTGCGACGGGAAGTGGTGACCGAATTGATTTGCAGATCGTTAAAGCCGTGAGTCTGGGTTTTAGCGACGGAAATCGTGCGTTTATCTTCGGAAAATTCACCGGTACAGTTACCGTCCCATTCGCCGCTATATTGATCCATCTGCAACGGCTTAGTTAATTTATTCAGTTTGCCATCTTGCAGGTTATATAAGGTTAATACGTAGTCCGCGATTGGATTAACGCGCGATGAACCGCGATGGTAGGTGCGTATGCCGAAGGCGCGGTTCTCCGCCGTTAATTGATAGCGTGCGGTGTCAATGCTAATGTTATCGGTATAAATCGCATCATCGCTGATGGCTTTTTGATCGTAGCGGTGAGCGATTAACTTACCGGTAGCCGAATCGACCACTAATACATCGACATCATAAGTCGGTTGATCGGAATACTGTTCGGGAATATCCGAAATCAGGGTCATCACGACAATAGTTTTATCCGGTGCATAGGGCCAGACTTTACAGATGTTCAGGTTTGACGGCGCTAGCGTTAATTCCGGATGTAGTGTTTTCGCCAATTGAGGAATAAAGCTCTGGCAGTCCGCCAACGAATAAGATGAAAACATAAGTGAAGAAAGAAGAAGGAAAATCCTGCGCATAGTCTGAGTCCCTGACGCTAGCCAAATAAAATAGGCAACGGTAGAAAGAGTGTGGAAATCACCGATACACGGTAACTCACTGAAATAAGGTAACTAAATGCTACCTGTCTATGGATTATTACACGGATAGAGAGAGTTACCTAACGGCGTAATTATGAAAGGGGAAATATTTTAATCGAATTTTTTATGCCAGATGGCTGTAAAATAATGCGGTGCTTTATTAACCAGAATACGTCAGGTTGTGATCTGAAATTTATTAAAACCAAGCCAAGGTTGGGGTTAGTTAGAGTATTTAGCTAGCAATAGGATTTTTCCAGCGTCAAGATTGTCTTATTCCGCAAGGAAAGACTTACGTAGAGCAGAAAACTGTATTAGTGTGATGAGCCTGCTGTTAGAGCACTGAATTGTCACATTTCGCCGCCCATTTATCGGGGGCAGAATAACTAACGTGCCGGGGTTACCCAAAAGCAGAATAACAATGTTGCTGTGCGAATTTTAGCATGACTTTACTTATCGGTTGGTAATGGGTTGAAGAAGGAATCTGGCGTGACGAAAATACGGGTTGGGGTCATTTTTGGTGGCAAGTCGGCTGAGCATGAAGTGTCATTGCAATCGGCTAAAAATATTGTTGATGCCGTAGATACGGAAAAATTTGAAGTCACCTTGTTAGGCATTGATAAACAGGGCCAGTGGCATATTAACGATGCGTCGAGCTATCTGTTACACGCGGAAAACCCTGCGTTGATCGCCCTGAATCACTCGAATCAAAACGTCGCTTTGGTGCCGGGCCAACGACAGCATCAACTGATTGATGCAAGTAATGCCGCAGCGTTGACGCAACTGGACGTAGTCTTCCCTATTGTTCACGGTACGCTAGGCGAAGATGGCTCTTTGCAGGGCTTGCTTCGCATGGCGAACATTCCCTTTGTCGGCTCTGGCGTAGTCGGTTCGGCTGCCAGTATGGATAAAGACGTGACCAAGCGCCTGCTGCGGGATGCCGGGCTGAACGTTGCGCCGTTTATCACTTTAACCCGCGCCAATCGTCACCAATACACTTTTGAGCAAGTGCAGGAGAAACTGGGGTTGCCGCTGTTTATCAAACCGGCTAATCAGGGATCTTCCGTTGGGGTCAGTAAAGTTCGTAATGCCGTAGAATTTGCCCATGCGGTCGAGCTGGCCTTCAGTTTTGACCATAAAGTATTGGTTGAATCGGCTATTGTTGGGCGTGAAATCGAATGTGCGGTATTGGGAAACGATCGCCCGAAAGCCAGCCTGTGTGGCGAAGTGGTGATCAGCGATGAATTTTATTCTTACGATACCAAATATATTAGCGACAGCGGTGCTCAGGTTGTGATTCCGGCGGTTCTGGAGCCACACATCAGCGATAATATTCGCGCCGTAGCTGTGGAAGCGTTCCGTACTCTGGAGTGTTTGGGTATGGCGCGTGTGGACGTGTTCCTGACGCCTGATAACCAAATTGTCATCAATGAAATCAATACGTTACCTGGTTTTACCAACATCAGTATGTATCCGAAGCTGTGGCGCGCCACTGGCATCAATTCTACCGAGCTTATCACTACACTGATTGAACTCGCTTTGGAACGTCATCAGCAGGATCAGGCGTTAAAAAGCTCGATTTCACTGAGTGAACAAGCGAAATAGCCTCTATTTATTTCACCTATGATGATGTGCGATAGGTGAAATGGAACTCTGTAAAAAGCTGCCTGGTGCAGCTTTTTTATTGCCTAAAAATATGTGGACGGTAATTATTGTCAGTATTTGACATTATGTCACTTAATGACAATAATTCAGAAATGAAACTTACAGAAGACCAGCTCTTACTTCGAGAGAGCAAAAAAATTGTCGAAGCCTTAGGAAACACTTTTGCGCCGCTGGTGGAATTCGTGCTGCACGATTTAACCCATCCGGAGTACGCCATTGTGGCAATTGCTAATAATTTGTCCGGACGAGAAGTGGGGGAACCTGCTACAGAACTGGGGTTGAGCCGCATAGCCGATCCTAACTTTCCCGAAGTGCTCCAAAACTACCCCAATCAGTTTCCCGATGGTCGCCCAGCCAAAAGCACCTCTATCGGTTTGAAAAATAGCAAAGGAGAGTTTATTGGTGCGCTCTGCCTCAATATGGATATTTCTCTGTTCTCCGCCGTTAGCAGCAGTCTGGCGCAGCTGACGCAAACGTTGCCCAATGACATTCAGGAAAATCTGCAATCCCCGCGTTTGGAAACTCTGCGTGCGCGATTGGAACAATTCGCCACGGCCTGGAACACCACGCCACGCGGCCTGACGCCGGCTCAACGCCGTGAAGTGGTTCGGCAATTGGCCAAGGAAGGATTGATGGATTTGAAAAATGCGCAAACAGTCGTGGCCAACAATTTTGGGGTCGCGCGCTCCACAGTTTATACCTATCTCCCAACTGATGAAGGAAGTTGAAAATGCCCCGGCTCGCAATTGGATATGACGATATTGTACAGGCACATCAACGTATTGCCGATGAAGTAGTCAAAACACCGGTATTCACTTCTGCCACGGCAGACGCCCAAACCGGAGCGTCGTTGTTTTTCAAATGTGAAAATTTTCAGCACATGGGCGCTTTTAAGTTTCGCGGCGCTTTTAACGCTTTAGCGCAGTTAACACCAGAGCAGCGAGAGAAGGGGGTCGTCACTTTTTCATCTGGCAATCATGCTCAGGCCATCGCACTGGCCGCGCGAAAACTGGGCATCCGCGCCACCATCATTATGCCTATTGATGCGCCAGCGGTGAAAATTGCCGCTACCAAAGGTTACGGTGGCGAAGTCATTCTCTACGATCGCTATACCGAAGATCGCGATGCGATTGGAAAACGATTGGCGGCTGAACGAGGTTTAACGCTGATACCTCCCTATGATCATCCCCATGTAATGGCTGGGCAGGGCACGGCGGCGAAAGAACTGTTTGAGGAAGTGGGGGACCTGGATGTACTCATCGTTCCTTTGGGCGGTGGCGGTCTGTTATCTGGCTGCGCCACGGCCGCCAAGGCTTTGAATCCACACTGTTTGGTGATCGGCGCTGAGCCTGAAGCGGGTAATGACGGGCAGCAGAGCTTTCGCAGTGGGAAAATTGTGAAAATCGCTACGCCGCACACTATTGCCGACGGTGCGCAGACGCCATTTCTGGGAAACTATACTTTTCCGGTGATACAAGAACGAGTGGACGACATACTTACCGCCAGCGACGCTGAGTTAATTACAACCATGAAATTTCTTGCTAGTCGGATGAAAATACTGGCCGAGCCTACGGGATGTCTGGCGGCCGCCGTGGCGTTTGGGGAGGCGCTGGACCTGCGCGGCAAACGGGTCGGGGTGATAATTTCCGGTGGAAATGTGGATCTCAGCCGCTTTGCCCACTTCATCCAGCAGGAAAATTAATCTCTGATATTCACCTGATAAATCTTAATAGAAATCCGCCGCCAGGCCATGACAGCCACGTAGCCTGCGCCGACGGCCGGGCCTATCTTTTCGGCCAGTTGACCATAATTGCTCTAGGGAAACCGTTGACGAATCAGCCAGTTGAATCTCAGTTGGCACAGGTATTCGACAATATAGATCGCGTACTGCTTAGTTGTGGCTGCGATTGCAGTGCGTTGATACGGATTCGGGGGTATCTGAACGATGAAGGATTGTGCTTGCAATTCAATCAATTATACGCTCATTGTTTAGGGGAACATCGGTCAGTGCGTTGCGTAGTACCCGTAGCCGAATTGCACTATGGATTAATGGTCGAAATTAAGGCCATTGCTCAATAAGTGCACTAAATATTGTACCTGTTTATAAATAAGGTTGGGCGCCAGGCGCAGATGAGTAGGACTGGCATTTATCTTTATCATCATTTTATTTTATCTATCATCTGTTTTTCCATAGTAGACGGCAAAACAGATGCCTCTCCCCGAGTCTTTATCTCTAAGATTTTTATCGTCAGTTAATTTATAACCAATTGTAAATAAAGCTATATTTTTTTGTTTTTTTAATGGCTGGTTATGATGAAGTCGAAACCCTTTAATTTTGACTGCCCTCAATGAAGAAAATAGAGAAAGTTTCATTAGTGTAACTAAAGTGTTTATTGTGGGTTACAATCGGAGCTGCAAACATGATGCTGGTCATCATTTGCGCATTTCGCATTATTTTCCTGTTGTATTTTATCCACCATATAAATGCTGTGCATATATACAGTATATTGCTGTACACATAATGAAAATTAATTCAAGGATGAGTAATATGAAAACTTCAACAAAAACACAGTACCCTATTATTTTAGTACACGGCCTATTTGGTTTTGACAAAATGCTGGGCTATCCCTACTTTTTCAAAATCCAGCCAGCATTGGAAGTTGCCGGTGCACAAGTGTTCACTGCGTCAGTTTCTGCAACCAATTCAAATGAAACGAGAGGTGAGCAACTACTTGATTTTATTCGATATATTTTGAATAAAACCGGAGCGAAAAAGGTGAATCTCATCGGCCACAGCCAAGGGCCTTTAGCCTGCCGTTATGCTGCCGCGATGCGTCCTGACCTGGTGGCGTCTGTCACTTCGGTTAACGGTGTCAACCACGGTTCAGAGTTTGCCGATCGGGTTCGTGAAGCCTTTGTCGAAGGTGGCCTGCCTGAATCAGTGGCTAATTTGGTTGTCTCTACATTCACAAATTTAATGTCTTTACTCAGTGGTCATCCAGAACTGCCTCAGGATGCTATTGCGTCACTGGATGCATTAACCACGAAAGGCGTTACGGAATTTAACGCCAAATATCCGCAGGGTCTGCCAGAGAAATGGGGGGGCGAAGGCAAGGAAGTTGAAAACGGCGTTCATTACTATTCATGGGGTGGATTTATCCAAGGAGGGATTCTTGAGCAAGGGTTGAATACAGCTGATCCACTGCATATCGCGATGCGCGTTGGTTCACAATTCTTTATTAGAGAGGCAGAACAGAACGATGGCATGGTAGGGCGTTTTAGTATGCATTTAGGTAAAGTTATTCGTTCGAATTATTCAATGGACCATATGGATGCGGTCAACCAAACGGCTGGCGTAGTGCCAGTGCATCTTGATCCGGTGAAAATGTTCGTCGACCATGCAGCATTCTTAAAGTCTAAGTCTCTGTAGTCCACTTCGACTGAGATGAAAAGGGGAGCGTTGTTGTTAAGTCACGCAACCTGATTAGTGACGTTGTAACCTAATCGCTCAACTATTCAACTCAACCATAAAAGAGAAATAACAGAGACTCCCCTGCGGCCGAGAGGGAGTCTCTGAAAACGATTACAGGTGTTTTTTCGCGAAGTTAACAATATCTTGCTTAAAGTCGCTGACCTTCTTCTCTGGTGATTTCTTACATAACTCAACCACCTTCGGCGTTACAACGGTATCAATTTCTTGATAGTCAACGAAATCGCCTTTTTTATATTGCGTATCGTCATTCAACATCCAGAATACGACCGGAGTGAAGCTTTTCGGGTTCAGGTCGATAAACTCTTTACAGCTCATATCCGCTGGCGTAGTCGGGCTGGTAGCGGCAGCAAATGACGCGGTGGCTGCGCACAGCAGCAAACCAGCCAATGGGATATTACGTAATGATTTAAATGACATGCCTATCTCCTTGCGGTTTCGGATCAATAATTTCCAATATAACTCAGGTTCTGGTTTATATTTCGAGTCTAAGCATGGACCAATAATTTAAATTAGGCCAGTAATTCACTTAATTTATCTGTTGCGCCATTCGACTACTTATCCTCTACAGTAAATATTCAATTTATAGTTATGCGTCGATATTATATTAATTCGCATGGTTATTATTGGGTTTATAATTTGATTTTTATTTGAAATTGGCCAGGAGATTATTTTTATTTGTTAGTAAGGCTTATTACGTTGTTTTCAGTGTGATATTTAATTCGGATAAGCGTAATGCCAGGCTCCGGATGCTATTATTTTACAGTTTGAACTGAGGTGAGAATAGCATGGGAGGGAAACGGAAGTTCTAAATTTCAATAAACGGACTAAAGGTAAATCATGAATAAAGAAAAACCAAACATGGCACTGATATTTATCATTTTACTTACAGTGAGAATTCATGCTGAGGCTCACAACATTAATAATGTCATCCCTCGTTCTGATAACCGAGAACACTTATCATCGCGCGTATTGGAAGAAAGTAATCAGGCTGTATCTCTCTATAATATTGGTAGCGGCACGTTGGTCTACAGTTCCGAATACAAACAAAAAGAATATCTATCTGCTGATTATGCATATAATCTTAATGGAGGATGGAAAGAAAATGCAAACTGGAAATATATTTATAATAGGAATGGTACGGTATCATTTAAAAATAGATACTCAGGACTATGCCTACAATATTACGGGACAGAATATCAGGTCATTGAAGATACCTGTGATCCCTTATTGAGAACTCAGCAAATCAATCTGGAACTGGTCAGCTCTGGCGGAATGCTTATGCGGTTTAATAGTAATAATGAATGCCTTTATATTCATCCTGGCATCAGCCATTACTATGTATACAGTGATAAATGCGAAGAGATCAATTTTTATCATTACTGGACCATCGTACCTCCGCTCAATAACTGAGTGAATCCACAGGGAGTGAATAATGAAGAGTGTTTTATCTAGGATGTTTGTGTTTGGAGGCTTGTATTGGTCAACGTTATTATCAGCCTCAGTGACAGACTACCAATTAGCGACCTGGAATATTCAAGGCGCGGGCAGCGGCGCGGCCAGTAATTCTAAATGGGTTAGCGGCATTGCCAATATGTTTTTGCGTGAAAATATCCAGGTTGTTGCCATTCAGGAGGCGGGGGCCAGACCGCCTTCCGCATGCCCTTATCCCAGTCCGGGAACCCCAGGAGGCATTGATTTACAACGAATCGCCGGCGGGGCACCAAATAGAGTCAATCCACAACGGCGTGGTGTGATCTCCGACGTTGAAGAATCGCTCTGGCAACCCGGCGGACGACGTGGCGGAAATATTTATATCTATCATATAGATCATGATACCAACGCGCATCGGGTTAATATTGCTATTGCCTCGCGGATTCGGGCGGATGAAGTCCTTATTATTCCTCCGTTGGAAACCGGGCCTAATGCACGGCCAACATTAGGCATTCGAATCGGTAATGACTATTTTTTTAGCCTTCACGCTGGAGCGCATCAACATAATGAGGCTGCGATGATTGTGCAATTCATTGATAACTATATGGCTAACAGCGTATTACCGCGGCGTGCGGAGGCAACTTGGATACTCATGGGGGATTTTAACCAATCGCCGGATAGTTTACGCGCCAGCTTGTCATTGCCTGGCACTACGATGCTGAATACTTACCACGTTGTTGATCCCAATGTGCCAACGCATCAGGGGGGGAATACGCTGGATTACGCCGTGCTGGGGGCTGCAACCGGTACGGTTAGGCTGTTTGCCGTCCCGCTTATAGCTGCGATGATGACTTATATGTCCGATCACATTGCCGTTCGATTTAATCAATAATACCGAATTAATACACAAGACTGTTCAGAAAGGCGCTTAGAATCTATGGGCTAATCTACTTTAATATGACGGATAGCCCTTTTTTTAAATTGAGAGTAACGGTTGTTAAAGTTAATAATGTTGGATTTACGAAATATATCACTACTGTAATGTTTAATGCTGTAATTAATACTAAAAAATTCTCAACAATACTTATTTAAACAAAGTGTAGTAATAATGGCGATGGAAGAATAGGTTACGTTAGACCATTTAAAAAGTAAGGCATTAGCTTGGGTGTAACATATTGATTATAGCTATCATATTTATAGGTAAAAACAATTCTATTATTTCTCACAACTTACCTTGTTCTCAGCATCCCTTTGGGTTCTATAAAAAAACAGTCACCTATGCTATCATTTACAGTAATTATCATTAATAAACTTAATGAAACGTTATTGTTTTATTTACATCTTTAAATATAGGTGAGTTAATTTTATGAGTTTACGTTATTTTTACCGAAATAGCCTGCGGCTCTTCGCCAGGAGATTAGCGGGCAACTATCGTAAAAGTGATCGATCTCATAAACATGCCGGTAATGATCAACTGATTAATCTGCATTTGGAATCACTGCTTAATGCTGCAACTCAGGTAGCGATTATCACGACCGATCTGGATAATCGTATCCAGATTTTCAACGCTGGCGCAGAAAAGATGTTTGGCTATGAAAAGGAAGAAGTTTTAGGAAAATTAGCGACGGAGGTTATCTATGTCGACTCCAACAAAGCCGAGCAAAGCTGCGTAAAAAATCTGTTGAAGAACCAACCTGAATCAAGCGAATGGCTTTATCGACGCAAAGACGGTGATGCTTTTTGGGGCGATTTAAGCATACACGTTATTAATAATGAGTATAAAGAGCCCATTGGTTATGTCAGCCTGATCTCAGACATTTCCGAGCGTAAAGAGCTATTGATAAAGCTGGAAAACAGCAAAAGAATAATGGACAAGTTGACGCGAAACATCCCAGCGATGATTTATGCCTATCATCTCAGTGAAGCGGGAGAGTCTTATTTTAAGTATTGTAGTGACGGTATCCATAAAATATTCGGGTTGTCCCCAGAACAGGTGACGAATATTCCGAAACAAGATAATCCGATATTCTCGCTGATTCATCCTGAAGATATGGCCATGCTGCAAGAAGAAGTCATGGTTTCACGCCGTGATTTATCGGTTTGGCGCTGTGATTTTAGAGTCATATTGCCGGATAAAGGAATGCGCTGGCTTCACGGCGAATCTTTTCCTACTCGTCATGATGACGGATCGACGATGTGGTATGGCTCGTTTTTCGATATAACTGAACTGAAGCAGTCTGAATCAATTTTAAAAGCCTTAGCGCAGACGGATGTGCTGACCGGCGTTTCCAACCGTCGTCATTTCGATGAGGTTTACCATCAAACCTGGAAGGTCAGTCAGGTATCCGAAGAGTCTCTTTCCATATTAATGATCGATTTTGATAACTTCAAAAGCTTTAACGATCAGTATGGTCATGCTCGCGGGGATATTTGTTTAAAACTGGTGGTGGAGACCTTGTCTTCTTTCATCAGAGAAAATACCGATATGATTGCGCGTTACGGTGGGGAGGAGTTCATTGTTCTGCTATCACCAAGCAACCATGACGAAGCGCTTCTGGTTGCTGAACGGATGCGCGATTCTATTGAGCGGTTGGATATTCCTCATGCGATGTCGCCCAAAGGTAAGGTGACGATCAGCATCGGCGTGGCGACGATGGTTCCGAAGAAAGAGGGATTATCCGCCAGCGATATGTCGGATATTGCAGATAAAGCGTTGTATCGGGCAAAACAGGCGGGTAAAAATCGTGTGGAGGCCGTGTCGCTCTGAGGCGAACTGAAAATGCGAAACTGGCGTTGCGTCAGGCGGAGAGAAAATATCGGTTTGAGGGAAATAAATGGCAGAGCAACAGGGAGTGCTCTGCCCGTGGTATTAATCAGGATCCTGAGCGGCGCGCAGACGTTCTTGCTCTTCTGCAATGACCGCTTTAATTTCTTCCAGCACTGACTCGACATCCGCTGCCTGAGTACTTTCTGCAAACACTCCGGTTAGCTGAGTGTCAGGACGAAGTTTGCCATCTTCATACAGCGCCCACATTTCTTTGGCATATTTTCGCCCTAATAACTCAGGCGCATACTGGCCGTAATAGTTGGTCATGTTGGCTACATCTCGTTCCAGCATGGATTTGGCATGGTTATTGGCAGCGGCGTTAACGACTTGCGGCAGATCGATGATCACCGGGCCTTCCGCATCCATTAACACGTTGAATTCAGACAAATCGCCATGAACTAACCCGGCGCACAGCATGCGGACCACGGATTGAATGATCAAGGCGTGATCGTGCACCGCCTGCTCCGGCGTGAGAGGAACATCGCTCAGACGCGGTGCGGCCGAGCCGTTTTCATCGGTTACCAACTCCATCAACAATACGCCGTCTAGACAGGCATAGGGCTGAGGAACGCGCACGCCGGCGTTGGCTAACACATACAGAGCGTCAACCTCGGCGGTTTGCCAGGTTTCCTCTTGCTGCTTACGGCCAAACTTCGAGCCTTTCGCCATCGCTCTGGCATCGCGACTGTTTCTGACTTTGCGACCTTCCTGATACTGTACGGCCTGCTTGAAGCTACGGTTTTCGGCTTCTTTATAAACTTTGGCGCAGCGAATATCGGAGCCGCAGCGAACGACATAGACGTCGGCTTCTTTACCACTTTTCAAACGGCGGATGACTTCATCAACCAAGCCGTCATCAACCAAGGGTTGGATTCGTTTTGGAATTTTCATGGCGTCCTTTTACCCTATTTAAGCCCGCGATGGAATGGTTTTGGTCGAATTTTCCTCCAGTTTACCATCCGCCATCTACCGCAGGTGGTATTTAGGGGATCAGGCCGCGTTAAATTGCGCATTGTACAATCGGGCATAGGCGCCTTGCTGTCCTAAAAGCTCCTGATGATTGCCTTGTTCAACAATACCTTCCTTATCTACCACGATGATTCGGTCGGCGTTTTGAATGGTGGCCAGACGGTGGGCAATCACTAACGTGGTACGACCACGAGATAGCTCAATCAGCGCCTGCTGAATCGCCTGTTCGGTGGCGGTATCCAGGGCAGAAGTTGCTTCATCCAAAATCAGAATCGGCGGATTTTTTAGGAAGATTCGCGCAATGGAAAGACGCTGTTTTTGGCCGCCTGACAGCTTGACGCCGCGTTCACCTACCCGCGTGTCCAGTCCATCGGGCAGGGCGTTGATGAGTTCATCCAGTTTGGCCTGTTGGGCCGCGAGCATGATCTCGTCATCGCTGGCATCCAGTTTGCCGTAGGCAATGTTTTCTCGAATGGTTCCGCCAAACAGGAAGACATCTTGTTGAACAATACCAATGTTATGACGCAAGGATTGCTGCGTCATAGTTTGGATATCAATACCATCAATGGTTATCAAACCCGAATCTATCTCGTAGAAACGTGGCAGCAGAGAGCATAGGGTCGTTTTACCTGCGCCAGACGGCCCAACGAAAGCCACGGTTTCTCCTGCGCGAATACGCAGATTCAAGCCGGTAAAGATAGGGCTTTGTGGCGTATAACCGAAAGTGACATTGTTATAACAAATATCACCTTTTAAATGGCCAACCTGCTGTGCATCTTGGCTGTCCTGAATGTCTGGTGCAGTATCAATCAACTGGGTAAAACGTTTAAAACCGGCAATCCCTTTCGGATAGCTTTCTAATACCGAGGTGATTTTAGCCACCGGCCGGAAGAAGACTTCCACTAGTAACAAGAATCCGACGAAACCGCCGTAGCTCAATTGCCCCTGAATGACGTACCAGGTGCCGAAAACCATCACGATCAACTGAACTAAACGGGTACTCAGATAGCTGAGCGTCATGCTGGTGGTCATAATGCGGTAAGCACGTAGCTTGGTGGTACGGTAGTTTTCGTTATCTTTAGCAAACAGTTTCTTTTCGTGAGACTCATTTGCAAAAGCCTTCACTACGCGAATTCCTCCGATGCTTTCTCCGATTCGCGCATTAAAATTGCCTACCTGACCAAATAGTTTTCTCCATGTATCAGTCATTTGCGAACCATAGCGGCTGACCATATAAGTCATACAGGGCACGATAACAATGGTGATGAGGGCCAGAGGCAGATGCACCATGGCCATCAGGATAAAGGCCCCGATAAAGGTCATGATTGCGATAAACAAATCTTCCGGGCCGTGGTGCGCTATTTCACCGACTTCTTCTAAATCTTTAGTGACATGGGTAATGATATGGCCAGTTTTTGTATTGTCATAATAGCGGAAAGACAGTTTTTGCAGGTGGCTAAACGCTTGTCGGCGCATATCGGTTTCTATACCAACGCCAAGCGCATGACCCCAATAGTTTACGACGGCCATCAAAGCAGTATTCAACAAATAAATTAAGAGTAAGCCGGCTGCGGCCCATAGAATCAATGACCAGTTCTGGTCCGGAAGCAGTTTATCAATGAAGGTTTTGACTGCCATAGGGAAGCCTAACTCCAGCAAACCAGCCAGAATGGCACAACCAAAATCGAGGAGGAAAAGCCCTTTATACGGCGTGTAGTAAGCGAAAAAACGGCGGAGCATCAATGCTTCCTTAAAGTCGGAGAGAGACAAATGGGTGAGTTAGTGAATAAATGGCTCATTACCAGTTCGCAGCATAATAAATTTAAATGATTATTAATAGCATCGGTTCCCACAGATGGCAGGTTAGACGGAAAGCGTGGAGTTGGATGTGCTAGCCGGGCAGACAAAAAAGGAACTGGGGTAATATTGCTGGCAGTGAGGGAATACCGCCGCGTAACCTGATATTATCGTGGTGGTTACGCGATGGAATCATTAATCTAAACTGCAAAAAATAATAAATAGAATAGGAAGTTCTTATTTGCTTCCCGCCCAACTGTAAGGCTCAAGCTCTACGTTTAACGGCGGCTGGGCTAAGTTATTGGCAAAATTAGCCAACGTTGCCAGGCTTACGCCGAAAATGACTTCCAACGCATTCTCCATATTGTATCCGGCTTGTAAAAATGCCTGGTATTCAGGTTCAGAGACATTTCCTTGGCTACGTATAATGGCCCGCGTAAATGCGGCAATCGCGTTTAAACGATCATCGGCTAAATTATCGCCCTGACGTAAAGCTTGAGCAATATCTGGGGCAAGCAAATCGTTTCTATCAATAACCGCGCAGTGGCCAGCCACGCAAAAATGGCATTCATGAGCCGTAGCTGAAGCTAATTTAACCACTTCGCGTTCGCTTTGATTAAGGTCTGCGCTGCCGTTGACAGCCGACATTTTTGTATAAGCATTCAATACCTTGGGCGCATGAGCCAAAACGCCAAATAAATTGGGAATAAAACCCAGTTCATTATTTACATGTTCAAATATAGGGCGATTTTCTCGGCTGACGGTTTTAATGGTATAGGGTGTTAGGCGATTCATTATTGGCCTCCTGTCGTCTTTCAGATCTACTATTTTTCACATCTACTAATAATAGATGAAGAATGCCGGTTCTTTTTTTAAATAAACTACATATAGCATTTTTAGATTGTTTTAGTTGTCAAGCTATTAGCCTATTAAAAGTCACCTGACGTGATTAAATTTTGTCGGCGAAACTATTAATTACCATAAAGTGCAAATTAGATGACTATCGTCACGCATTGGCTCATTTTTATCCGTTGCAGATTCTTCCGGCTATTGAGTATTGTTAATGCCCAATGATCAGGAGCTGAATAATGAAACTAGAATTAACCGATGCACCAAAACCTGAAGATATTGAGGCTATTAGTGACGGTTTGAGAGTTTTTAATCGACGTTTTGTTGGTGCGCAACGCAGAAATCCCTTGGCGGTATTTATTACTGATGACAATGGCAAAAACCAGGGCGGGCTGACCGGTTATACCTTAAGCCTATGGCTAAATATTGAAATGCTGTGGGTCTCCGATAGTGTGAGGCACTCTGGGATGGGCACCAGATTGATTCAAATGGCTGAAGAAGAAGCGGTTAAACGAGGTTGTCAGTTTTCTCAGGTTGATACTTTTAGCTTCCAGGCGCGACCATTCTACGAAAAACAGGGCTATCAGCTACAAATGGCGTTAAATAATTATCTGGATACCCATCATCGCTATTATCTCACGAAAGCATTGTCAGTTAGTTAGGGTAAATCGGTTGAGTATCCGAAATATGTTTTTGGCGTAATGATCGTGCCGACAGGGATCAAAACGATAACCTTTGCGCCTCATCAGAATCGAAAGGTTATATACGGTAAGTGATCCCGTCGGCATTGGGGGGAAATGCAGCTAATATATCGACAGCCTTATTTGTTCGATAAGTCGTAATGCTGATTCTTAGCTAACTTAAGACTGGGGCTGCGCTTTATCTATCATATGGAAATCGCGTAGAGCAACGTAGGGATCCCAATATTCTTTGACGTTTTTTAACTGACCGTCGGGTGAAACCGTCACAATACTGATAAAGTTCTGGTGATAAGGCTTTTTATGGTTTTTCGATTTTTTATCTTCAGATGTAGCGGAACGAATAAAACCTGAACTGCTGTATTCGAACACGTAGACTCCAGGTTTATCTGTCGCTAATTGGGTCCAGGTTTGAGGTTTGGAATAACGTAAGTCCTCCAGATAGGCACTTATTTTAGTGAAATAGGCCGTCATCGCTTCGCGGCCTCTTGAACCTCGTGAAAATATCGGGAAATCATCCACCGGCGCATAAACCAATTCGAACTCTCCGGCGGGCGTAAAATATTTTGCGACGTTATCCGGTTTTTCTGACCAACGATTCAGGCTTTGCCAAAAGAATATGGCAACATCTTCAGTGCTATAGCCTGGGAGCAGATAGTATTTACCCTCTTTACTTATAATATGATCTGACAGTTGTTGTGCGGCCAGGGCGGTAGAACTGGCTGATATTGCGGTGAAGATCAATAAACATTTTATTAGCTTGCTCATGAGAAACCCCACTATTTTGTTTAGACAGCCAGATGCTGCATTTTTATTACGGCTTTAATTGTGCTGCCAGACTGAGAGTCAGCCATGGCCTGATTAATTTGATCCAGGGCGTAAAAACGTACCAATTTGTCGACAGGAAAGTGTCCCTGCTGAAATAGGCTAGCCAATCGCGGAATGAATGATATCGGTGCGGCATCACCCATAATGGAACCTCGAACCAAACGGCCACGTAGTAAGTGCATAATATTTAATGGTAAAGTGGCATTTGGTGCGACCACGCCGGTCAGGACGCATTGGCCGTTCTCTGCCAGAGCCGCAATTGCGCTTTCCATCACTGCCGGGCTACCTGCGGCCTCCACCACGTAGTCCACTCCTCGGCCATCGGTTAGTTCTTGAAGCAGCATTGGGAGGCTATTTCGCGTGCGATCCTTTGAGGAATCGATACTGTGAGTGGCGCCCAGGCTTTTTGCCAGCGTCAACCGATTGGCTTTGATATCCACGGCGATAATTGTGGTACAGCCCGCTAAAACTGCGGCCATGATAGCGGCAAGCCCAACGGCTTCCATCCCGAAAATAGCTATCGAGGAACCCGCCTCAGGTTTCAGGCTATTTAAGACGGCACCGGCGCCGGTCATCATCCCGCACGCCAGCGGCCCCAAATATTCCAGAGGAATGGTTTTATCCACGGGCACCACGCTGCGGACATTTACCGTGGCATAATTGGCAAAAGACGATTGGCCGAAAAAATGGCTATGAATGGCTTCGCCACTCGTGGGGTCTTGTAGCGAAACCGATTTATCGCTGCGACTGGCGTGCCAGTTAAGTGGCCAATGTTCACGGCAATAGGTCGGTAAACCGATATGGCATTTTTCACATTCTCCGCAGGAAGCAAGCGAAAGCACGACGTGATCGCCCGGTTGGATATGCTTAACACCAGAACCGACGCGTTCAACAATGCCAGCACCTTCATGACCTAAAACCGCAGGCAGAGGTACATTGATCACTTGTTGGTGCGATGCAATGTCGGTATGGCATAGGCCCGTTGCAATAATTTTTACCAGAACCTCATTCTCTCGCGGTTCCTCCAACCTTAATTGGCGGATCTGGAGCAAAGGGTTACTCTCAACGCTAACGGCTGCATGAATATTCATAGTGTTATTCCTAGGTCATCAATATCTGATCAGAATCTTTCCACGTATGCCACCTTGGCGTATTTGCTCCAACGCGGCGGGCACCTGCTCTAAGCCAATAGTTCGGTCGACCACGACCTGCAGCGTGTTGTTCGCCAGTTTTTCCATTAGCAGGCGCAGGTCCGATAGTTCGGGTTTCATCTCTAGATTCACCAGGCGAATATGCTGGGACATCTTGAGTGACGCGGAACCTATGGTACTGATAGCGGTACCCTGCGGCTTTAGCAGAGGAAGCAGCTGAGCAAAGGCATCTGGAGGGTTTACAAGATCGATAATTCCGTCAATTCCGTTGGTATAGCGCAGTAAAACTTGGGTGTTAACCGAACTCTTATGGCGATCGATAACATTGCAGGCACCGAGTTTATGCAACAAAGTCGTTGCCTCTGTAGCGGCAACAGCAATGACTTTGTAACCGACCTGAGCGGCAAACTGAACTGTAAACGTGCCAACTCCACCGCTGGCACCGACCAGAAGCACGCGGCTACCGGAGGGAAGATTCAATGTGTTAACGGCCTGCCAGGCGGTCATTGCGGCAATAGGTAATGCTGAAGCTTGAACCAGATCGATCAGATTATTAACCCGCAATAACATCGCATCTTCCTGAATGACCTGGTATTCAGCGAAACTCCCGTGACCAATTTGATGATGTAAAAAGTTGCCGATAACCGCATCACCAACCAAAAATTTTGTCACGCCTTCGCCAACGGCTTCAACAATACCCGAGCCTTCCGCACCTAAAATCAGCGGAAAATGATGGGGCTTTTTGCCATCCAAAAACCCTGTAGCAATGCGCCAATCGATGGGATTGAGACTAGCGGCTACCATTCGCAGCAGAATTTCACCTGGGGCTGGAGTGGGTTTATCTAGCGTGGCTAGTTTGGGTGTGTCAGAAAATGAATCAATCATAACCGCTTCCATAGCGCTCTCCTTTCGACTGCGACGAGGTTTTTTATGGTAAATGAGTATATTTGCTGGCTAATCGCGGCAGAAGAGGGGTAAATAGGAAGGACTGTCTCGATTTTTAGGATAATGCAATGCAGAAACTGATGAATCTGGATTTGAACGATCTGTATTACTTCACCTGTGTCGCTGAATTTGGCGGTTTTAGCGCCGCCAGTCGCGCTTTGGGGATTTCCAAATCCAGACTCAGCGCACGTGTGTTAACGCTAGAAAAGAATCTTGGCGTATTGTTGTTTCAACGCACAACCAGACAGGTGCAGTTAACCGAAATTGGGCAAAACATTCTGGAAAACTGCAAGGCCTTGGTCGCAGAGGCTGAAGTGGTGCAAGGCGTTGTTTCCAATTCGCGGGCCGAGGTCGCGGGGCTGGTACGGGTCAGTTGCCCGCCGCTGGCTGCAAGACTTCTGCTAGCGCCTTATCTATCCGATTTTCTGCAGCAATACCCCAAGGTTAGGGTGCAATTGGTCACTTCAGATCAACGTTTCGATCCCATCAGCGATAATCTGGATGTATTAATTCGCCTGCGCGCTGCATCGCAAATGGACGAAGGATTGGTCTCACGCGTACTGGGCCACAGCCAGCGTATTCTGGTCGCCTCACCTGATTATCTTGCTCAGGCCGGTGCTTTGATGGCACCAGAAGACCTGATTAAACACCAGACTCTAAGCCTGATTGATTCAGAGTCGGTACAACAATGGCCGCTCATTGGCCCGGATGACAAGTTGGAGAATATTCAGATTCAGCCCCGGCTAATGTGCATGGAGTGGAGCGTCATGCTGCAAGCCGTTTGTCAGGGATTGGGCATTGCTTCTGTGCCGGACATCGCCTGCCAAAAAGAGATTGCCAGCGGAGCTTTGGTGCGCGTGTTACCGCAATGGGCTTCAAATCCGCTAGTGGTGCATGCCGTTTTTCCTACCCGACGTGGAATGCTGTTATCGGTGCGCGTATTTTTGGACTTTCTGATTGCCACTATGCCTAGGGCGCTCTCAGCTGATAAGTAAGTTGTGGGGTAGCTTCGTGCGCTCTCCGACGTTACTGATATAGTTAATGATAAGAGTTCTGTCTATTACGTTAGCCAGCCTTAATGCAGGTATACCTATATGTCAGCTTCGTCAATTAAAAAGCTATCTCTGTGGTCGTTAACGTCTTTGGTAGTAGGATCAATGATCGGGGCCGGTATTTTTTCGCTTCCGGCGACGTTTGGCCGAGCTACCGGCGGTTTAGGGGCAATGATTGCCTGGGTGATTGCCGGTGGCGGGATGTTAACGCTGGCCTTTGTGTTTCAAACATTGGCGCAGCGTAAGCCTGAGCTGGATTCCGGCGTGTATATTTATGCGCAAAAAGGTTTTGGTGATTACGCTGGATTTGCTTCCGCGATAGGTTTTTGGGCTGGAGCCTGTATTGGCAGCGTGTCCTATTTTGTACTGATAAAATCGACGCTGGGGGCTTTTTTCCCTTTATTAGGTGACGGTAATACGCTTTCGGCGGTGTTGATTGCTTCCTTAATCCTCTGGAGTTTTCATTTTATGGTGCTGCGAGGTGTGAAAGAAGCCGCCACCATTAATACCATCGCGACGTTCGCTAAAGTCGTTCCTATCTTTATTTTTATTGTGGTACTGATTTTCGCCTTTAACAGCGATATTTTTATGCAGAATTTCTGGGGCGCGCCGGTGCCGTCGATGACGGCAGATATCAACCATTGGGATAATTACGGTTATGTCGGCCATGCGGCCACGGAAATAGACGCGTCTTCAACCTCATTATTTACTCAAATACGTAGCACGATGTTAGTCACGGTATTTGTTTTTGTGGGGATAGAGGGCGCCAGTGTTTATTCGCGCTATGCCAAAGAACGCAGGCACGTTGGTATTGCCACCGTACTTGGTTTTATCGGGGTACTGTGTTTATTAGTTTTGGTCACGATGCTGTCATACGGCGTGTTACTGCGCCCCGATTTAGCCAGTTTAAGGCAGCCATCAATGGCGGGCGTGCTGGAGCATATTGTTGGCCGCTGGGGCGCTATTTTTATTAGTATCGGTTTAATTATCTCGGTGATGGGGGCTTATCTTTCGTGGACGTTGCTGGCTGCCGAAGCGCTGTATTCCGCGGCTAAAAGTCATATTGTGCCAAAAATCTTTGCCACGGAAAACAAGCATGGTGTGCCCTCTGCGGCGGTGTGGATGTCGAATATTTTTATTCAATTTTTCTTAATTGTCACCCTATTCACAGAATATGCGTTCCAGCTAGCTTTAGAGTTAACCAGTTCTCTGGTGCTGATTCCTTACCTGTTGGTTGCGGCCTATGGCTTAAAACTGGCATGGCGCAGGGAAACCTATGAAAAGGATAGTAGAGAGCATAAAAAAGACTTTTTGATTGCCGCCATAGCTACGTTGTACGCCATTTTGATGGTGTATGCCGGTGGACTGAAATACGTATTACTGTCGGCCGTCATCTATGGACCAGGCACTTTGTTGTTTATTTTGGCCAAGAGAGAGCAGCATAAACCGGTATTTACAGCCGTTGAGAAGGTTTTATTTGCCGTAGCCATTGCCGCGGCAGCGGGCGCGGTTTATGGCTTGGTGACCGGCGCCATCAATATATAAATACACGGCACTCAATCCAGGATACCGCAGTGTAGAGCCCAATAGTTCTTCTCGCTGCTATATTATCTTTAGCAACAATCACTTATAACGACAGCCTCTGGGGGCGTTCAGAGCCTGAGTGTTTCACGTTCATAGCGATGGGAATACCGCAGAATGTTTCAGATCTCAACGGATAAAAATGTGCTGGATATCGAGCTTATTCATGATTTTCTGTCCCGCCAGAGTCTCTGGGCACAGGGGATTTCGCGAGAAAAAGTTGAACGTTCTCTTTGCGGTTCGCTTTGCTTTGGCGGTTACCTGAGCGGACGGCAAGTGGCGTTTGCTAGAGTCATCACCGATTGTGCTACCTTCGCTAATCTGGTGGATGTGTTTGTATTACCTGAATTTCGTGGTCAGGGTTATAGTAAACTGCTGCTCGGTGAGGTGTTTTCTCATCCGGATTTGCAGGGGCTGCGCCGTTTTACTTTGGCTACGTCAGATACCCATGGGCTTTATGCTCAATTCGGTTTTACGGCACTGAGTCAGCCGCAGACTTTCATGCAACGTTACTCTCCCAATATTTATCGAGAGTAGCTTGTAAAAAATGGCGTAAAGTGCGGAACTCATTCGCACTTAATCGGCGAGTGATGGAGGGTTAATATATTAACGTTATTAATGCGTTCCATTATGCGCTGAATTTCGTTCCGGCAGGGGCTTGATCTGTCACCTAGACTACGACAGGATCTGTGACCATTAAGTGGTCAGCACCCGCGGGTAAATGAATGAGGTCGTTACCACTTAAATAAAAAATGGCTGGTGAATAATACACCGGTAGGTGCTTTCTTGAAAAAACAACGAAACTCTGTCCCCGCGGGTGATTACACGGGGGGAATAGGTGATGCGCAGTTTGCACTGGTCGTGTTGCTGGCGACTTCTGCGGCATTAGTGGTTGTAACTTTGGCTGTAATTTTATGGATAGTTTGAGCAATTGTTGAGTAATGGAGGATGTGTGGATAAGAGTTTATTTGATGATAATAAAGTCATTGCCTTGGTAGGATTATTAACAGCGGCGTTAATTGCCGTCAGTGTGATGTTTACTCTGACTTATATGACGGAACGCCAGCGTAATGAAGCTAAAGTTGTAGATATCCAAAACTGTTATATCCAAAACAAATAACCCTGTTTAGATGCCAGAGCCACACTGCCGCTTTCTGAGGGCCGGGGCTAATATCATCTCAGGGAAAATTACGCCTGTTTTTGATGGATGGTGTGCAGCGGCGGGGCGATTTTCAAATCAATGTCGGCATTCTGTCGAAAATCGTAGGGTGTAATGCCGTAACGCTTCCTGAACATATAGGTAAAGTGCGACTGCGAACCAAAACCAAAATCCAAAGCAATATCAAAAATAGAAGTGTCACTGCTTCTCAATTGATAAACCGCGCCCGCCAATCTTCTTTCCCGGATGTATTTACCCAGAGAAATGCCGGTCACTTCCTTGAATATTTTTTGCATATGCCACAGCGAATAGCCTGAGTAAGCCGCCAGCTCCTCAAGGTGGATGACTCTACCGAGGTGAGTTTCAACCCATTTACTGAGGGCGCAGACTAACGAGAGATGGTTTTCTTGTTGCATTATTTAGTCTGTTCCGAAGATAAGTAGTGATGCAGTATACACAAGTTAAATCCAACAAGACAAAATCAGGGCGCCTTCCTGATTAGCATATATGATTAAATGGCACGATTAAGTAAAAAATGTATCAGCTGCGAGAGTAAAAGGAGTAGTGTCGTTTGTGGGGGATTCCCCCTGAGGAATTTGTCCGTTCCCGTAAGAAAAAATCAAAATTGATGAGGTGATCGCATGTTGATAACGGTGATTATGACTCTGATAGCGGTAGTTGGTGTTACGGTGTTTCTCATGATGCCAGTGATGATTTTGGATAAAGGCAAACGTGTTGGAGGTGATGAACTGTGAGAATAGGATTGCTGTGATGATTGTCTACTTCGAACCAGGCGAACTGCTCATCTAGCGCCTGGTTTTTTTATACTTTCCTTTTGGTTCCTCGTCAGTTTAAGACGCTCATTTCGCTACAATGCTATTGATTTTCAGAAACCGCGCACAGGGGTAAACGCTGCGTCAAATATCCCATTTCCAAGCAATCTCAAAGGTTAACCGTGGTTAAACCTATACAGATTATTCTGATGACGACACCCCGAATAAAGAAAAGTTGTTGCGAGCGTGATATTCTTTGCCTACTGAGCTGCAAATTAGGAATTTTATTGTGTCTGAGATTTTAACAAACGATCAAGAATTGGTATCCGATCTGGTTGCCTGTCAGTTAGTCATCAAACAAATCCTTGATGTTATTGACGTTATCGCGCCTACCGAAGTGCGCGATAAGATGTCTCATCAACTCAAATCCATTGATTTCTCTACTCATCCCGCAGGTGCCGATCCGGTGACTAAACGGGCAATTGAGAAAGCCATCGCCCTTATTGATCTGAAATTCACCCAAAACTGAAAAAACAACCCGCAGTATATGCGGGCTGTTAGTCAAGTTACTCAATCACCGAGGTGGTTTTTTTCAGTAATGGGCAGTCGGTGATGCCGATAAAGCCATTATCGCCATTCAGGAATTGTGCAGTAACAATACTTCTGGCTGTGAGGTACTTACACTGTAGGCCTAATCCAGCAGCGTTCTTTTCGCTGCCGATAAGGACACCATAGCCTGAAAAAAGCAGTGCCAGGTAAGCGACCAGCAAAATGAGTGCAAGTCTGAAAAGGGTCATAAAGAGCTCCATAAATTGAGATGTACTCAATCTGTTACAAGGTTGAGCACAACTCTAGCTGAAAGATTAAGGTCAGTTTACGCTAAAAATCCTAAACTTGCGGAGTAGGGCAAGGCGTTTAACCTGAGGAATAACATCCGTAGCCCGGGCAGGCAGAGTGATATAGAGAATGACCGTTCGGCTATGACCCGTTGAGGCTGGCTGAAGTATAATTTATCAAAATAATTAAAAGGTGCCTGATGTGAACATTAAGAAACTTGTTGCAACGGTGATACTGATAGCCGTTTGTTGCTTGTTTTATCTATTAGCGTTAGACAGTTACTGCGATCAAGGCGGTAATTTCTCTAATGGTATTTGTTCTATTACCGCTATTGTCCCTTGGTAATGTTGAACCGCGATCTGGCAAAACAGAGGCATAATTATTGCCCGTTGCCGTCTTTCCTCTGAACAAGTGTACTACGTTTCAGTATTAGTTTGTTTTCTGAACGCGCCATTGGGCGCGGCGCAGTGATAAGATAGCGTTCTAGTCTCGCATGTAATAGGGTTGTCAATGTACGAAACAGGTATGGGCGCAGTGAATATCGCCTCAATTGGATTCTCATCGCTGGTGGTCGTGTTCTTTTTGGTCGTCTGGTTCTTTTTAAGCCGAGCCAGCGTCCGCGCCAATGAGCAAATTCGATTGCTTCAGGAAATCACTGAACAGCAAAAACAACAAATTGAGTTACTCAATACGTTAGTGCGTAAGACCTCCGGCGACGGCAAGGATTTACCGGATGGTGATACGGTAGAAGTGCTGGATTTTAAAGGATTCATTCCTGAGCGTTAATGCTGTGAAGGCACTGTGACCGGGTTGCAGTGCCTGCCCGATGTGCTGGTTTCACTCCTTTTTCTATTATCCTCCTCGCGGTAAAAATTGCTGCTTCAGCGTTATTGTTCCTTTCATTTATACATTATTAGCTTTAATCTTAAACCGACGCTGATTGTCATAAATGTGTCTTATTTTTCCCCTAATGTAGCCGGAATACTCCAGCCCAAGGGTAAACCTAGATGATTAAATGGTATGAAGAAAGCGACACCGAAGTGAACCGAAATATTGCACTGCTGACCGGAGAAGATCCGGACAAATGGTACCCTTACGGCGGTGTGAAAGGTAAAGACTATTGCAAGAATCCTTCCGATGCCTGGCCGATTATCTGCGCCAATAAAATAGGCATTCACTCTCCTGAAAATAGCGACGATAACCACTGGCAGGCGCGTATCGCCACAAGCCAGGGGGAATGGCAAGCCCGAAGCACCAGCCCATTACGGGCGGCAATGATCTGTTTTTTATTGAGTCAAGATACTGAGAAAGCCCTAATGTAGTTATCGAGTAAATCCGCCAGAAAATCTGGCTGGGTGGTATGCGTTATCCATATTTTAGCCAGTCATTTTGCGATGGAGCTGATCATGAAACGTATTATTAAAGGGGATATGAGTTTATCCCACCTCGTTATTGCTCATACGGCGATTGATCGCCACCAACAGTCCTATGGCGATCGTCGTCAAGGCTGGCCTTCAACTTATCTCATCCGCTATAAAAATAATCGGGTCGCCGTTGAAGTTGTCACTCGACGTCAGTCTTATGTTGCCACATTAATGATAGGTGCACGTAATCTGAGTAGATTGTGCAATATTCCATCGCTTTATCCTTAATTAATTGCATCAATCACATCTTTGCCGTGGTTGATACTCAAACATCAATGGCATTGATATAACGAATTTTGCCACCGGGTTTATCACAAATTTCAGACTGATAAACCCCCATTTTCCCCGCACTGAAATGCCTTAATCCTTGATGCTACCGGGTTTAAATGTTAAAAAGCCGCGCGGCTTCATTTACGGACAGTCAATTTTCTCGTTTAACGGGAGGAAATTGCGGCAGAGGATACAATGCAAGAGCAGTTACAAGATTCGACCCTAAAACGAGGGTTAAAAAACCGACATATTCAGCTGATTGCGCTAGGTGGCGCGATTGGTACCGGCCTGTTTCTGGGCATCGCGCAAACGATTCAAATGGCTGGACCTTCGGTTATTTTAGGCTATGCCATCGGCGGGATTATTGCCTTTTTGATTATGCGTCAACTGGGTGAAATGGTCGTTGAAGAGCCGGTTGCTGGTTCATTTAGCCATTTTGCCTATAAATATTGGGGCGATTTTGCGGGCTTCCTGTCAGGCTGGAATTATTGGGCAATGTTCATTTTGGTGGGCATGGCTGAGCTGACGGCGGTGGGTATCTATATCCAATATTGGTGGCCGGAAATCCCCACTTGGGTTTCTGCCGCAGTATTTTTTGTCGTAATCAACGCTATAAATTTAATCAACGTCCGAATGTATGGTGAAACCGAGTTCTGGTTTGCCATTATCAAAGTTGCCGCCATCATCGGAATGATTGTATTTGGCGCTTATCTGCTGGCCTCGGGTTCCGGTGGGCCAGGGGCGTCCGTCACCAACCTTTGGGCACATGGCGGCTTTATGCCACATGGTATCAGCGGCCTGATTATGGCGATGGCGGTCATTATGTTTTCTTTCGGCGGGTTGGAAATGGTCGGTATTACCGCCGCTGAAGCCGAAGACCCGCGTCGTAGCATTCCTAAGGCGACCAATCAGGTGGTTTACCGGATTTTAATCTTCTACATCGGTTCTCTGTCGGTATTGCTTTCCCTGTATCCCTGGATAAAAGTGGTTGAGGGTGGTAGCCCGTTTGTCATGATTTTCCATGCGTTAGACAGCAATTTGGTTGCCACTATTCTTAACGTGGTGGTACTGACTGCGGCCCTTTCGGTCTATAACAGTGGAGTTTATTGTAATAGCCGCATGTTATTTGGGCTGGCAACGCAAGGCAATGCGCCTAAAATATTGACCAAGGTGAATAAGCGCGGCGTACCGGTGTTATCAATCGCTTTGTCTGCTTTGGCTACCTCCGCTGGCGTATTAATTAACTACATCATGCCCGGAAAAGCATTTGCTTTATTGATGGCGCTGGTGGTCTCAACGCTGGTGATTAACTGGGTCATGATCTGCCTGGCGCATTTGAAATTCCGCGCCGCTAAAGTGCGTGAAGGCGTAGAGCCAAGTTTTAAGGCTTTGTGGTATCCGTACGGTAATTATCTGTGCCTGGTGTTCCTCAGCCTGATTCTGGTGATTATGTACATGACCGAAGGGATCCGTATTTCCGTGCAGTTAATGCCTATTTGGCTTGGGGTGCTGTGGATCGGTTTTATACTGACACGACGGAAAAAAGCCGAGGCTTAAGATGAAACCGGCAGTTTGGGTTTATTTTCTCATGTCTGCCGTGCGAATGTTTTGAAACCTGACGTAAAGCCCGCTCATCAGCGGGCTTTTTTGTGAGCGAAATCGATAAATAGTCGGTGCTGAATGCGCCTCAACGCTTTGTCACGCGGATAAGAAATAGAGACGAAGAAAGACGGAGTGGATAGAGGCAAAAGGCGTTAGAGGCGGCGGGGGGCTATTTTCCGCCTTAATTTCGGGTTAATTTAGGCGAAGTAAAGAATATCTTGCCGAGTGTGCGAGCTAATAAATCAGTGCACCGAGTGAGTGCACTGCTATTTGAGAATCATTCCTGATAACGGCGTAGTTATCCATTAAGAGATCTGGTGCAAATTGGTTTGAGATATTACGCCACAGCAGGGAATATTATCTCCATATAATCAAATATGATTAGAACTGCCAGCGAAGCCAGGCAAACAATACGTTACCATTATTATAAGTCCCCGGAATGTAGGTGGCTTGCAGCGAAAGCTTATTATATTCGACGGAAACCAGCGGCAAAGGCAATGGCATCGGAATGTAATAGTACTCATGGCGCGCAGTGACGCTGAGAGTAAAGCCCGCGCCGAAACGCCATCCGTCCATTGCTCCTGGAATCCACATCTTCTGAAAGCCATAACCAATAATAGGCTCAACTTTATTGTGTGAATCCATAAAAGCCATGGCATACAGAGAGTGCCAGTCGTTATCTTCATCGTATCGATATTTGCCAAAGCCAAAGCCCCACGGATTCTCGTTATACGAGTCTGTCTTTTCCTTGTCGTAGGTCCAACGGTTATGCCATGTCAGCACCGGTAGGTAGAATTCACGCCCCGGCGCATCCCAGGTCAGCGAGACATTGCCTTTAAAACGTTCCCACAGGCCGCCATCTTCGGCTTTAATGGCATTAGGTTGATTGGCTACCGGTAACGCTTCGCTGCATGCCGGAAAGGCCACAGACAACAGACTCGGCGCAAGGAGAGCAGCACCTATAGCTGCAACTTTATATTTCATAATGGAGTCTCTGGTATCGATAAGTTGAATAGGGGGAGTTTCTGCCCCTTGTGCCTATCAAAGGTAAAACAAATTTTGCCGATTAATTATTATTGAAAATAATCCGACTATTAGCCGTTTTGATTACTTTCATAGGTGTCTTTATAGCTAGTTTAATTAATTTAGTAAAATACATCGGGCTTTAAATAAAGGCGGGTATTGTACTGAAAAAAATGCTGATGAAAAGGAAGAAATATCCTATTTACCCTTTTCATTTAGCTAAGGTATAAGAATCACTCGGTTTTTCAGGTGCGTTTACTTGATTAAAAGAGTCCGTTTTATGTGTATTTATGCCACTAGTGATAATCCATTCCATTGCACCATGATAGTGCGCATCCATTTTGATTAAATAGAATAATAAACTTCCGTTAATGATGAGGTACTAAATATTGATTAAATAGATTCCGATATTTTATTTATTATTCACATTTATTTTTTTAGGTAAATATATTTGTAGTCATTTATGCATCGTAACGTTTTTTTGTGAAGACCTGCGGCTTTTAGCCGTTATTGTCATCAGATTGTCATAAGCATGAGATTTCGCCAACCTGAGCATAAGTAAGGATTTAATCAACTAAAAGTTGAAAATTTCAACCCGGAGTGAGGTGTGGAAGGGCTGAGGGCTGGCAGAGCAGGTATATTCTATTTTTATATATCAAAGACCAATAGGCTTTATTAAAATAGATTTGTTCCGCGTAGAACGGATAGAAAATCGACAACGTTTATGACGTAATAGGTATTATAAAAATAGTTAGCAAGATTGTTAAAGTTAAGCAAAAAAAACGGGTTAAACAGTATAAAAAAATAGAGCAGAAAATACGATGACCTTCAACAAATTTCAGCATATTTAAGCAGTGTTTGTGATCGACTGGCCCAAATATGTGCGACAAGTACATCGTTGATTAAAAATGGCTTGCCAACGAATTCAGAGTATGTGATAACGCATATGGGTAAAACGAGGTACAGTTCTGTATATGTGTGGCATTTTCAGTAAAGAAGTTCTGAGTAAAGACGTTAGCGTTGAATACCGCTTCTCTGCCGATCCTTATCTTAGTGCCTCAAGCAGTAACGACTCTAGTTTGTCTATGTAACGCCTCCGGGCGAGTTAAACAATCCAAAGGAAATACTCAAGATGGCTAAGATTAAAGGTCAAGTTAAGTGGTTCAACGAGTCTAAAGGTTTCGGTTTCATCACTCCAGCTGACGGCAGCAAAGATGTGTTCGTACACTTCTCTGCAATCCAGGGTAACGGCTTCAAAACCTTGGGCGAAGGCCAGAACGTAGAGTTCGAAATCCAAGACGGTCAGAAAGGTCCGTCTGCAGTAAACGTTACTGCAATCTAATTCAGCTCTAGCTGAAAAAAAACCGCCTTGGTGCGGGTTTTTTCGTTTCTATAGTAATCCGTTTTATTAATAATTAAGGCAAGATGATTAAGCCGGAATATTGGTTTCTGCCGCTGATCCCTGGATGGGTTGGATCTATGGCTCGCTGCTGGCTATTGCGGCGGAAACTGGTGTATTTAAACGCAGGGACAAGCTCTTCCCGATTCTCGTTGGCCGAACCGGCTGATTTCGGCGGCATGCAGTCTGCCGGTGTACAGATGGTGCAACTTCCCGCGCGGTCTATCTGATGAAAACCCAATGATTGCAACTGATGCTCAGCAATGGCGGTAAGGTTGAGATGTCGATAGCGGGGAGAAATAACCGTTTTTGGGATATTCATATTATCAATAAATCGTGCCACTAAATCTTCGGTTACCTCGTAACAACAGGAACGTGCCGCTGGGCCAATAGCTGCAACCCATTCATGCGGCGAATCATCTTGCGATATACGTTCTGCCATTCGCAGTAAAATTCCATCCAATAATCCGCGCCAGCCTGCGTGAGCCACGGCGATAGCTTTTCCGTCCCGTCGGCTAAAAATGACCGGTAGGCAGTCCGCCGTGAGTACCGTTAGCAAAATACCGGGTTGGGTGGTGTATAAACCGTCGGTTTCACCGCAGGCTTGCTTGGGTTCGCGAACATCGACAATTCGCGTACCATGTACCTGTTTTTTCTCCGGCATGGTGGCACGAAATGGCTGTAAATTCTCCGGCAGCAATGCGGATTTACTGCCAAAGCCATGAAGAATATGAGGGACATGGGTAAATAATCTGGATACGTCAGTCATGTGAATCACTTTGCCTCGGTGGCTGCGGAGTAGCCCAGTGTAGGCCGAATTTTGATTAGTTGGCTACTGTTGGCTGCTTTAATAACCTGAATGACGTTCCCATTTGCGCTTTGTTGCAAAATAAGACGCCTTGTATCACTGTTTCCACCCTGTAACGGCCAAGGTTCAGGTTTAATGATCGACCAGAGCGGATAATGCCTACAGGGAAACCGAATGATTTCTAAAGTAAATAATGACGCTAACAATTTTGTCCGTTGGCGTTTTAGTCTGCTGTGCGGTTGTATCCTGCTGTCACTCCTAGGATTGCTTGGGCGGGTGGCCTGGCTACAGGTGGTTGAACCGGAGCCGCTGGTAAAAGAAGAGAATATGCGTTCGGTTCGCGTGATGACGACCCCGAATACTCGCGGCATGATTACCGATCGCAACGGTCATCCTCTGGCGGTGAGCGTGCCGGTGGCGGCAATTTGGGCCGACCCCAAGGTTTTGCTGGAAAAAGGCGGCGTCGGGAATGATGCCCGCTGGCGGGCGTTGTCCCAAATGCTACATATGCCATTGGCTGATATTGCCAGCCGTATCAATCAGAATCCGGATGGGCGTTTTGTGTATTTAGCGCGACAGGTGGAGCAGGGGTCGGCTGAGTATATTCAACGGCTTAAACTGCCGGGAATCGCCCTGAGAGCGGAGTCGCGCCGGTTCTATCCCTCGGGTGCTACGGTGGCGAATCTGGTCGGCTTCACTAATATCGATGACCAGGGCATCGAAGGTATCGAAAAGAGTTTTAATCAGCTACTGAGCGGAACGGCGGGCAATCGGGTAGTACGCAAAGACCGCTACGGCAACGTGGTGGAGGATATTTCCGCCACCGATAGTCATCCCGGTCAAAATGTTCAGCTCAGTATTGATGAGCGCTTACAGGCCGAAGCTTCCCATGCTTTAACCAATGCGGTGTTGTTTAATAAGGCGGAGTCTGGAT
The DNA here is from genome assembly GCF_003634395.1 of Yersinia sp. IP36721. Classification (NCBI taxonomy): domain Bacteria; kingdom Pseudomonadati; phylum Pseudomonadota; class Gammaproteobacteria; order Enterobacterales; family Yersiniaceae; genus Yersinia; species Yersinia sp. IP36721. The sequence goes on from NZ_QCZL01000028.1 coordinate 40,237, forward strand.
CGGCGGTGTTGGTGGATGTGGACACTGGCGAAGTGCTGGCGATGGCCAATTACCCGACCTATAACCCCAATAACCGAACCGATACGCCGGAGGGAAATTTCCGCAATCGGGCTATCAGCGATATTTTTGAACCGGGTTCGACGGTAAAACCTATGGTGGTGATGACGGCATTACAGCGCAAACTAGTGAAACCCGATAGCGTGTTAGATACGCACCCTTATATTTTGAGTGGTCACCAAATTCGTGACGTCGGCTTTTACCCCGCGCTGTCTCTCACTGGCGTGTTACAAAAATCCAGCGACGTCGGCGTATCCCGCCTGGCATTAGCGATGCCCGCTTCGGCACTGCTAAAAACCTATGGCTCATTTGGGTTGGGCAAATCTACCGAATTGGGATTAACCGGAGAAAGCAGTGGGTTGATGCCGCACCGTCAACGCTGGAGCGATCTGGATCGCGCCACTTTCTCGTTTGGCTACGGATTGATGGTGACGCCACTGCAGTTGGCGCGGGTTTACGCCACGATTGGCAGTTATGGGATTTATCGCCCTTTGTCTATCACTAAAGTCGATCCGCCGGTGTTAGGGCAGCGAGTCCTGCCTGCGGAACAGGTTCAAGAAGTAGAGCATATGATGGAAAGCGTGGCGCTGCCCGGCGGCGGCGGGGTGAAAGCAGCGGTACGCGGTTATCGGGTGGCAGTTAAAACCGGTACCGCTAAGAAAATTGGCCCCAACGGACAATATATTGATAAATATGTGGCTTATACCGCTGGCGTGGCTCCCGCCAGCCAGCCGCGTTTTGCTCTGGTGGTGGTGATTAATAACCCGCAAGGGGGAAAATATTACGGTGGAGCAGTGGCGGCCCCGGTATTCAGCGAAATTATGGGGCAAATTTTGCGAACCATGAACGTGGAGCCAGATGCCGTTCTTGGCTCGCCTCAGCGCCATAGCTGAGAATAGTGTCGGACAAGGCTGCCCCGGCTTGCAACCACGGAGGCGGTTCTTTAGACTAGCGCCGCCTTGCGCGTTCTCGCATTTTCCCTGCTATCTGGAAATATAACCATGTCTTATCAATGTCCTCTTTGCCATCAGCCGTTACAGCTTAATCAGAAGCAGTGGCGCTGCGAAAATAATCACCAGTTCGATTGTGCCAAAGAGGGCTATGTCAATTTGCTGCCCGTTCAGCATAAAGGCTCCAGGCAGCCGGGAGACAGCCCGGAGATGATGCAGGCGCGGCGCGCATTTCTTGATGCCGGTTACTATCAGCCACTGCAACAGCGGGTTGCTGCGCTGTTGGACGGCGTTTTGCCGCCTGAAGCCGGATTATTGCTAGATATTGGCTGTGGTGAGGGGTATTACACCGCGGCTATAGCTCAACAGCTGAAACAGCGGCGAGAGATGCAGGTTTATGGCTTAGACGTCGCCAAGGTTGCGGTGCGTTATGGGGCAAAACGCTACCCTGAGGTGAGTTTTTGCGTGGCATCCAGCCACCGTTTGCCGTTTGCCAACGGGGCACTGGACGGCGTTGTGCGTATTTATGCGCCATGTAAGGCGGAAGAATTGGCGCGAGCGGTGAAACCGGGCGGTTTTCTGGTGACGGTTGCGCCGGGCCCACGTCATTTATATCAATTGAAAGAAATGATCTATCAGCAAGTGCAGCTGCATGGTGAGAACGACGAACATTTGGAAGGATTTGATTTGGTTAGCCATGAGTCATTAGCCTACCCAATGGCGTTGCCGGGATCGCAGGCTGTCAATTTATTGCAAATGACGCCTTTTGCCTGGCGAGCGTCAGTTGAAACCGGTCAGCAGTTGGCCGAGATGGAAACTTTTGCCTGCGAAACAGATTTTGTTATTCGTGTGCATCAGCGGCATATCGATAAAACTGAATGTAGTGCAGATTAATGTCGGTTTCTATTTTATATAGCCAGATCATTATGGCTTAAATAATATTTAGATAAAGAATTATGAGCGTCAGGGAAAATAGGCGAACCTGACGCTCTATAACATTCAATGATGTAATAAACAGCGAAATAGCGATAATTAAGTCAAATCATTAGTGATAACTAGGGGTGACCGTTTTATAGTATTGGTAATGATTTAGATATTATCAATAAACCAATCAGATCGCGGGCCGGGGAAAGTGTCGGCCTAATGATGGGTCAATGAGCAACTGGATTGGTTCTTTCACTGTCATTTTATTAACTCTTTAAATTTAAAACGTATTATCTCTATTTTTGTGAGTTAAGATCCAGGTTACGCCATGTGCGTCCGCCAGACTCGGTCACCAGAATCGATGGTACGAAGCGCACTTGCTCTGCCACTTTCAAGGCTAAGTCGGCAACTTCCTGCTTATTCAACGATCCGCTGCCGTAATTATATTCGCCGTCCGGTAATTTATAAACTTTGTCCCGACCTATTAATCGGGTAAAACCGGCTTCGTCCATTTTTTCATTAAGCGTCTGGTAATCGCTTTCTTCGGCATTATGCAATTTAACACTCACGGTAAAGTAAGGCATAGAAATCCATTTATTTAGTGCGGGATAATATGCTGTATATCATGATGGGCGGCTTTTTATTATGACCGAGATCGAATTGCTGAGAATTAAGCAGGATGCGTTAAGGTAGGTGGCGGTTATTTGTACGAATCATTACGGCAAGCAGGATAATAATGAAGAGAAAAGAAGAGAAAAGAAGGGAAGAAAAGAGAAAGGAAGGGAAGAGAGGAACAGTGCCAGTGCTCTGAGAAGTTAAAGACCAATCACCCATCGGTTACGACCACCGTGTTTAGCCGAGTAGCAGGCAATATCTGCCTGACGCAACGCCTGAACCGTGGATTCGGTTTGTTGGGTTAGATTGATATTATCGTAAGTAAAAAACAGGAAATTTGGCTTAAGGGATGTTTTTTAAGATAAAACGCATTCTAACTGCGTTTGTGGGCTATAAACTCGAATCGTTAATAGCGCCATATGCAGAGGCGATTAATCTTAGTGATGTGATTGCGTTGAGTGGTTACATTTATATTGTGGTGAACGGTGCGCGAAACGAATCAGCGTCTGTTCAATTTCTTATCTAAATTATTGACGCGCTGTAATGGGCAGGTAGAGCAAATTTCCAATCCATTCAAACGATAGCGTAAACAGCAAAGTCGGCGCTCAATTCTTATATTGCCACTTTTCTCCGTGACCTGACGAACAGGCTGAAACAGCTTGTTTTTGCTGCCGTCGGACAGGGTACGTAAAGCGAGAAAATGCTCGGCAATTTGCGTATTTGCCTGCTGTTCCTGCGCCATTTTTATTCCCTGATACAGACGAATCCCCGCGTTATTCCAAAACAGGCTTTCGCCCATACCCGCCAGTTGGCTCAGAGTACCGCAAACCGGTGTCAGATGATCTTGCACCAACTGCTGAAAACGACGTTCAGGGTCTTGTTGGGTTACTTGATGACCCGAATGGGAAAGAATAAAGCTTTCAACCACGCCGGCTTCATTGAGCGTCAGGCCGATATGCTCCGGTAAAATGGGCAACTGCCAGTTGAACTGCAAATTAATCCGCATCCACGGCCCCAACAGGCGGGCAAAGTACCATTGCGACCATTTTGATACCAAAGCTGCGCGATCTTCATTCGAATGAAGATTCAGCAGGGGCGAGATCAAGGTGAGTGCGCGTTCAGGCGTATATAAAGCACCGGCAGAAAAAGTCTCGCGTTGTCTCGAGGCTGCAGACGGAAAGTACTGTTCAATGGCTTCCTGTCGGGCGAGGCTGAGATTTTCTGCGGTTAGCGCCATAATAATCCTATTTAAAAACCTTATTCAAATCAGGCTTTGGGGCATCGGCTGACGAGTTCAGGCAAGCATAATAGGGGATAAGAATCATAATGAGAATCGTTTTTATATCCAGAGTGGGATTTCCCGCTTCCGGTGGTTGCAAGGGGTCGCATTGCTGTCGTTTGGCACATTTTCCTATGGTTCAACGCCACGACATCTGAATCTCAACCACATTATTGCATTGCGTGGGAATGCCTTCGTTCGAACGATTTTGGCGCTGGACGCAATAGCGTGAGCGGTGGCAGACAAGCTGGATTACGGGCAATTTTTTCGGGTGCTCCGCGCTTTATCTATCTGTTACGTAAACAAATCTCGTAAAAGCATTCAAATTAATGAACATAAACGCTTGCAAAGTGTCACGTCGGCGGCATAATTCGTGAATTCTTATAATAAGCATTCGCATTTAGTTATTAACATTTAGGCATCAACCTTTAAATATTCGCATTAGCGATAACATCGCAAACTTTCAGGGAACACCAAATAATGAAAAGCACAGCAATAATCCGGGGCGGTAAAAATCGTTTAGCGCCGCGCCTTTTGTTTGTCATGATCGGCGCAGCCTTGGGCACGCTATCTGCGCCGCTAATGGCAGCCGATGAAACAGCGGTAGCAACCAAAGACGCCGCTAAGCCAGCTGCGGCAAAAGGTGGCGATACTATTACCGTCGTTGGCACGCAGGAAACTTTCCGCGCGGGCGGTAACGATCTGATTCCGACCTATCTGGACGGTCAGGTGGCGAACGGTGGCCGCATTGGTTTCCTCGGCCAGCAGGATGCTCGTAACGTTCCTTTTAACGTTATCGGTTACACCTCTAAGTTGGTGGAAGATCAACAGGCACATACAATAGCTGAGGTCGTGAAAAATGATGCCTCGGTACAAAATGTACGCGGTTTCGGTAATGCCTCACAAAACTATCGGATTCGTGGTTTTAATCTGGATGGTGATGATATTTCATTCGGCGGCCTGTTCGGCGTATTGCCGCGTCAGGTTGTTGACACCAGCATGATCGAACGCGTTGAAGTATTCAAAGGCCCAAACGTTTTTGTGAACGGTATTTCGCCGAGCGGTAGCGGCGTTGGCGGGATGATTAACCTTGAACCTAAACGCGCCGGTGATACGCCATTGACTCGCGTTAGTCTGGATTATACTTCCTCATCCAAAGTGGGCGGGGCGCTGGATGTGGGGCGTCGCTTTGGTGACAATGATCAGTTTGGCGTGCGTGTGAATATGCTGCATCGCGAAGGGGAGACGGCAATCCATGACCAGAAAGAGCGTACCACCGCACTTTCTACCGGCTTGGATTATCGTGGCGATCGCGCCCGTTATTCCTGAACCGCCGGCGGCGACTTTGAATTATGGTCAGCAGTGGGTTTATACCGACATGGCGACCACCTTTGGTATGCTGCGCAGTGAATATGACCTAAGTCATAACTGGACCGTCTATGGTTCTGTTGGTGCCAGTCGTAACGAAGAAACCGGCCAGTATGGCTCACCTACACTGACGGATAACAACGGCAACGCGACTATTAGCCGCCTGTACGTGCCTTATACCTCGGATTCTATTGCCGCGTTAGGCGGGGTTCGCGGTCATTTCGATACTGGTTTGGTCACGCATAAAGTGAATATTGGTTATGCGGCCAACTATCGTAAAGCGATGTCCGCCTGGAATATGTCCGACCCGGTAGAGACCAATATCTATAATCCGGGCGTGATTCCATTCCCGCCGGCAACTTCAGGTAGTGCCAATCAGGATCCAACGCTTAACAGTCAGGTTCGCGCCAGCAGCATTTCCGTGTCTGATACCTTATCGGCACTGGATGATAAAGTGCAGCTGATGCTGGGGCTGCGTCGCCAGGAATTGGTGATTCGTAACTTTAGTAACGGTGTGCCGGACAGCGTCAATTCACAAGATGCGATGAAAGTGACCCCAATCTACGGCGTGTTGGTTAAGCCGTGGGAAAACGTATCTCTGTATGCAAACCACATTGAAGCGTTGTCTCCGGGGAAAGTTGCGCCCTGGTATACGGCAAACGCAGGTAATGTAACCGGCATTGTTCACTCTAAACAAAATGAAGTGGGCGTGAAATTTGATAACAAACGCTATGGAGGTACGTTAGCGCTGTTTGAAATTACCAAGCCGGCAGGTTCTATCGATCCTGTCACCAATACATACGCTCTCGGCGGCGAACAACGTAACCGTGGTATTGAGCTGAATGTGTTCGGTGAACCCGTATTTGGCACTCGCCTGTTAGGTAGCGCGGTCTGGTTAGATCCTATTCTGACTCAAGCGCAGGATAGTAAGAATAACGGTAACTACGCGGTTGGCGTTGCTCGCTATCAATTGGTGTTCGGCGGCGAATATGATATTCAGTCGGTTGAGGGGTTAACGGCGACAGGCACCGTGACTCGTTCCGGCTCTCAGTATGCGAATGATGCCAATACCTTGAAAATCAAACCGTGGACTCGTCTGGATCTGGGTATGCGTTATACCATGCCGTTAAAAGATACCAATCTAATCTGGCGTGCCAACCTAATGAACGTGACTAACGAACGTTATTGGGAATCTGTAGAAGATACGGGTACTTATATTTATCAAGGCAATCCGCGCGAGCTGAAACTGTCTGTCTCGATGGATTTCTAATTAGCTTAGGCTAATTAAACTCTCTGTCACTGTCCCGCCGTTGGGTTGCTAACGGCGGGATTTTTTTAATCGATAATAGCTCGTTTACCGATATTCTGCGCCAAACGCAGCAGATAACCGTCCGGATCTTGCACTAAACATTGTCGCTGGGCGATTTCGATTTCATTGGCACGATACCAAACGTCGGCACAGGGCTGAAACACCGGGCAGTTGACCTGCTGCAGGCGCGTCAGAATCGGGGCGACCTCAGTCACTTCAATCTGGAAAGTCACGCCATTACCCAATGTCTTACCGAAAGGTGCCGTCAGCCAATGATCATCATCTCCCTGATACTGCTCCAGCATAATTTGCGCACCTTCGCGAACCAGATAGATAAAGCCTTGTTCTGGTCGGTCGTATCTGATGCTGAAACCAATTATTTCACACCAAAAATAAATGCTTTTCTTGATGTCGCGCACCACTATTTCGGGAGCCAACGTCGCCCAATTATCCATTTTCTGTTGTTACCTCAGTGAATAGCGGGAACAGACAGAATAGGGGAGAGAGGGCCATTCGCCAATACAAGGAGGGGAAAGTTGTGTTGTGAGTAGGATGAATCGTGAGGAAGAGAGTGTTCAGGCAGCCGATCAGGGAATAACTAACCGGCTGCGGAGGAGCTAGGCCATGTTATACAGGTGCTCGTATAGAATATTAAAGCCGATGCCGATAAGAATAACGCCACCGATAATTTCGGCTCTCTTGCCTAACAGTGGGCCAATATAGCGGCCAATCAGCATACCGAGCGTTGCCATTATCATGGTGGCCATACCGATAGCCATGGCGGTATGCAGGATATTGACCTGTAAGAATGCCAGACCTACACCGATGGCCATCGCGTCCAGGCTGGTGGCAATGGCGGTCATCACCAAAACCCAAAAGCCGTGACGCCTAACCTGCGCTTCGTCCGCAGAAGGCCCTTTACAGCCTTCGACGATCATTCGGCAACCTAAGATAAACAGCAGGCTAAAGGCTACCCAGTGATCCCACTCCATAATGTATTGGCTGGCAAATAAGCCGATGCCCCAGCCGATTAATGGCGTAATAGCTTCAATCACGCCGAAAATTAATCCGGTGCGAACGGCTTCACGAAAACGGGGTTTATACAGAGTGGCACCTTTGCCAATTGAGGCCGCGAATGCGTCCATTGACATGCCAAAAGCCAGAATAAGGGTTGCTGATAGATTCATGGTAAATAGTCTCGGCCGGGTGGCTCCATATACACGCAACCCACCCCCAACCTACGACGGAGTTACGTGTCTATGGTCTCGCCAACCTTACCTGGCTGCCCGCACCACGTTTCGATGAATGAAACGAGTATGTTGATACGGGCGTTTCTGAAAAGCGATGTAATGCAGGATTACATGCGTCAGAAACCGGCTACTCCCCAATGAACGGCGCAACCTTATCATATTATTTTGACATCGGACAACTATAAAAAAATAATAGCGATCGAGTTGATAATGATATTTATTCTTGTTATCAACTTGAGCGCTAAATCAGATGATATAAGCAGCAATAATAATGTGGACTTAAAGCGGAAATATATTTTTGTTGTTGGCAAATTAAGCATTCTGCGGAAATTTTAATCTGCCATTAGGTTCGAGGAAATATTTTCAACCTTGATTTTCAAGGAAAAAGTTATAAATTTTTTCTAGGTCATCCAAATGTGTCACTTGAATCAGTAACCTACGCTTTTCTAACTCGATAACTAGAATGCCATCTTCAGACAAATTCATAGTCTTTATCCGGTTATATTCTATAAAAGCGTTAGCGTAGAAGAATCCGGTGGGTTTAAACAATAATTTAGGCCAACGGATATAAGATATATACAGAGCGACTAAAGCCAAACCAAACAATAAATAAGTGGTGAGTGGGGCGCCGTCGGACATCACATTATTATAAATAAGAATGGCAATTAACCCGACAAAGATCAGGCAGTCGAGTTTATTTTTACGTTTTAGGCGGATGGCCAATAACGTTTTTCCCTTCAACGTCTTCATGATGAATTCGTCGTAAATAGCGTAGATAAGCAATAGGGTAATAAAGACAACCAAGACAATATCGGTAACCGACATGCGTTTACTCCTGAAAAAACAACCGGGGGCTAGCCCCCGGTTTGATACAGATATACAGACAGTGCGCGGAAATTACGGTGCCAGGAAACCAATCCAGTAGCCGAAGATACCGATGGCGAAGAAGCCCATAATAATCCACAGGGCGTTAACTTTACGGCGTAACAGCCACATACAGCCGAAGGTTAACAGTAGCGGTACCAGCCCCGGCATCAACTGATCCAGAATGGTTTGTACCGTCGTGATAGTGGTTTCACCGGCCTGGTTGGTAATACGGGATACCACCACCGGAATATCAACGTGCGTCCACTTGTTAACCAAGGCCCCCATAACAAACAGGCCGAGAATTGACGCCCCCTCGGTCAGTTTTTGCAGGAAGCCGCCGCCCATATCGTTAACGATATTGACCCCTTTCTTATAACCGTAGGCCACGCCGTAATAACGGGTTAGCAGGCGAACCAGGTTAAACAGCACGAAGAACAGGATCGGCCCGAGCAAACTGCCGCTCAAGGCGATACCGGCCCCCAGCGCCGCGAATACCGGACGTACGGTGCCCCAGAAGATCGGGTCACCCACACCGGCCAGAGGCCCCATTAAACCGACTTTGATACCGTTAATCGCTGCATCGTCAATCGGTGCGCCGTTAGCCCTTTGTTCTTCCATTGCCATGGTAACGCCCAGTACCGGCGCGGCCACGTAAGGGTGGGTGTTGAAGAACTCCAAATGGCGTTTAATTGCCTGCTTGCGCTCATCGTTATTCTCTGGATACAGACGACGGATCACCGGCACCATAGAGAAGCAGAAGCCCAGCGCCTGCATACGTTCGAAGTTCCATGACCCTTGGAAAAGGTTAGAGCGTAAAAACACACCGCGAATGTCGCTGGCCGTGAGTTTCTTTTCACCAGTAGTTGTTGTATCAACCATTTCTCTCACCTTCGCTTAGTCTAATTCGTTATCGAGATCGTTATTGGCAGGAGCCGGACCAGACTGCACAACCTGAGATTTGTTGTATTTCGGGCTGAGCTGAATGTAGAGAACGGCCATGACGACACCAATCACACCCAAAGCAACAAGGTTGAAGTTGGTGAAGGCTGCGGTAACGAAACCTAAATAGAAGAACGGCATCAAGTAGCCAGCACGCATCATGTTGATAACCATGGCGTAACCGACCACGACGATCATACCCCCTGCGATATTCAGACCGTTGGTAACGACTTCTGGGATAGAGTTAAGCAGTGACTGAACTTCCGATGTCCCGACGGAAAGGGCAACGATCAGTGCAGGAATAGCAATACGCATGGCCTGTAAGAACAGGGCAGAGACGTGTAGCCAGGTAATGGCTCGCAGACTACCGCGCTCCGCCGCACTGTCTGCCGCGTGCTGGAAAGCCACGGTAACGGTACGAACGATGATGGTCAGCACTTGACCGGCGGCGGCCAGCGGGATCGCCAGTGCAATACCGGCCCCGATGCTTTGACCACCGGCGATAACCAGAATGGTAGAAATGATGGATGCCAGAGCAGCATCAGGGGCAACGGCGGCGCCGATGTTCATCCAGCCCAGAGCGATCATTTCCAACGTACCACCGATAATAATACCGGTTTTCATATCACCTAAAACGATACCGATTAAGGTACAGGCGACGAGGGGACGGTGAAATTGGAACTCATCCAGAATGGAACCCATCCCGGCGATACAGGCAACGATAAATATCAGCACAATCTGAAGAGTTGTGATCTCCATTGTACTTCTCCTATGACTAAAAAAAGCTGAGTAAAATAACCCTGTTCAAACAGAACCGGACATAACCTTTCTGTGTAGTTATTTATAGAGCTAATTAGTTAAGTTTTGCGATCAGATCCATCATTTTTAAGCGACTATCCGAAGACACTTTTCGTACTTCCAGTTCGATCCCGCGTTCATTTAATTTCTTAAATGCTTCGACATCTTTCTCATCAACGGAAACCGCGTTGTTGACCTGGGTTTTACCCTGACGGAACGCCATACCACCAATGTTGACCGATTTAATATCCACGCCGCCTTCTACCAGGCGCAGGACGTCGTTTGGATTGGTGAATAACAGCATGACCCGATCTTTGGCATATTTAGGGTTGTTGTATACGCGAATGGCTTTTTCCACATCGACGACGTGGGCCGTTACGCCGGGAGGAGCAACCTGAGTCAGTAGGGTCTTACGCATATGGTCGGCAGCAACTTCATCACTGACAACAATAATACGATTGACGTTGGTTTCTTTGGTCCAGCGAGTAGCGACCTGGCCGTGAATCAGACGGTCATCGATACGCGCCAAACCGATCTTCATATGGTCATCGGGACCCAAAGGTGCAGCGGGCGCGGACGGCGCTTTGGCTGCGGGAGCTGGTTGCTGCGTCTCGGGCTTATCACTCGTATCTGGCGTTTTTAAGGCTTTTACACCAGTGCGACCGGTTTCCACCGCGATACTGACCAGTTCGGCGAAGGATGGATTATCATCACGCGCCATAAAGGTTTCTACCAGCATCGGAATGTTAACCCCGGTGACGACCTCATAGTTTTCTTTATCAACAACGATACGGCTGGCGGCATTAAAGGGACTGCCTCCCCAGGTATCGACCAGGAACAAGACACCTTTCGTGGTATCCAGACCTGCCAATTTCCCTGTGTACTTCTCAATAAGCGTTTCGGCATTTTCACCGGGTACGAAATCGATATACGCGACGTTTTCTTGCTCGCCTAGGATCATTTCCGCAGTACGCAGTAGCTGTTCAGCCGCTGCCCCGTGTGTGCCGATGATAATAGCTATACTCACTCGCTACCCCCTCAGTTAACTCAAGATTGAGTTCTGGCACGTCATGAAAGTTGGTTTACTACCAGCGCGTCCCTGCGGTACATATTGAATCTATTATGATAGTCGTAATCACTACGACCCGCCGACGATTTGTCCTTTATCCCCATGAATCGATTCAGGTCATGGGCACAATGCCGCTGGCTGGTATTTATTTTAGTCAGTGAAAAAATAATTTATGTGACGTTGCTCATTTATTGGGACATGTTATGAATAGATTTAGTCTGGTTGGATAATTAAACAGCACTGATGTGACAAAGAGTGTTGGAAGGTTAATAATTCCCGCTATGACATTAAAAAGATTCCTGATAAAGTTAAGTTCATTTTTATTTGTAAGGAGTTAAGGGCCTCAGCTCTCCCTATGGACTGTCACCGAAGTTACTGCTTTGAAGAAGGTTATCCCCCGCCTGCGGGTAAAAATCAGGTTATTCGATCGCGTATTTATCTATCGCTCATCTTCGTACAATCTTTCACTGAATTCCGACGTGTAATCGGTTTGCGGCGTTTTGTCGTGCCTGTTAAATCACGTCTATCCCGTCAGTCATGTTCTAATTTTTGGAGTCTTGCATGGAATTTCTAATGGACCCCTCGATTTGGGCAGGGTTACTTACGCTGGTCGTGTTGGAAATTGTACTGGGTATCGATAACTTGGTGTTTATCGCTATTCTGGCCGACAAACTGCCGCCTAAACAGCGAGACAAGGCCCGAATTATCGGCCTGGCGCTGGCGCTGATTATGCGTTTGGGACTGCTGTCGGTGATTTCATGGATGGTTACCCTCACCACCCCGTTGTTTAGCGTCGCCAGTTTCAGTTTCTCCGGACGGGATTTAATCCTGTTGGTCGGCGGGCTGTTCCTGTTGTTTAAAGCCACCACTGAGCTACACGAACGGCTGGAAGGTAATCAGCATGATGGCAATGCTAACCGAGGCTACGCCAGTTTTTGGGCGGTAGTCGCGCAAATTGTGGTGCTGGATGCGGTGTTCTCGCTCGATGCGGTGATTACCGCCGTCGGCATGGTGAACGATTTACCGGTCATGATGACCGCAGTGATCATTGCGATGGGCGTCATGTTGCTGGCCTCTAAAGCGTTAACTAACTTCGTTAACGCCCATCCTACGGTGGTGGTGCTGTGCCTTAGCTTCCTGTTAATGATCGGCTTAAGTCTGATCGCGGAAGGTTTCGGTTTCCATATTCCGAAAGGTTATCTGTACGCGGCCATTGGTTTCTCTATCCTGATTGAGCTGTTTAACCAGATTGCGCGCCGTAACTTTATCAAAAATGAATCCCGGTTGCCGCGACGCCAGCGTACCGCCGAGGCGATTATTCGCTTGATGGGCGGACGTAATCAGGAGCAAGAGCAGGGCAATGCGCCTCAAAATGCGCCCGTTGAAGCTTTTGCGGAAGAAGAGCGCTATATGATTAGCGGTGTGCTGACGCTGGCTTCCCGCTCATTGCGCAGCATTATGACGCCGCGCACCGAAATCAGCTGGGTTGATTGCCATCGCTCCAAAGATGAGATTCGGATGCAGTTGTTGGATACGCCGCATAGCTTGTTCCCGGTGTGCCGTGACTCGCTGGATCAGATTATCGGCGTGGTGCGAGCTAAAGATCTGCTGGTGGCCATTGAGCAAGGCCAGTCTATCTGCGAATTTGCGGCGGCAACGCCACCCATCGTGGTGCCAGATACCATGGATGTCATCAATCTGTTGGCGGTGTTGCGTAAAGCCAAAGGGCGTCTGGTGGTAGTCAATGATGAATTCGGTGTGGTTCAGGGGCTGGTAACGCCGCTGGACGTGCTGGAAGCTATCGCCGGTGAATTCCCTGACGAAGATGAAACCCCGGATATCATCACCGACGGGGATGGCTGGCTGGTGAAGGGCGGTGCAGATTTGCACTCGCTGGAGCAAGCGCTGAACTGTCAGGAACTGGTTAGCCCGACGGAGGACTACGCATCGCTGGCGGGGATGTTACTTTCTCACTCCGGCCACATGCCATCTGCCGGAGATGTGATTGAACTGCATCAACTGCGTTTCCAAATCATTGACGTGACCGATTACCGTATTGAATTAGTTCGTATCGATAAAATCGAACCTTCAGACGACGAATAAGCGCAGATTTTCGGTTAACCAGTTATACCCTAAGGGAGCCAATCGGCTCCCTTTTAACAATCCAGCCTCCTCCTGCTATCTCGGCTTCTGAGGGGGCAATGCACTGACGTTAGCTGTATTTCTTAGCGCGCGAATAATGCGCTGACTATTGAAACGCTAAATTAGACGGCGAAATAACGCTGCGATAAACCGGATGCTGTTTAAACGGACGAGACTTTCATGGAGAGAAATATACGAGTTTACGTGAGTTGATAGACCAAGAAATGTGTCTGATCTCCGGCGGTAATATGGGCAGCGGGAATTTACAGGCCGCAGCGAGTGTGAATACCAATCATTCAGTGAATTAATTTCTGCTGGAGTGGACCCTCTATCGATATGAATGAAACAATAAATATCCTCCGGCATAGCCGGAGGTTTTTCATATGCGCCTATAAGGCTCTGTTGCCAGCCGCGCCCTAACAGGCGCATCGCGATCTGACATTTGCATTTATGGATTACTTACGGCCCGTAAACGGGCTGATCGGATAGGGGATCGAGAGTTGCTCACCCATTTTATCCTCTTCCAACTGGTGCTTTATGTATTCTTGTATCCTGGCTGTATTTTTCCCAACCGTATCAACGTAATACCCTCGACACCAGCACTCCCTGTTACGGTATTTGAACTTCAAATCGCCAAACTGCTTATAAAGCATCAGGCTGCTCTTTCCTTTCAGGTATCCCATAAAACCCGACACACTCATTTTGGGCGGGATTACCAGAAGCATATGGATGTGATCCACACAGCATTCTGCTTCCAGAATATTCACGTTTTTCCATTCGCACAGCTTTTTTAAGATACTGCCTATCGCTTTGCGCTTTTCCCCGTAGAACACCTTTCTTCGGTACTTCGGCGCAAAAACCATGTGA
>NZ_QCZL01000029.1:0-54668 GCF_003634395.1 Yersinia sp. IP36721
TGCGGGGGCCGGATTTGAACCGACGACCTTCGGGTTATGAGCCCGACGAGCTACCAGGCTGCTCCACCCCGCGTCCGATTCAGCGCACTATACTCTGGATCACATTTCTTGCAAGTGCTTTTGGCATTTAAACTGCATAAAGACAATCAATTGACTAATTTGTGAACTATGTGGTTTGTTTTTCTACGTAATGGGCAATATGAGTCAGTATATGATTTTTTGTGGCTACTGATTCCTTTATCCATAGGCGTTTGTTATCGTTCAGCCGGAAGATAAAATGTGTGTATAAGAAGGCGTGTAATGAAAGGACGTTGGGGCAAATACCTACTGAGCGGATTAATGATTGCAGTATTGGCTGGTTGTCAGTCACGGCCCACCGATCGTGGTCAACAATATAAGGATGGTCGATTGAGCCATTCTCTGGAACTGGTGAATGAACCCAGCGCCACGGGTAAGCCGGTCAACGCAAAAGATTATTCAGATCAGGTGAAAGTGATTAATCAGGCTTCACCTAATCTTTACAACCGCCACAGTAATACTTTTGAAGCAGTCCAAAACTGGATGTTAGCGGGTGCGGATACCAGCAAACTCAGCCTGTTTGGTTTGAACGCTTATCAAATGGAAGGGGTGGATAATTTTGGAAACGTCCAGTTTACCGGCTATTACACTCCGGTTTTACAAGCTCGCTATACGCCGCAAGGAGAATTCCGTCATCCTCTGTACCGTATGCCATCTAAAAAAGGCAAAGGCCGTCTGCCGGATCGCGCCGGAATCTACGCGGGCGCATTGGATGATCGCAATTTAGTTATCGCTTACACCAATTCGTTGATGGATAACTTTATGATGGAAGTGCAGGGCAGCGGTTACGTAGATTTTGGTGATGGGCGGCCTCTGACTTTCTTTGGTTACGCAGGCAAAAATGGCCATGCTTACCGCAGCATTGGGAAAGTGCTGATCGACCGCGGTGAAGTCGCTAAGGCCGATATGTCGATGCAGGCTATTCGTAAATGGGCTGAAACGCACAGTGAAGCTGAAGTCAGAGAGTTATTAGAGCAGAACCCGTCCTTTGTGTTCTTTAAACCGGAAATGTACGCCCCGGTAAAAGGTGCGAGCGCGGTTCCATTGATTGCGAAAGCTTCCGTTGCATCGGATCGTTCATTAATTCCTGCGGGAACAACGCTGCTGGCCGAAGTGCCGCTGCTGGACGAACAGGGCAAATTTACCGGGCAATATCAAATGCGCCTGATGGTTGCACTGGACGTCGGTGGAGCAATCAAAGGTCAGCATTTCGATATTTATCAGGGTATTGGTCATGAAGCCGGTCAGGCTGCTGGTTTCTATAACCATTATGGCCGTGTATGGGTGCTGAAAAATGCTCAAAGCGGTGGCCCAATGTTTACCGCTTATAAAGGTGATAAAGCTAACACGCCTTCCAGCTCTTCGCTTTTAGTGAACAACTAGGCGACTCATGGCGTGACTCTGTTTACAGTCACAGCTTATCAAGCGGCCAATTGGCCGCTTTTGCATTCGTAGACTGGTTTTAGGTTATTTCTCTATAAGGTACAAATAAGGTTATGAGCACACTGTATTCTGAAGCTTATCAACAGCGATTTGGTGGCATAGCCCGTCTTTATGGTCAACAGGCGCTGGCGGTATTTTCGCAGGCTCACGTTTGCGTGATTGGTATTGGCGGAGTGGGTTCCTGGGCGGCAGAAGCCTTAGCCCGAACCGGTATCGGTGCCATTACTCTGATTGATATGGATGACGTGTGTGTAACCAATACCAACAGGCAGGTACATGCGCTGAGACAATATGTGGGGCAGTCTAAAACAGAGGTTATGGCCGAGCGTATTCGGGCGATTAACCCTGAATGTCAGGTTACCTGCATTGATGACTTTATTACGCCAGACAACGTGGCTGAGATGCTGGATCGAAACTTTAGCTATGTCATTGATGCAATTGATAGCATTCGTCCCAAAGCGGCATTACTGGCCTATTGCCGTCGCTATAGAATTCCGGTTATAGCAACCGGTGGCGCTGGCGGTCAGATAGATCCAACTCGGATTGAAGTTGTTGATTTAGCCAAGACGATTCAGGATCCGTTGGCAGCTAAACTGCGTGAAAGGCTGAAAAGCGATTATAACGTAGTGAAAAACAGCAAAGGTAAGCTCGGGATTGATTGCGTTTTTTCCACTGAACCGCTGGTTTATCCGCAACCTGATGGTTCCGTCTGTGCCTCCCGCAGCACTGCGGAAGGCCCTAAAAAGATGGATTGCGCCTCAGGATTCGGTTCGGTGACTATGGTCACCGCCACCTTCGGTTTTGTTGCGGTCTCTCATGCCCTGAAAAAAATGCTGGCAAAAGCGGCGCGACAACTTGAGGCGGTCTAAATCGGATTCTGATAGCGAGCAGCAATCGTTTTAACGCCCTGCGCCAGTGCCTGTAAACCGCTGGCGCGGGAACTGCTTAGCTGTTGGCGCAGATCCAGTCGATCAAACAAATCTAACGGATCTTGATTCAAAATCTGTTGGGGCGTTTTCCCTTCCACATTGGTCAGTAATACCGCCAGTAAACCTCGAACGATTCGGCCTTCGCTGTCCCCATAAAAATGCAGTCGGCCATCCGCCAAAAGTTCGTGGCCAAGCCAGACTCGGTTTTCACAGCCGGACAGTTCGAATTCAGTTTGTTTCAGCGATTCATCCATCGGCGGTAACTGCTTAGCCAGCAAAATCAGTTGGCGGTAGCGATCTTCCCACTGTTTCAGAGTACTGAATTTCTCGATAAGGTCGTCGCGGGTAACTTCTTGGCCAAATGGATGTGGGGCGGTCATTTTCTTCTCTTTTCTATTCAGTGAGCCTCAGCTTTTCCTGAGGTTTTCATTAATCCTGCAATAATGTTAGCGCGAAAGTTATCGCTGAGCAGAGGCTTTCTACTTCTTCACGGGTATTGTAGGGCGCGAACGAGGCTCGCAGGCTACCGCTGATACCCAACGCACTCATTAGCGGCTGAGCACAATGCTGACCGGCGCGCAGAGCGATACCTTGCTCTGCCAGCAGTGTTACCAAATCGCTGTGGTGTACTCCGTCAAAGTTAAAAGCCAGCAAGCTGGAGTGAGAGCAACGATAACTGCGAAATCCGTCCAGTTTGCTCAGTTTTTCTTCCGCTAACGTAGCCAGACCACTGCTGTATTCTTCTGCCGCTTCAATATCAATATTTTCAAGCCAGCTAAGTGCGGCGGACAGGCCGATAACCCCGGCGATATTGGGGGTTCCTGCTTCGAAACGGTAAGGAGCATCCTGCGGAGTAAAACCGGCGAAGGAAGCTTGAGTCAGCATTTTACCGCCCCCCTGCCAAGGAGACATTTCTTCCAGCAGTTCTGTTTTGGCATATAACGCGCCAATTCCCGTCGGGCCATAGAGTTTATGAGCAGAAAAAACATAAAAATCAATATCAAAATCCTGAACATCCGCCGGGCTGTGTACCACACCTTGAGCACCATCAACGACCACTATGCAGTTTTTACTGTGTGCCAGATCGATAGCCAAAGCCAAATCAGGCATACCGCCGGTGACATTAGACATTTGCCCCAGCGCTAAAATGCGCGTTTTCCCGGTCAATAACGCGGGTAGCTGCTGAAAATCAGGGAGAAAGTCGCTGCCCAGCGGTAGTTTTACCAAGGTTGCGCCAGTTTGCTCTGCGACCATTAGCCAGGGAATCAGATTGGCATGATGTTCTGCTTCGCTCACCAGAATTTCATCTCCGGGTTGGAGGCGAGGGCGAGCGTAGCTTTGCGCGATCAGATTAATCGCTTCGGTAGTGCCTTTGGTCCAGACAATATTTTCTGCCGTAGGAGCGTTAATAAAATCAGCGACTTGCTGACGAGCTTGTTCAAAACGCAAGGTCAGGGAACGAGCGGCCTGATGCTGGCTGCGATGTACCGTGGCCGCATCTTGCGCATAAAACTGTTGAGTGGCATCAATCACCCCTTGGGGTTTCAGCGCGGTAGCGGCACTATCCAGGTAAATTCCCGAACTATTGATAGCCGGGAATTCTGCGCGAAAAGCTGCGGGGTTAAAAGACTTCATACAGTGCTCAAATCCTCTGAAAAGCTAAGATCATTCTTATTTTTCGGTGTTTAACGGGTAATTAGCCCGCTAATTGCCCAGATTCATGGAAATATGTAATAAGTTTGTTATGCTGAATAGTGTCTGGCGAATAATTAATTTAATAATCTAAATTATTTTTTTCAGTATTTTAATCTGCAAGGAGTGATCCATGAAAAAGACAGCTGCCGTACTTTCCGCTTTAATGCTTACTTTTACTCTCGCAGCCTGCTCAAGCAACTATGTCATGCATACCAATGATGGTCGCACCATCGTCGCCGATGGTAAACCTAAAGTCGATAATGATACCGGTATGATCAGTTACATTGATGCCAACGGCACAGAACAGCAAATTAACCGTTCCGAAGTAAAAGAAATGGCGGAAGGGAAATAATACCGGCGGATTTTAGCCTGACTACCTGATTAAGTTTAAGCTTTTCTGACGTGCAACGCGCAGTGAAGCTTAAACTTAAGATAAAAAAAAGCACCGCTTTATGGGGCGGTGCTGCATAAAATCACTATGGACAGACAGGGTAAATGTACAGGAAGTGAAAAAACAGTAGCTTAGCTACTATGTCTGGCATTCCAGACCATTTGCAAACACAACATCACAACCACAAAGCCAAAAGCAATTCAGTACCTGGATACTAAACTTACTTTTCGTTCCGGCTCGGGAAGTGCCGCCACTATAGGTATTTGCTGGCGCATCATCAACGGACAATTTATAATGGCTCGCATTACAAAAACTAATAAGTAAACAAAGGGTTTCATCCGCGGATGAGCCGTTATAAAAAAGTATCCAATTCATGTCAAAACGATTGCCACCCCTTAATGCTCTCCGCGTGTTTGATGCGGCCGCGCGCCACCTCAGTTTTACTAAGGCGGCGGATGAATTATTTGTCACTCAGGCCGCCGTTAGCCACCAGATTAAATCTCTGGAAGACTTTCTGGGCCTGAAGCTTTTCCGTCGACGTAACCGTTCCTTACTGCTGACGGAAGAAGGGCAAAGTTACTACCTGGATATTAAAGAAATTTTCACTTCGATTAACGAAGCTACGCGCAAATTACAGGCCCGTAGCGCCAAGGGGGCATTAACGGTCAGTTTACCGCCGAGTTTTGCTATTCAATGGTTGGTTCCGCGTTTATCTAGCTTTAACTCAGCTTATCCGGGGATTGACGTCAGAATCCAGGCCGTTGACCGTGAAGAAGATAAATTGGCAGATGATGTAGACGTGGCTATTTTCTACGGTCGCGGCAACTGGACGGGGCTGCGCACCGAAAGATTGTACGCCGAGTTTCTGCTGCCAGTTTGTGCTCCTAGCCTGCTAATGGGCGAACATCCGCTGAAAATGCCGGCAGATCTGGCTAATCATACTTTGTTGCATGATACTTCCCGCCGCGACTGGTTGGCCTATACCCGTCAGTTGGGCGTTCCGCAAATTAATGTGCAGCAGGGGCCGATTTTTAGTCACAGTGCCATGGTGGTTCAGGCCGCGGTTCACGGTCAGGGTATTGCTTTGGTGAATAATGTGATGGCTCAGACCGAAATCGAAGCGGGGCGGTTGGTATGTCCGTTCAATGAGGTTCTGGTAAGTAAAAATGCTTTTTATCTGGTTTGTCATGACAGTCAGGCAGAACTGGGTAAAATAGCTGCCTTTCGTCAGTGGATTCTGGCTCGGGCAGCCAGTGAACAAGAGAAATTACGATTCCGCTACGAAAATTGATCGTGAAAAAACGCAAAATTACCTAATTTCACCACGGTAACTATCTATAAAATAAGGTAAATAACGATGAGTGGTCGTTTGATGCTGATCTTTGCCGCTATCAGCGGTTTTTTCTATGTCGCTTTTGGTGCTTTTGGCGCACACGTATTAAGCGGAAGTCTGGGCGTAAATGAAATGGCCTGGATCCGTACCGGTTTGGAATATCAGGGATTTCATACTCTGGCTATTCTCGCTTTGGCCGTTGCTATGCAGCGCCAGATCAGTATTTGGTTTTACTGGAGCGGCGCTTTATTGGCCCTCGGCACCCTGTTATTTAGTGGCAGTCTCTACTGCCTGGCTCTATCGCACCTGAAACTTTGGGTATATGTCACGCCGATTGGCGGCGTATGCTTTCTGGCGGGATGGATTTTGATGTTGATTGGCGCGCTGCGTCTACGGAAAAGGGCAGAACGCCATGAATAAAATTGCTTTATATTGCCGTCAAGGCTTTGAAAAAGAGTGTGCGGCGGAAATTACCGCCAAGGCCGCAGAACACGAAGTCTTTGGTTTTGCTCGGGTAAAAGATAATAGCGGTTATGTCTTATTCGAGTGTTACCAGCATGAAGATGCGGATCGCCTGATTCGCGAGCTGCCGTTTAAAGAGCTGATTTTTGCTCGGCAAATGATGGTTGTTGGCGAACTGCTAAAGGATCTGCCGCCGGAAGACCGAGTGTCTCCGATCGTAGGGATGTTGGTCGGCGTGGTGGAAAAAGCCGGTGAACTGCGAGTTGAAGTGCCGGACACCAATGAGAGTAAAGAATTGCTTAAATTCTGCCGCAAACTGACGGTGCCGCTGCGTGCCGCGATGCGTGAACAGAAGATTTTGCAGACTCGTGAAAATCCGCATCGTCCGGTGGTTCACGTATTCTTTATCGCTTCTGGTTGCTGTTATGTCGGTTATTCCTACAGTAACAACAACTCTCCTCTGTATATGGGGATTCCGCGCCTGAAATTCCCTTCGGATGCACCAAGCCGTTCGACGCTGAAGCTGGAAGAGGCTTTCCACGAATTTATTCCTGCGGATGAGTGGGAAGAACGCTTGGCAAGCGGCATGCACGCGGTGGATCTCGGCGCTTGTCCGGGTGGCTGGACTTATCAGCTGGTTCAACGCAGCATGATGGTGCAGGCGGTGGATAACGGCACTATGGCACAGAGTCTGATGGATACCGGGCAGGTGACTCATCACCGTGCGGACGGATTCAAATATGAGCCAACGCGCAGCAATATCTATTGGCTGGTTTGCGATATGGTTGAAAAGCCAGCGCGAGTAACGCAGCTGATTACCGACTGGCTGGTCAATGGCTGGTGTCGTGAGGCAATTTTCAATCTTAAATTGCCAATGAAAAAGCGCTACGAAGAAGTGTTGCAAAACCTGGCGATGATGGATGAACAGTTGAAAGAAAACGGTATTAATGCGCATATTCAGGCTAAACAGCTTTATCACGATCGTGAGGAAGTGACCGTGCATGTTCGTCGTATCTGGGCTGGCGTTCCAGGTCGTAGAGATGAACGTATTTAGTTGTTGATTAAAGCTAAATCTATGATTTCACTCACAGCCAAACGTGAGTGATTGGGCGCTCGGGATTCAAAATTAAACGTTCAAACCCCGATCTTTAAAACCTTCGGGTCAACGGCAGAGATTCAATAGCTAAGATGTAAAATCAGAGGGGCGATTGGCTAATGCCGATCGTTTAATGAGCGGTTGACCGATCCGTTGGTTGATGTAAAAGGGTTCATGTCTCTGCATGAACCCTTTTTAATGGAACTTTCACAAGCCCTCGGCATTATCAATCTCACTTTTCCTGAGCATGCCCGTAATCTTACCGGCTCGGATAAAAAGGCAGTTGGTCACCTTAAGTGACCAGCATTAGGCCGATTTATCCCTTAACTATGGCCTAAGCGTAGCTGTTGCAGGTTACCGTTCAGCGGTAAATCTGTTTTAAGCGTGGCTACCTGTTTGCAGATAAAGGCCATGTCCTGATGCTGTTGCAGCTTTTTTCGCCACTTTTCCGGAACCTGTTCTAGGTTTTGATATAACTCTTCCAGGCTGTTGACCTGTTGCAATAACACCGCTGCCGTTTTAGCGCCTATCCCTGCTACGCCGGGGATTTTGCTGCTGCTGATACCGGCTAGCCCCCAATAATCAGGTAATTGATGTGGGGCAACGCCAAACTCTTGTTTGACGAATGGTAAGTCCAGCCAGCGTTTCTGAAAGTAATCCCGAATCTGTACGTTTGGCACCAATAACTGGCAGTAACCTTTATCGGTAGAAACTATGGTGACCTGATGTCCGGCTCCGGCAATTTTAGCTGCTAGCGTGGCGGCTAAATCATCGGCCTCATTGCCGGGAGAGTGCCAGCAGGGGACGCCCAGTTCGGCAAAAGCTTGTCTAAGCTGCGGCATTTCCTGCTGTAAATTATCCGGCATTGGCGATCGCCCAGCTTTGTAATCCGGCAAACAATGGTGGCGCCAGCTATCGGAACGGTCATCCTCATCAAAAACGGCAACCGCATGGGTAGGCTGGCTGTGTGAAATAAGTTGCTGTAATGCATGGGTACAGGCATTTACACAAGGGGAACCTTGCACTGCATGGATGCGGCGAATGAGATTGAGAGCGTCAACGATAAGAAGGTGTATATCCATAACCTGAAGGCAAGAGTCCTGATAGTCGAAATTGTGTGGGTGAAAATAAAATCGGTATTATTGATAATTCTGATAATTCTGATAATTCTGATACTTCTGATACTTCTGATACTTCTGATACTTCTGATACTTCTGATACGTCATGCTATCGCATCGACTTTATTACTCCCCGTACTCTCCCGATACTTAGAATGACTAAGTATCGGGGATTATCCTCACTGCCGCTTAAACCTTATTGAGCACGCGTAGCCGCTCGCGTTTAAGGGCAGATTTCATAACATGGCGTATATGCGCTGCCCGGTAATTTCATTCGATGCTGAGCAATAAAGCCCTGTAGCAAATGATCCATCTGCTTCATCATTTGTGGGTCGCCGTGTAATTTATAAGGCCCATAAGCCTCAATGGCGTGAATGCCGACTTCTTTTACATTACCAGCCACAATGCCTGAAAATGCCCGACGTAGTGCTGCAGCCAGCTTTTCTGCCGGTTGATCAGGGTATAAATTCAGTGCAGCCATGTTCTCGTGGGTTGGTTCAAATGGCAATTGCAAGTCTGGTTCAATGCGCATAGACCAGTTGAAGCTATAGGCATCGCCGGTATTTCGGCGATTTTCTTTCACCAGTGGCATGGCTTTTTTCACTTGGCGAGCCACTTCGTCCGGATCGTCGATAATAATCTGATAGTAAGTCCGCGCCTTCTCTCCTAATGTATTCACGATGAAATCGTCCAATACCCGGAAATAATCTTCACTCTCTTTTGGCCCGGTCAGAATCAAAGGTAAAACTTGATTGCTGTTTTCAGGATTCATCAAAATCCCAAGCAAATAGAGCAACTCTTCTGCGGTACCAACGCCACCGGGGAAGATGATAATGCCGTGAGCTATGCGTACAAAGGCTTCCAGACGTTTTTCGATGTCTGGCATGATTACCAGTTCGTTAACCAGAGGATTTGGCGGCTCAGCGGCAATAATTGAAGGCTCGGTCATACCGATGAAACGACCTTGTCTGTAGCGCTGCTGCGCATGGCCTACCGCCGCGCCCTTCATCGGCGCTTCCATCGCACCTGGCCCGCAGCCAGTACAAATATTTAGTTCACGCAGACCCAGTTGGCTACCGACCTTGCGGGCATACAGATATTCAATTTCATTGATAGAATGCCCGCCCCAACACACCACCATATTAGGATCTTCATCAATATGCAGTGCGCGGGCGTTACGCAGGATAGAAAATACCAGATTGGTCAAATGGCTGGAGTTTTCCATATTCAGGTGCTGGAAACGTCCGGCACTGACGATCTGACCATTCACGAACAGAATATCTCGCAGAACCGCAAACAGGTTAGCTTGTAGTGAACGGATGATTCGTCCATCAACAAAGGCATGTTCTGGCGGATTGACCAGCTCCAGCTTGACGCCTCGCTCGCGACGTAACACATTGATATCAAAGTTTTCGTAGCGAGATAGCAGCTCTTTGCTGTTATCGGTCTGGCTACCTGAATTCAATACCGCCAGAGAGCAATTACGGAACAGGCGGTAAAGGTCGCTGCTGGCAGTGCGTTTTAGCATGTCAACTTCGAGCTGAGACAACAGATCCATTGAGCCAAGCGGGCTAATATGTGTAATCAAAATGACTCCTTTACGCCCCGCAGAGGGGCCGTCGTAACTGCATTGCACCAGAGAGCGGCTATTCTCTTTATGATCTCGCTTTTTTGCGTACCAGAGCTCCGCTCTCGATGTCTCCATTGAAATATCACATAAATTGTTCTTCAGGTGACGGCAGTCTTTATCGTTCATTATTGCCGTAACACACTTCAATTCACCTTAACGTTGTCCCTTGTTTTTTGCCAATACTAACGAGATTTTTACTGCCAATGTTGCGTAATGGCACGCATTATTGACGCGCTAAACGCCCGTTCGACGGAGTGAAGTCGGTATTGCTGCGCCAAGGGTTGATATCCAGGCCGCCGCGGCGGGTATAGCGGGCATAGACCGACAGCGTTTCAGGCTGGCAGAAGCGCATTAAGTCGTTGAAAATACGCTCCACACATTGCTCATGAAATTCATTGTGATGACGGAAGGAAACCAGATAGCGCAACAATGCTTCACGATTGATTTGTGGGCCACGGTAGCGGATTTGAACCGAACCCCAATCTGGCTGATGAGTGATCAGGCAGTTGGATTTCAATAGGTGGCTGACCAACGTTTCTTCAACGATCTGTTGACCCGTGGCATCTTTCAGATAATCGGTGCTGAATTCGTAATTATCGATGCGAATATCTTGTTCATCCAGACATTCTCCATGGAAATCAGCAATAGGTTGCCCGGCTATATCACTCAGTTTATAGAGTGTGACACTGACTTCGCCCTGCGCGCAGATAGATAGGTCTTGTTGTAAAGTATGGCGAACGCTTTCCCAATCGCTAAACGGAGTCTGGTTAAAGCTGTTCAAATACAGCTTAAAACTCTTGGATTCGATAAGATTAACACTATCGGCATTCAGGCTGATTTCGCCGACGGCAACCTGCGGCAAGCCGTTGGCATTGAGCCAGGACAACTCATACATAGTCCAAATGTCCGCGCCGTGGAAGGGAAGGTTATCAGGATATAATCCCAGCGGCTCGCGATTCATACTGCGGGGAACTGCCTGTAGCAAGGCCGCATCATAGTGGTCACGGTAAGCGGTAGGCTTACCTAAGGTGAGTTCGGCCAGAGCCTGATGATCTTGATATGAAGACATGCTGTTCCCTAGGTGAGAGATCGGTACAATAGCCGACAGTTTACCATTTATGCCGCGCTAGGCATTGTCGCTGAAGGCGAAGTTTCGTTTCCCAGTTTAGCGCAGGCTTATCGGATGTTGAGAGAAAATATGGACCAGAATGTTTCAACCGCTCTACAGAGCTTTACGCAGCGCTACGTTGAACTATGGCAGCAGCAAACCGCCCATGCGCCAGCCAGCCACGAGTTGTACGGGGTGGCTTCGCCTTGTATCACGGAAACGCACGAGGATCAGATTTATTGGCTTCCGCAGCCATTCTTGCCGGCAGCAACGTTAGAAAACGTGGCTCGCGCGTTAGAAATCCAGTTACATGACGATATTCATACCTTTTACACGCTGCAGTATGCGGGAGATATGACCGCGGAGTTGGGCGATCATCGTTTTACTCTGTTGCAGGTATGGAGTGAGGATGATTTTACTCGATTACAGGAAAACCTTATCGGTCATTTGGTTACGCAAAAACGGCTCAAACTGTCCCCGACGCTGTTTCTGGCAACGACAGAATCTGAAATGACAATGGCATCGCTGTGCAACGTTACTGGCAATGTCGTTTTGGAGCACTTTGGCAGTAATCAACGTACGCTTTTAGCCTCCAACTTGAGCCATTTCCTCGATGCATTGCGCCCAGTAATGCCAATATAAACCTTAATTTAATTAAGGTTATCTGATTTCCGTGTGAGAGATCTCTCACACGGCCTGTAAGACATAGCTTCTATTTTTTGAAGATGATTTTCTTGCGTGAGAATTATTCTCAATAAAATCACTCCGTTATAAACATTCAATTTTTTGTCTATTAAAACGTATAGATAAGAGGCTTTACAGTATCTTGTCTCTGTTCGCCAATTAAGCGATCCTTTATTCACCAGATAGGATCTGGTTGGAAAGGAACAGCATCGGGATGATGCAGCTTCAGGATGAAGGAAATCAGGGACTGCTCAGGACGAGTGAAGGGATGTTTTAGGACGAAACAAGGGACACCTCCAGGATGGAGATAGGGAGCCGATAAAGGATTATTGGTGGGTTAGGATGACCTAAGGATCGCACCAGGATGGTGTAGGACATCGCGAAGGATTGCTGGTTAGGATAACCGCAGGAAAAGTTTTCAAGGATTGAGCAGGGAGCATCAATTTAGCTGGATTGCTATAAAACGAACAGAGGGGTACTGGTCAAACAGTACCCCTTTTTTTATGCTTGTTTTCACTGCGGCTTAGGCTCGCTTCCTTTAATTAGTTACTGATAGCGGATTTAGTTAGCCGATAGTTGGGTCTCCTGCGCTTCGATGGTATGCTTGCGCGCTTTTGTTTTCATCCGGATTATCTGGAGTGAACCTTCCTTTCTGGCCTGTGTTGGCCCATTTTTGGTCGAGAATTAAAACATGAGTCTAAACAATCAGGTACGCCAGATTTTACAGGATATCGATCTGGCATTACGCACCATTAATCTTTGGCAGTCATCTCCGCCTGAGGCTGAGGCCTTTGAAAGCGTTGAGCCTTTTTGCGTCGATACCATGGCCGCTGAGCAATGGCTTCAGTGGGTATTGCTACCGCGAATGAATGCGCTGCTAGAAAAAAATGCTCCCTTACCGACCCGCTTTGCCGTAACGCCTTATTTTGAGGTGGCGTTGAAAGATCATCAGACGGATTGCAGTCTTCTTCTGGCGCAGTTGCAGCGTCTCGATGACCTGTTAAACATAGAAAGCGAATAATGCTCGAAATACTTTATCAAGATGAACATATTGTTGCGGTTAATAAGCCTGCCGGTTGGCTGGTACACCGCAGCTGGCTTGACCGTAATGAAACCGTTTTTGTGATGCAAACGGTGCGTGACCAAATTGGACAGCATGTGTATACCCTACACCGTTTGGATCGTCCGACTTCCGGCGTATTGTTGATGGCGCTGTCTAGCGAAGTGGCACGCGCATTGTCACAACAGTTCGAACAACATGAAGTTAAGAAGGTTTATCATGCGGTTGTACGCGGTTATGTGTTAGAAGACGACACTCTCGACTACGCTTTGACCGAAGAGTTGGACAAAATTGCCGATAAGTTTGCCAGCCAGGATAAAGCGCCAAAACCAGCGATTACGCATTACCGTGCGTTAGCGAGAGCCGAGATGCCGGTTGCTATTGGTCGCTACGAAACCGCTCGCTACAGCTTGATGGAACTGACTCCGGAAACCGGGCGTAAACATCAGTTACGACGTCATATGGCGCATATTCGTCACCCGATTCTGGGGGACAGCACGCATGGCGATTTACGTCAGAATCGCGGAATGTCGCAACATTTTGATTGCTCACGTTTAATGTTACATGCCAGCCATTTATCGCTGAATCATCCGGTCACCGGTGAATCCTTGGCGCTATCTGCGCGCTGGGACAGTGCCTGGCAGGGCGTGATGTCACAATTTGGCTGGGAAGGCCTTCTCCCTGAGCTTGAAAGGGTTGAGTTTCCTGGCGACGAAGGTCAGGATAGTGAGTAACTTATTGGTAATTTAAAGAAGGTTTTTTATGGCTCAGGTGGGTATTTTTGTCGGTACGGTTTATGGCAATGCGCTTTTAGTTGCGGAAGAAGCTGAAAACATACTGAATGAGCAAGGCCACGAAGTTAAGCTATTTGACGAAGGTACGCTGGAAGCCTGGCAATATTATCGCCAGCATTATGCGTTAGTGATCACGTCCACCACTGGGCAAGGTGATTTTCCTGACAATATCGCGCCGTTGTTTCAGGCTGTGCGCGATCAGGTTGGTTACCAGCCTGAGCTGCGCTACGGCGTTATTGCATTAGGCGATAGCAGCTACGATAACTACTGTGGCGCAGGTCGTGCTTTTGACGCTTTATTGCAGGAGCAGGGCGCGACGCGTATCGGCGAGATCTTGGAAATTGATGCGATTGAGCAGCCGGAGCCTGAGGCGGTTTCCTGCCCGTGGGTAGAGCAATGGGGCCAGTTGCTGAAATAAACCGGGTTGGAATCCAGCCGTAGCCGTGCTCACACGCTCAGCGTAAATAAATTGATGTAAATAAAAGTGGCGAACAGATATCGCCACTTTTTACTGTTTGTTTTGTGATTGTCTATCTTGTTCCTAACGGATTATGGGCAGGTATTAGCGGCCGCTTTTCGTTAGTTTTTCCAGATCGGATTCAATTTCAGAGATTTTGTGAGCAACCACGTTTTCCAAATGACGCAGGTCATCCAGAATTTTGCGTTTCAAGTCCACTTCAACTTGATCGCGTTTGCAGAGTTGGTCCAACTCATCAATCACATAACGCAGATTCGGGTTAATTTCGTGAATCTCTTTGTAACCTTGTCCGGCGTTGTCCGCAACTACGGTTTTACGCTGACGCGGATATTTGAATTTGACGCTTTTAGCAAAAAACTCGCCTTTATCTTTGCGGAAATAAATTTTCAGAATGTCGTTATTGGCCTCCTGACGCAGGCTGTAGCGATCGACATCTTCCGGTTGAGTGATTCCTAAGCTTTTCAGGTTGTCATACATAGCGCCACCTTATTGGTTTTATATTCCACAGTTTCTATTATGGCGGTTATTGTTGCCATAATATGTGATTGCAGGCGATAACTGCTTACAAGACAAAAAAATAGCGGGCTGATTGGCCCGCTAGTTGAATGTTAGTCGATGGTACGTAATAACTCGTTAATGCCGACTTTACCCAAGGTTTTTGCGTCGACTTTCTTCACAATAACCGCACAGTACAGGCTGTAGCTACCGTCTTTGGACGGCAGATTACCTGAAACCACAACCGAACCAGCCGGTACGCGACCGTAATGGATTTCGCCGGTTTCGCGATCGTAAATACGAGTGCTTTGACCGATGAATACGCCCATGGAAATCACGGAGCCTTCTTCGACGATAACCCCTTCAACGACTTCTGAACGTGCGCCTACGAAGCAGTTATCTTCGATGATGGTTGGGTTAGCCTGCAATGGCTCCAATACGCCGCCGATGCCAACGCCGCCGGATAAGTGCACGTTTTTACCGATCTGTGCGCAAGAACCTACTGTCGCCCAGGTATCAACCATGGTGCCTTCGTCAACGAAAGCGCCGATATTGACGTAGGAAGGCATCAGCACGGTGTTACGGGCAATGTAAGCGCCTTTGCGCACGGTAGCCGGTGGTACGACGCGGAAGCCTTCGCGCTGGAAGCGCGCTTCGTCGTAATCAGCAAATTTCATTGGGACTTTATCGTAATAACGAGTTTCTGCACCTTCCATCACTTGGTTATCATTGATGCGGAAGGAGAGCAGAACGGCTTTTTTCAGCCATTGATGTGTTACCCACTGGCCTTCAATCTTTTCCGCTACGCGCAATGCGCCGGTATCTAACAGATTGATAACGTGGTTAATGGCTTCGCGCGTTACGGTGTCTACGTTAGCCGGAGTGATCTCTGCACGGCGTTCGAAGGCGTTTTCAATAACGGTCTGTAGTTGCTGCATCCGGTTCTCTTTCCTGAAGTTGAAAGGTTGTAAGAAAAAATAATCGTTAAAAAGTTATTTGTATCACAGTTTATCGTTCGGATTGAGGGTGTCTGTCAACCGTTGTGCTAATTCCTTTCGCGTTTCGGCATTCAATGCCCGACGATCCTTATCTGCTAATACGAATAAATCCTCAACTCTTTCGCCAATAGTGGTGATGCGAGCGCTGTGAAGTGATAATCCCAAATCAGCAAATATTTCCCCAACTCTGGCCAATAATCCCGGCTGATCCAAGGCGATCAGTTCGAGATAACTACGGCGATCTGTATGAGTTGGCAGGAAGTTAGCCTCGGTAGGCACGCTGAAATGACGCAGTTTGGGCGATAAACGTCTGACCCGCGGATGCTGATAGTTCGGCTGTGTCATTGCCTGTTCCAGCGCATGACGAATTACCGGATGCCGATCCTGCGCCAACGGGCTGCCGTCCGGTTCTAGCACGATAAAGGTATCCATCGCCATACCGTCACGATTGGTGAAAATCTGAGCGTCGTGAACGCTCAGATTACGCCGATCTAATTCACCCACCACGGCAGCGAATAGGGAAGGGCGATCCGGGCTCCAGATAAAGATTTCTGTGCCCCCCCGCGTAGCCTGGCGACTGACTAGCACCAAAGGTTTGGTGGAATCATGCTCAAGTAAGTGACGGGCATGCCAGGCTAATTGATTTGGTGAATGGCGTAGGAAATAATCGGCGCGGCAGCGACTCCAGATTCTGTGAAGCGCTTCTTCGTCAATATTATCCATTCGCAGTAATGCCAGCGCCTGGAGGCGGTGATGGCGCACGCGCTCTCGCAGATCCGGACTGTTTTCCATGCCTCGTCGCAGCTGCTTTTCAGTGGCGAAATATAGCTCGCGCAATAAACTCTGCTTCCAGCTATTCCACAGGTTTTCATTGGTGGCACAAATATCAGCCACCGTCAGGCTAATCAGGTAGCGTAAGCGCGTTTCACTTTGTACTTCGGCAGAAAATTGCTGAATAACCGTTGGGTCCTGAATATCACGACGCTGAGCCGTCACTGACATCAATAAATGGCAACGAACTAGCCAAGCAACAAGCTGAGCTTCCCGCGAGTTCAATCCGTGTAATTCGGCAAATTCCAGCACATCCTGCGCGCCGAGAATTGAGTGGTCGCCGCCGCGCCCTTTGGCTATATCGTGGAACAGCGCGGCGAGCAACAGTAATTCCGGCTGCGGCAGGCGCGGATATAGCTCTACGCATAATGGATGACGCGGACGAGTTGATTCGTCGGCGAAGCTTTCCAGTTTTTGTAATACCCGAATAGTGTGTTCATCGACGGTGTAGGCATGGAACAGGTCAAACTGCATTTGGCCGACAATACTGCCCCACTGTGGCATATAGGCCCACAGCACGCTGTGGCGGTGCATTGGCAGTAAGGCGCGGGAAACGGCTCCCGGATGGCGCAGAATAGCCATAAACAGTTTACGAGCCTCTGGAATGGTACACAGCGGCTGTTTTAGGTGGCGGCGAGCGTGGCGCAGTTGGCGCACGGTGGTGGAATAGATTCCCATGATATCCTGATTGCGAACCATCAGGTAAAACATTCTCATGATGGTTTCGGGCTGGCGGATAAACAGTTGCTCATCCCGTAGATCAATCAGATTGCCGCGTAGCTGGAAATCATCATCCAAAGGCCGTGGTTTTTCATTAGTATCCAGTGCCAGTATGGCTTCATCGAATAGCTGTAGCAGCATGTTGTTCAGTTCGCTGACACGACGCGTCATACGATAAAAATCTTTCATCATGCGCTCCACCGGTTCGTTGCCTTCTCCCTGATAACGAAGCAGTTGTGCCACGCTAAGCTGGCGGTCGAACAGCAGCCGGTTATCGTAGCGATTTAAGACCAGATGAAGGGCAAAACGGATGCGCCACAGGAAGCTTTGGCATTCGATAAGCTCGTTGCTTTCCGCTTTGGTCAGGAAACCGAACTCGACCATTTCACTCAGCGTGGTGGCACCAAAGTGGCGGCGGGCAACCCACAGCAAGGTGTGAATGTCTCGTAGGCCGCCGGGGCTGCTTTTGATATCCGGCTCCAGATTATAGCTGGTGCCGTGGTAGCGTTTGTGCCGCTCTTGTTGCTCGGCAATTTTGGCATCGAAAAATTCGGGTGAGGGCCAGAAGCTGTCGCTGAAAATGTGTTTCTGCATTTGCAAAAACAGTGCGACATCACCGCAAATCATGCGGGATTCGATCAAATTGGTGGCGACGGTTAAATCAGCCAAGCCTTCCAGCAGACACTCTTCAAGGCTGCGTACGCTGTGACCGACTTCGAGTTTTAAATCCCATAGCAGGGTAATAAGCTGCCCGACGCGCTGCGCCTGCTCATCGCTTAAACGCTGCTCGCTTAATACCAATACATCAATATCGGACAGGGGATGCAGTTCGCCGCGGCCATAGCCACCAACGGCGACCAGTGCGGTCTGCGGAATATGCTCAAAGCCATAAAATGACCACAGTCGCTGTAATAGAGCATCAATATAATTGCTACGGGCTGCCACCAGTTTTTCCGCGCTCACCCCTGCATTGAAGGCGTCGGCCAGCCAGTTCTGGAAGGTTTCCAGACGTTGTTTCAACGGTTGGCAGTGGAGTTCGCTATCAGAATAAGTGCTGGGAAATGCAGGCTGCTCAGGGAGAGCCCTCACTGATGCCGATGGGAGAGGGTTTTCAGTGTTGTGGTCAGACATAGGGGGTCCTGATATAAAACGCAGCCCATAAAAAAGCCGGCGATTGCCGGCTTGTCGTCATTACTCGTGCGTTATGATGTTGGGGATGGTGTCATCCTTACGCAACGTCATTATTTCGCAGCCGTTCTCAGTTACCACAATAGTATGCTCATACTGTGCAGACAAGCTGCGATCTTTGGTTTTTACCGTCCAGCCGTCTTTCATGGTGCGAATGCGGTAATCGCCGGCGTTAACCATCGGCTCGATAGTGAAAGCCATACCGGGTTGCAGCACCACGCCGCCGTCATCTGCATCGTAGTGCAGAACCTGTGGCTCTTCGTGGAAACCTTCACCGATACCGTGGCCGCAGTATTCGCGTACTACGGAGAAGTTTTCCGCTTCGACGAATTTCTGAATCTCTTTACCCAAGGTGCGCAGACGAATGCCCGGTTTCACCATTTTAATCGCCAGATACAGGCTTTCCTGAGTGACGCGGCACAGGCGCTCGCCCAGAATAGTTGGTTTGCCAACGATAAACATTTTGGACGTATCACCGTGGAAACCGTCTTTGATTACGGTAACGTCGATATTCACGATATCGCCGTCTTTCAGCACTTTATCGTCGCTTGGAATACCGTGGCAAATGACTTCGTTAACAGAAATACAGACTGATTTCGGGAAGCCGTGGTAGCCCAGACAGGCGGAAATAGCCTGCTGCTTATTGGTGATGTGATCGTGGCAGATACGATCCAGTTCGCCGGTCGTTACGCCCGGTTTTACGTAAGGTTCGATCATTTCCAGCACTTCGGCGGCCAGGCGGCCGGCAACGCGCATTTTTTCGATATCTGCAGGTGTTTTAATTGTGATAGCCATGAAGAAAAGGTCCACAGGGGCCAGAGCGTGGCCGCTGTTATGATTAAATAAGTAAAAAATGCTGTTGCACATGGTACCAGCCCAGCAAATTGCTGCCAAACTTTCCTTTTTATGCTGCCACGAAATGCAACAAAAGTTGGTGTATGGTGCCGGATTATGGTATAAAGCGCGCCGGCGATCCGCTCTGCGTCATTTGTCCTTAGGGCAGCAATGAGTCTTCAGCCAAGTAGTACTAATCGCACTCATATGTGTAAATAACACACACGTGTCGGCACATACACCGGGGTGCCCTAAAGTCGCTGTCTTATAGCGGAGGCTTGTGGGGTCGGTGTTATGGGACACGTGGAGGCATAACCCCAATCGTTAAATATAGAGGTTTTAATCATGGCAACTGTTTCCATGCGCGACATGCTTCAGGCTGGTGTTCACTTTGGTCACCAAACTCGTTACTGGAACCCGAAAATGAAGCCTTTCATCTTCGGCGCACGTAACAAAGTTCACATCATCAACCTGGAAAAAACTGTACCAATGTTCAACGAAGCTCTGGCTGAGTTGACCAAGATTTCTTCCCGTAAAGGTAAGATCCTGTTCGTTGGTACTAAACGCGCAGCAAGCGAAGCGGTAAAAGAAGCTGCTCATAACTGCGACCAGTTCTTCGTGAACCATCGCTGGTTAGGCGGCATGCTGACTAACTGGAAAACCGTTCGTCAGTCCATCAAACGTTTGAAAGATCTGGAAATCCAGTCTCAAGACGGCACCTTTGAAAAGCTGACCAAAAAAGAAGCTCTGATGCGTACCCGTGAGCTGAACAAGCTGGAAAACAGCCTGGGCGGTATCAAGGACATGGGCGGTTTACCTGACGCACTGTTCGTTGTTGACGCCGATCACGAACACATCGCTATCAAAGAAGCTAACAACCTGGGTATCCCGGTATTCTCTATCGTTGATACCAACTCCGATCCAGATGGCGTTGACTTCATTATCCCTGGTAACGATGACGCAATCCGTGCAGTTAAACTGTATCTGAGCGCTGTTGCTGCCGCCGTCCGTGAAGGTCGTTCTCAAGATCTGGCCGTTCAAGCGGAAGAAAGCTTCGTAGAAGCTGAATAATAAGACAGGCTCGTCACTGAGCCCTTATTAACCAGGTATTGAAATATGTTGGTTAGGGGGCCTTTTATAGGCCCCCTTTGCGTATCTACAGTGAGAACTATCTTCACGAGAGAACCGAGGAAAATTGAAATGGCTGTTATTACCGCTGCTTTGGTAAAAGAACTGCGTGAGCGTACTGCCGCAGGCATGATGGAATGTAAGAAAGCGCTGGTTGAAGCTGATGGCGACATCGAGCTGGCGATCGATAACATGCGTAAATCTGGTCAGGCTAAAGCTGCCAAGAAAGCAGGCCGTATCGCTGCTGAAGGTATCATCCTGGCGAAAGTTTCTGCAGACGGCAAATTCGGCGTGATGCTGGAACTGAACTGTGAAACTGACTTTGTTGCTAAAGATGCTGGCTTTAAAGCATTCGGCGACGAAGTTATCGATGCAGCACTGGCTGGCAAAATCGTTGATATCGAAGTGCTGAAAGCACAGTTCGAAGAACAACGCGCTAACCTGGTTGCTAAAATCGGTGAAAACATCAATATCCGTCGTGTTGCTGCTCTGGAAGGCGACATTCTGGGGACTTACCTGCACGGCGCACGTATCGGCGTTATGGTTGCCGCTACCGGTGCTGATGAAGAGCTGGTTAAGCACATCGCTATGCACATCGCTGCAAGCAAACCAGAATACGTTAAACCAGAAGACGTCCCTGCTGAAGTTGTTGCTCGCGAGCACCAAATCCAGTTGGACATCGCTATGGAATCTGGCAAGCCACGCGAAATCGCAGAGAAAATGGTTGAAGGCCGCATGCGTAAGTTCACCGGCGAAGTTTCTTTGACCGGTCAGCATTTCGTAATGGACCCAAGCAAAACCGTTGGCGAGCTGCTGAAAGAGCATAAAGCTGACGTGATCAACTTCATCCGCTTTGAAGTGGGCGAAGGCATCGAGAAAGTTGAGACTGACTTTGCTGCTGAAGTTGCAGCAATGAGCAAACAGTCTTAATGCTTAAAAATGGGGCCGCCAACAGGCGGTTCCATTTTATCCAATCTAGAATTTAGTCCGTAAACTTTCAGCGCACTTATAGGTGTTTTGAATGTATGACGGTCAAATCCCCAATACTATTACTGCTGCTTAGGACAGAACACCATGGCAACCAATGCAAAACCCGTATATCAGCGAATCCTGCTAAAGCTGAGTGGCGAAGCCCTGCAAGGCGCGGAAGGTTTTGGTATCGACGCTAGCGTTTTGGATCGTATGGCTCAGGAAGTCAAAGAGCTGGTCGAACTGGGTATTCAGGTCGGTGTGGTAATTGGCGGTGGTAACTTATTCCGCGGTGCCGGTTTGGCACAGGCTGGGATGAACCGCGTAGTGGGCGACCACATGGGAATGCTGGCTACCGTAATGAACGGCCTGGCAATGCGTGATGCACTGCACCGTGCCTATGTGAACGCCCGCCTGATGTCGGCAATCCCGTTGAACGGCGTATGTGACAATTACAGCTGGGCTGAAGCAATCAGCCTACTGCGTCACAATCGCGTGGTGATTTTTGCTGCCGGTACCGGCAACCCATTCTTCACTACTGATTCAGCGGCATGTTTGCGCGGTATCGAGATCGAAGCCGACGTGGTGTTAAAAGCCACCAAAGTTGACGGTGTGTATTCAGCCGATCCTGTGAAAGATCCTGATGCAACGCTGTACGAACAGTTAACCTATCAAGACGTGTTAGAACGTGAACTGAAAGTGATGGATCTTGCCGCCTTTACGCTGGCTCGTGACCATAACTTGCCAATTCGCGTATTTAACATGAACAAACCTGGCGCGCTGCGTCGCGTTGTGATGGGTGAAAACGAAGGAACGTTGATCGCTAAATAGCGCCGTTCTAATCAGGGGCTTCACGTAATTGTGCGCTGAGTCCCTTTTAACCAGCAATTGCTGGTTTACATATTCACCGGCTATGCTGCAAGGTATAGCCTGCCAAGTAACCAGTTTACAAGGGTTCGCAACGTGATTAACGAAATTAAAAAAGATGCAGAAGTGCGCATGGGTAAGTGCGTAGAAGCATTCCAGGGCCATATCGATAAAATCCGTACTGGCCGTGCTTCACCAAGTATTCTTGATGGTATTCAGGTTGAATATTACGGTAGCGCAACGCCATTGCGCCAGTTGGCCAACGTGGTAGTAGAAGACTCCCGTACGCTGGCAATTACCGTATTTGACCGCAGCCTGAACGCCGCGGTAGAAAAAGCGATCATGTCTTCTGATTTGGGTCTGAACCCATCTTCAGCTGGCACCGTGATCCGCGTTCCGCTGCCTCCGCTGACCGAAGAGCGTCGTAAAGACCTGATCAAAGTGGTGCGTGGCGAAGCAGAGCAGGGCCGTGTCTCTGTGCGTAACGTGCGTCGCGATACTAACGATAAGGTTAAAGCCTTGTTGAAAGATAAAGCTATCAGCGAAGATGAAGATCGTCGTTGTCAGGATGAAGTTCAGAAAATGACTGATACCTTCATCAAGAAAATCGACTCTATTTTGTCCGATAAAGAAGCTGAGTTAATGAATTTCTA
Source organism: Yersinia sp. IP36721 (assembly GCF_003634395.1). NCBI lineage: Bacteria > Pseudomonadati > Pseudomonadota > Gammaproteobacteria > Enterobacterales > Yersiniaceae > Yersinia > Yersinia sp. IP36721. Next base: position 22,983 of record NZ_QCZL01000029.1, read on the forward strand.
ATCGTTAACCGGTTCCGCAAGGCGTCGCTTAGGCGGCGCTTTGTTTTTTACATCTGTACGGTTTTATTGAAGACAACAGCTGATATTTGGGCTAAATGTCTTAGTCTTGCGGGCTCAGATGTTTCATACTGATGCATCTTCCTATCATAAAAACAGTTATTCAGAGCACCCTCATGAAGCAACTGACTATTCTTGGTTCTACCGGCTCCGTTGGCTGCAGTACATTGGCCGTTGTGCGGGCTAATCCCGATTTATTCGCCGTCACCGCATTGGTTGCAGGGCGCAATGTCTCATTAATGGCAGAACAATGTCTGGAATTTGCGCCGCGTTATGCGGCAATGGCGGACGAAGATTCTGCTGCGGCGCTGCGCCTTTTGCTGTCTGAGCAAGGTAGCAAAACCGAAGTATTAGCCGGTGAAAAGGCGGCCTGCGAACTTGCTGCTCTCGGTGAAGTCGATCAGGTAATGGCGGCTATCGTCGGCGTAGCCGGGCTATTACCTACGCTGGCGGCGATCCGCGCCGGTAAAAAAGTGCTGCTGGCCAATAAAGAATCTTTGATTACCTGTGGTCGTCTTTTCATGGACGCGGTGCGAGAAAGTCGTGCGCAGCTGCTCCCCATCGATAGTGAACACAATGCCATTTTTCAAAGCCTGCCAGAGCGCGTTCAGCAACAGTTAGGCTATTCTTCTCTGATTGAGAATGGTGTATCGCGCATTATCCTGACCGGCTCCGGCGGTCCTTTCCGTGAAACGCCGTTGGATCAGTTTGCCACAATGACGCCAGACCAAGCCTGCGCTCATCCAAACTGGTCGATGGGGCGTAAGATTTCCGTCGATTCAGCTACCATGATGAATAAAGGGCTGGAATATATCGAGGCTCGCTGGCTGTTTAACGCTTCGGCTGAGCAGATTGAAGTGATTCTGCATCCGCAGTCGGTGATTCACTCGATGGTTCGCTATCAGGACGGAAGCGTGCTGGCGCAGCTTGGTACACCGGATATGCGCACGCCAATCGCCCACGCTATGGCGTACCCAAATCGGGTAGAATCAGGCGTTGAAGCGCTAGATTTTTGCCGTATGGGCCCGCTGACGTTCGCAGAGCCTGATTATCAGCGTTATCCGTGTCTGCAGCTGGCGATGGAAGCTTTTAACGCAGGGCAAGCGGCGACCACAGTGTTAAATGCGGCTAATGAAATTTCTGTCATGGCTTTCTTGCAATCGCGTATCGGTTTCACAGATATTGCGAGATTAAACAGAAATGTGCTCGAAAGTTTGGCATTGCAGGAACCCAATTCAGTCGATGAAGTCTTAGATATTGACCGTTTGGCACGAATTGCTGCTGAGCGAGCATTAGGTGCATTAAGTCGTTGAAGGTGATGTTATTCATTGGTGGAATTTGTTCGTCTCGGACTGAGATGATATAGTCTGCGCCGTCAATGGGCAGACAGACCCTTGATTAACGGTTCTATGGGTATTTAGACCCTCTGGTTTGGCTGTCATATAAGAAGCCGTGATTCAGTACACGGCTTTTTTTGTGCGCATGAGGCCTAATGTTAGGGAAGAGCAGTCGTATTTATTGAGGAAGAATGTTCGCGTTATGTCGTCCGTAAATGAAGATAGGGCTAACTTGTCCCCCCAAGGCCCGCGCCACGTTGCTATTATTATGGATGGTAATGGCCGATGGGCTAAACGCCAGGGTAAATTAAGGATCTTCGGTCATAAAGCGGGAGTGAAATCAGTTCGCCGTGCGGTGAGTTTTGCCGCCACTCATCAATTAGATGCGCTCACGCTTTATGCTTTTAGTAGTGAAAACTGGAATCGCCCTGCTCAGGAAGTGACCGCACTGATGGAGCTTTTCGTTCGAGCGCTGGACAGCGAAGTGAAAAGTCTGCATAAACATAACGTACGTTTAAGCGTTATTGGTGATATCAGCCGCTTCAGTGGACGTCTGCAGGAACGCATTCGACGCTCTGAAGCGCTGACGGAAAATAATGATGGTTTGAAGCTTAACATTGCTGCCAATTATGGTGGACGTTGGGATATCATTCAGGGAATGCGCCAATTGGCTGGGCAGGTTCAAAAGGGATTGTTACAACCTGAAGATATCACTGAGGATTTGTTAAATTCTCATATTTGCCTGAACGAACAGTCTCAGGTGGATCTAGTGATCAGGACCGGTGGCGAACATCGCATCAGTAATTTCCTGCTGTGGCAAATAGCCTATGCTGAACTTTACTTTACTGATGTCCTTTGGCCTGATTTTGATGAACTTGTCTTTGAAGGTGCGCTGAATGCATTTGCACAACGCGAGCGCCGCTTCGGTGGAACGACACCTAACGATGTTGCTGCATCCTAGGGGGAACTTTTGCTGAAGTATCGTCTCATAACTGCTTTGATTTTAATCCCTATCGTCATCGGGGCGCTGTTTTTGCTGCCTCCGATTGGTTTTGCCATAGTGACGCTGGCTGTATGTATGCTGGCTGCTTGGGAGTGGGGGCAGCTCGCTGGTTTCGCTTCGCACTCACAGCGCATCTGGCTGGCGATACTCTGCGGTTTCTTGCTGGTATCGATGTGGTTGAGTATTCCAGAATATCAACCTACAGTGCACGATTTGCAAGTCAGTGGCCCGCTTTGGGCATCGATGGGGTGGTGGATAGCCGCTCTGTTGCTGGTGTTGACCTACCCGCGCTCGGCTGCTTTCTGGCGTGACTCGCGAACCATCAGAATTATCTTCGGTATTCTGACCATAGTGCCATTCTTCTGGGGCATGTTTGCGCTGCGTCAGTACGGTTATGAGCAAAATCATTCAACCGGTGCCTGGTGGCTGCTTTACGTGATGTTGCTGGTGTGGGGCGCGGATTCCGGTGCCTACATGTTTGGCAAAATGTTCGGCAAACATAAGCTTGCACCGAAAGTTTCCCCCGGGAAAACCTGGGAAGGGTTGATAGGCGGCTTGCTGTCATCGGCGTTGATAGCCTGGTTATTTGGCCGCTATGCTCCGCTGGATGTGATTCCGGAAAAACTGTTAGTGTGTTCTGTGGTTGCGGCTCTGGCCTCAGTACTCGGGGATTTGACCGAGAGTATGTTCAAACGTGAAGCGGGAATCAAAGACAGCGGTCATCTGATTCCTGGTCATGGCGGGATACTGGATCGTATCGATAGCCTGACCGCAGCCGTGCCGGTATTTGCCTGCCTGATGCTGTTAGTGTTTTAATCCGTCACTGACGGGGAGTTTAGGGATTATGATGAGCATACTCTGGAACCTGGCTGCATTTATCATTGCGCTGGGCATCTTAATTACGGTTCACGAGTTCGGCCACTTTTGGGTGGCGCGTCGCTGTGGAGTCCGTGTTGAGCGCTTTTCTATCGGTTTTGGCAAAGCCTTATGGCGCAGAACCGATCGACAAGGTACAGAATATGTGATCGCCCTGATTCCCCTCGGCGGTTATGTGAAAATGCTGGATGAGCGTGCCGAGGCCGTTGCCCCGGAATTCCGCCATCAGGCTTTTAACAATAAAAGTATTGCCCAGCGCGCTGCGATCGTCAGCGCCGGCCCTATCGCCAACTTCCTCTTCGCTATTTTTGCCTACTGGCTGGTGTTTATCATCGGCATCCCGAGCTTTCGTCCGGTTGTGGGTGAAATATCCCCACAATCCATTGCTGCGCAGGCTGATATTTCTGCTGGAATGGAACTTAAGTCTGTTGACGGTATCGAAACGCCTGATTGGTCTGCAGTTCGTCTTGCTCTGGTCGGTAAAATTGGCGACCAGCAGGTGCAAGTTGGCGTAGCCCCTTTTGGCTCTGATAACGTAGTACAGAAAACTCTGGATTTACGTCAATGGTCGTTCGAGCCTGATAAGCAGGACCCCGTGGTGACTTTGGGGATTATTCCTCGTGGCCCGCAGATTGAATCAGTGCTGCAAGAGGTTCAAACAGAGTCGGCAGCGCAAAAGGCGGGTTTACAAGCAGGGGATAGGATCGTTAAAGTTGACGGTCAGCTAGTTGAAGGTTGGCAGACATTTGCCAGCCGGGTACGCGAAAATCCTGGCAAGCCGCTGGCAGTTGAAATTGAAAGGGGTGGTTCTCCCTTGTCTTTAACCCTGATTCCAGATACAAAATCGGCGGGTAAAGACAGAACCGAAGGCTTTGCAGGCGTAATTCCGAAAGTTATACCGCTTCCGGATGAGTATAAAACGATTCGCCAATATGGTCCGTTTACGGCACTCTATCAGGCTGGGGATAAAACCTGGCAGTTGATGCGGTTGACGGTCAACATGTTGGGTAAACTGATTACTGGTGATGTTAAGCTGAATAACCTGAGTGGCCCGATTTCCATTGCACAGGGCGCAGGGGTTTCAGCCGAGTTCGGATTGGTTTATTACCTGATGTTTTTGGCACTGATTAGTGTCAACTTGGGGATTATCAATCTGTTCCCGTTACCGGTATTAGATGGTGGACATCTGCTCTTCCTGGCGATAGAAAAGCTCAAGGGTGGGCCGGTTTCTGAGCGAGTTCAAGATTTCAGCTACCGCATTGGCTCGATATTGCTAATGCTGTTGATGGGACTTGCACTTTTCAATGATTTCTCCCGCTTTTAACGGCAGGGGATAGGTTAGGAAGAACGCATAACAACGATGGCGATGAAAAAGTTGCTCATAGCGTCGCTGCTGTTTGGCAGCGCCACCGTATACGGTGCAGACGGGTTCGTAGTGAAAGACATTCATTTCGAGGGCCTGCAGCGAGTCGCCGTCGGTGCGGCGTTACTTAATATGCCGGTTCGCGTAGGCGATACCGTCAGTGATGATGACATCAGTAATACTATCCGTGCGTTGTTTGCCACAGGCAACTTCGAGGACGTTCGCGTTCTGCGCGATGGTAATACTCTGATTGTTCAAGTCAAAGAACGCCCAACGATCGCCAGTATCACTTTCTCCGGTAACAAAGCGGTGAAAGAGGATATGCTTAAACAGAACCTTGAAGCCTCTGGCGTTCGGGTTGGCGAGGCACTAGACCGCACAACGATCTCCAGCATTGAAAAAGGTCTGGAGGACTTCTATTACAGCGTGGGTAAATACAGCGCTTCGGTGAAAGCCGTAGTGACGCCGTTGCCGCGCAACCGTGTCGATCTGAAGCTGGTGTTTACCGAAGGTGTATCTGCCAAGATTCAGCAGATCAATATCGTCGGTAACCATGCGTTTAGCACAGACGAACTGATTTCACGTTTCCAGCTGCGCGATGAAGTGCCTTGGTGGAACGTGGTTGGTGACCGTAAATATCAGAAACAGAAACTGGCAGGCGATCTTGAGATCCTGCGTAGCTTCTATCTGGATCGCGGTTACGCACGCTTCAACATCGATTCTACTCAGGTGAGTTTGACGCCGGATAAAAAAGGCATCTACATCACAATCAACCTGACAGAAGGCGAGCAGTACAAGTTGAGCAGCGTGGTGGTCAACGGGAATCTGGCGGGCCATCAGTCTGAAGCTGAGAAGCTGACCAAAATTGAGCCGGGCGAGTTGTATAACGGCGGTAAAGTGACGCGCATGGAAGACGACATCAAAAAGATGTTAGGTCGCTATGGCTACGCTTACCCACGCGTACAGACTCAGCCTGAAATCAACGATGCGGATAAAACCGTGAAACTGCACATTAATGTGGATGCGGGTAACCGTTTCTATGTGCGTCACGTTCGCTTCGAAGGCAATGACACCAGTAAAGATTCCGTTCTTCGTCGTGAAATGCGTCAGATGGAAGGTGCATGGCTGGGTAACGCTCAGGTTGAACAAGGTAAAGATCGTCTGAACCGTTTAGGTTACTTCGAAACCGTCGATGTGGAAACGCAGCGTGTTCCGGGTACTGCCGATCAGGTTGATATTGTTTACAAAGTTAAAGAACGTAATACCGGTAGCCTGAACTTCGGCATTGGCTACGGTACTGAAAGTGGCGTGAGTTTCCAGGTGGGTGTTCAACAGGATAACTGGCTGGGCACGGGTAACAGCGTAGGGATTAACGGTACTAAGAATGATTACCAGACCTATGCTGAATTTACGTTAACCGACCCTTACTTCACCGTTGACGGTGTGAGTCTGGGTGGTCGTGTGTTCTACAACGATTTTAAAGCGGATAACGCAGACCTGTCTGGCTATACCAACAGCAGCTACGGTGTTGACGGTACCCTTGGGTTCCCAATCAACGAAAATAACTCATTACGCGTAGGCGTGGGCTATGTGCACAACAGTCTGTCCGACATGTTGCCGCAGGTTGCTATGTGGCGTTATCTCGAGTCAGTCGGCCAAAAGCCGAACTATACTGACCGCGCTGACTTCACCGCTGATGACTTTACCCTGAACCTTGGTTGGACTTATAACAACCTAGACCGAGGTTTCTTCCCGACTTCCGGTGTAAAATCTTCGGTTAACGGTAAAGTAACCGTTCCTGGCTCCGATAATGAATTCTACAAAGTGACCTTCGATACTTCCGGCTACCTGCCGTTGGATCAGGATCGTTCTTGGGTTCTGTTAGGTCGCGGGCGCTTAGGTTATGGCGATGGCCTCGGTGGCAAAGAAATGCCGTTCTATGAGAACTTCTATGCCGGTGGTTCCAGCACTGTACGTGGCTTCCGCTCGAACAACATCGGGCCTAAAGCTGCATACTATGCGAATAATGGCGCTACGGTTAATAAATCTACCGATGCTGTGGGCGGTAATGCCATGGCTGTGGCGAGTATCGAATTGATCACGCCAACGCCGTTTATCAGTGAAAAGTATTCTAACTCGGTTCGTACTTCGATCTTTATCGATTCAGGTACCGTTTGGGATACCCACTGGGAAAACACTGCGGCAACGGGAGCCGCCGGGATTCCTGACTACAGCGACCCAAGCAATATTCGCGTTTCTGCGGGTGTAGCATTACAGTGGATGTCACCGCTGGGTCCATTGGTGTTCTCTTACGCCAAACCGGTCAAAGACTATCCGGGTGATAAATCCGAGCAGTTCCAGTTTAACATCGGTAAAACCTGGTAACAGGCTACTGAGTAGTTGAGCAAGAATTGTTGATCGATAAGTAAAGATCGCGCTGACGCCGATCTCCCTGTTGCAAAGGTGATCTAGTATTACCTTTGCCGCATCGGATAAATCCGGCGTCAAGTGCATTTCAGGGTGTCTCTGACACAAACGGGTAATGGTAAGGAGTTTATAGTGAAAAAGTGGTTGTGTGCCGCAGGTCTTGGTTTAGCATTGGCTGCTTCAGCCAGCGTTCAAGCCGCTGACAAGATTGCTATTGTTAATGTTTCCAGCATTTTCCAACAATTACCCGCGCGTGAAACCGTGGCTAAGCAGCTGGAGAATGAATTCAAAGGCCGTGCAACCGAGCTGCAAGGAATGGAGCGCGATCTGCAGACCAAAATGCAGAAGCTGCAGCGCGACGGTTCTACCATGAAAGCCAGCGATCGTACCAAACTGGAAAAAGACGTCATGGCGCAGCGTGAAACCTTCTCTCAAAAAGCGCAGGCGTTTGAACAAGACAACCGTCGTCGCCAGATGGAAGAGCGTAACAAAATCCTGAGCCGTATTCAGGACGCTGTGAAATCTGTTGCAAGTAAAGGTGGGTATGATGTGGTTATCGACGCGAATGCTGTGGCATACGCTGATTCCTCAAAAGACATCACTGCTGACGTGCTGAAACAGGTTAAATAACACATGCCTTCAATTCGACTGGCTGATTTAGCCCAGCAGTTGGATGCACAAGTGCACGGTGATGGCGAAATTGTCATCACCGGCATCGCTTCAATGCATTCTGCCAAACCTGCGCAAATCACGTTTTTGTCAAACAGCCGTTACCGGGAACAACTCGCGTCTTGCCAAGCTAGCGCCGTGGTTTTGACCGAGGAAGATCTGCCTTATTGTAACGTTGCTGCTTTAGTCGTTAAAAATCCCTATCTGACCTATGCGCGCATGGCGCAGATTATGGATACCACTCCGCAGCCAGCTCAGGACATCGCCCCAAGCGCAGTGATTTCCCCTGAAGCAACCTTGGGCAATCAGGTATCAATTGGCGCAAATGCGGTGATTGAGTCCGGCGTTGTTCTGGGTGATAACGTGGTTATCGGTGCGGGCTGTTTTGTCGGTAAAAATGCACGTATCGGTGCAGGTAGCCGTTTGTGGGCCAATGTTTCCGTTTATCATGAAGTTGAGATTGGGCAGCATTGCCTGATTCAATCCGGTACGGTCATTGGTGCAGATGGTTTTGGTTACGCTAACGATCGTGGCAATTGGATCAAAATCCCGCAGCTTGGCACCGTAATAATTGGTGACCGCGTGGAGATTGGTGCCTGTACAACTATCGACCGCGGCGCGTTAGATAACACGGTTATCGGTAATGGTGTCATCATTGATAATCAATGCCAGATTGCGCATAACGTGACTATTGGCGACAATACCGCAGTTGCGGGCGGCGTTATCATGGCGGGAAGCCTGAAAGTTGGCCGATATTGCCAGATCGGTGGTGCCAGTGTGATCAATGGTCACATGGAGATTGCCGACAAGGTTGTTGTGACCGGAATGGGAATGGTGATGCGTCCAATCACTGAACCTGGGGTATACTCCTCCGGAATTCCGTTGCAGCCAAATAAAACGTGGCGAAAAACCGCAGCACTGGTGATGAATATCGATGAGATGAATAAGCGTTTGAAAGCTGTCGAACGTAAAATCGATAAAGAGTAATTACCACTCTGAGCCAATAACAAAAGCTATTGGCGCTTACTGCCCGAAGCGTACAGAGTTCCTAATTTGCGGCCTGCCTAATGATCTCCTTTTGGGGTCAAAGCAGGCCGTGTCGTTGATAGCATTAATTTTTTAGACAGGAAGAGTATTTTGACTACTGACACTCATACTCTGCATATTGAAGAGATTTTAGATCTACTGCCGCACCGTTTTCCTTTTTTGCTGGTAGATCGCGTCCTGGATTTTGAGGAAGGGAAATTTCTACGTGCAGTGAAGAACGTCTCTTTCAACGAGCCTTTTTTCCAAGGCCATTTCCCCGGTAAGCCTATTTTCCCTGGCGTACTGATTTTGGAAGCAATGGCGCAGGCTACCGGTATTTTGGCATTTAAAAGCCGCGGTAAACTTGAACCAGGCGAACTTTACTACTTTGCTGGTATTGATGAAGCCCGCTTTAAACGCCCGGTAGTGCCTGGCGATCAGATGATTATGGAAGTTGAATTCGTCAAAGAGCGTCGTGGTTTAACCCGCTTTACCGGTGTTGCTAAAGTTGACGGTGAAATTGTCTGTACTGCCACCATGATGTGCGCACGCAGCAAACCGGCACCAGCAGCAGTACCCGCATCTAAGGAGTCTTGATACGTGATTGACAAAACCGCCTTTATCCACCCGAGTGCTATCGTTGAAGAAGGTGCTGTGATTGGTGCTAATGTTCACATTGGCCCATTTTGCTATATCGGTTCCCAGGTGGAAATTGGTGAAGGCACAGTACTGAAATCCCATATTGTCGTGAACGGCGTGACTAAAATCGGCCGCGATAATGAGATTTACCAGTTTGCTTCCATTGGTGAAGCTAACCAGGATCTGAAATATGCCGGCGAACCGACACGGGTGGAAATTGGCGATCGTAACCGTATCCGTGAAAGTGTGACTATCCACCGTGGCACGGTACAAGGTACCGGGGTGACGAAAGTTGGTAGCGATAACCTACTGATGATTAATGCCCATATCGCTCATGACTGCATTATCGGCAACCGCTGCATCTTTGCCAATAACGCGACTTTGGGTGGCCACGTTGAAGTGGATGATTATGCCATTATTGGCGGAATGACCGCTGTTCATCAATTCTGTGTGATCGGTGCACATGTAATGGTTGGCGGCTGTTCCGGGGTTGCGCAGGATGTGCCTCCTTTTGTCATAGCGCAAGGAAACCACGCGACACCGTTCGGTATTAATATCGAAGGGCTGAAACGCCGTGGTTTTGATAAAGAATCTCTGCATGCTATCCGTAATGCTTACAAGCTAGTGTATCGCAGCGGACGTACTTTGGATGAAGTGAAGCCGGAAATTGCCGAATTGGCCGAGCAGCATCCTGCGGTTAAGCCGTTCAGCGATTTCTTCGCTCGTTCGACCCGCGGTATTATCCGCTAACTTATGCAAGAGCCTGTCATGACAGCCGATCGCCCATTAACTATTGGGTTAGTTGCCGGAGAAACCTCCGGCGATATTTTAGGTGCAGGGTTAATCCGGGCGCTTAAAGCTCAGGTTCCCAATGCCCGCTTTGTCGGCGTTGCCGGCCCCTTAATGCAAGCCGAGGGTTGTGAAGCCTGGTACGAAATGGAAGAGTTGGCTGTGATGGGGGTTGTGGAGGTGCTGGAACGGTTACCGCGTCTTCTTAAAATCCGTAAGGATTTGACGCGCCGTTTCAGCGAGCTTTCTCCCGATGTATTCGTGGGTATCGATGCTCCCGATTTTAACATCACCCTGGAAGGCCGCTTAAAGCAGAACGGAATTCGCACTATTCATTACGTCAGTCCCTCGGTTTGGGCCTGGCGTCATAAGCGCGTTTTCAAAATCGGTAAAGCCACAGATATGGTTTTGGCTTTTCTGCCTTTCGAAAAAGCGTTTTACGATCGTTTCAACGTTCCCTGTCGTTTTATTGGTCACACCATGGCGGATGCCATGCCGTTGGTTGCCAATCGTGCGGCGGCTCGTGCTGAATTAGGTATCGCTACTGATGTCCACTGTCTGGCGTTATTGCCGGGGAGTCGGCATTCAGAAGTCGAAATGTTAAGTGCCGACTTTCTACGCACCGCCGAGATATTACGGCAGCAATTCCCTGATTTAGAAGTATTGGTGCCGCTGGTGAACAGCAAGCGTCGGGAACAGTTCGAACGTATAAAAGCCGAAGTTGCACCGGAATTATCCGTCCATTTATTGGATGGTAAAGCCAGAGCTGCAATGGTCGCCAGCGATGCCACTCTGTTGGCTTCGGGCACCGCCGCGCTGGAATGCATGTTGGCCAAATCGCCGATGGTTGTGGGTTACCGTATGAAGCCTTTCACCTTCTGGTTGGCGGAGCGTTTGGTGAAAACGCCTTATGTCTCATTACCTAACTTACTGGCGGGCGAAGAACTGGTTCCCGAATTGCTACAGCAAGAGTGTCAGCCGCAAAAATTGGCAGACGCTTTATTACCTTTATTGAAGGGTGGCGAGGCGGTTGAAGCACTAAAAACACGTTTTCTGGCCTTGCACCAAAGCATTCGCTGCGATGCGGACAAACAGGCCGCACAGGCGGTATTGGAATTAGCGAAGCAATGAGCGATATTTTTATTTATCCGCAGGCAAATCTCATTGCCGGCGTTGATGAGGTCGGGCGCGGGCCGCTGGTTGGCGCGGTCGTGACCGCCGCAGTGATCCTCGACCCGAATCAACCCATTATCGGGCTGGCAGACTCAAAGAAACTCAGTGAAAAGCGCAGATTGGCGCTTTATGACGAGATTACCGAGAAGGCGCTGTCTTGGAGTCTGGGGCGCGCAGAGCCGGAAGAAATTGACGATATGAATATATTGCACGCTACCATGCTGGCGATGCAGAGAGCGGTTGCCGGGCTGCATATTGCGCCTGATTATGTCTTAATCGACGGTAACCGTTGTCCGGCACTGCCGATGCCGTCCCTCGCGGTGGTGAAAGGGGATAGCCGAGTGGCTGAGATTAGCGCTGCGTCTATCGTCGCAAAAGTGACCCGCGATCGGGAAATGGCGTTGCTGGATGCCGAGTTTCCGGATTACGGCTTTGCTCAGCATAAAGGCTATCCGACCGCATTCCATCTAGAGCGGTTGGCCGCATTGGGTGCCACAGATCACCATCGTCGCAGTTTTGCTCCGGTTAAACGCGTGCTCGGGCTGGCATAGGCCCGCATTGCTACTGCCTGATGGAAACAACGTATAGCCAGTGAATATCGAATTGCATCCATACAATGGTTTGCGTGATACAGGTTATAGTTATGATGCCCCGAGACACCCAGTCCTGCGGGTGTGATTCAATCCACTAATTTCTGGTATCTGGATATGGCCGAACCTCGTTTTGTCCACCTGCGTGTTCACAGCGATTATTCCATGATCGATGGATTAGCCAAGATTGGACCCTTGGTGAAGCGGGCTGCCGCCTTAGGCATGCCAGCGTTAGCGATTACTGACTTTACCAACCTGTGCGGTTTGGTGAAGTTTTACGGCAGCGCTCACGGCGCGGGAATCAAACCTATCATTGGCGCTGATTTCTGTGTGCAGAGCGAGATGCTGGGCGATGAGTTTGCGCATCTGACTATTCTGGCGCGTAACAACGAAGGCTATCAAAACCTTACCCTGCTTATTTCCGAGGCTTATCAGCGTGGCTATGGCCCCGCAGGGCCGGTTATCGATCGTGACTGGCTGATTAAGCACCGCGAAGGGCTGATTTTGTTGTCCGGCGGACGTATGGGCGACGTAGGCAAATTTTTGCTGCGTGGCAATCAGGCTCAGGTCGATCAATGTCTTGATTTTTACAATGAATACTTCCCTGGTAGCTACTATTTAGAGCTAATCCGTACTGGACGACAGGACGAAGAAAATTATCTGCACGTAGCGGTAGCATTAGCGACTGAACGCGGTATTCCCGTGGTTGCCACCAACGATGTGCGCTTTATTGATGAAACGGATTTTGATGCCCATGAAATTCGCGTGGCGATTCATGATGGCTTCACTTTGGTCGATCCGAAACGACCAAAAAATTATAGTCCTCAGCAGTTTATGCGCGATGAAGAGCAGATGTGCGAGCTGTTCGCGGATATTCCTGAAGCGCTGATCAACAGCGTTGAAATTGCCAAACGTTGTAACGTGACAATTCGGCTGGGTGAATATTTCCTGCCTCAATTCCCGACCGGGGATATGAGTACCGAAGATTTTCTGATCGAAAAATCCAAACAGGGTCTGGAAGAACGTCTGGAATTTTTATTCCCGGATCCGGAAGTCAGGGCGCAAAAGCGGCCTGAATATGATGAACGTCTGGATATCGAGCTTAAAGTTATCAACCAGATGGGATTCCCAGGCTACTTCCTGATCGTGATGGAGTTTATCCAGTGGTCGAAAGATAACGGCGTACCGGTTGGGCCGGGGCGTGGTTCAGGTGCAGGTTCTCTGGTGGCTTATGCCCTGAAAATCACCGATCTGGATCCGCTGGAATTTGATCTGCTTTTTGAACGATTCCTGAACCCTGAACGTGTATCCATGCCCGATTTCGACGTCGATTTCTGTATGGAAAAACGCGATCTGGTGATTGAGCACGTTGCTGAAATGTATGGCCGTGACGCGGTTTCGCAGATTATTACCTTCGGTACGATGGCCGCTAAAGCGGTAATCCGCGACGTTGGCCGGGTGCTGGGCCATCCCTATGGTTTTGTCGATCGTATTTCCAAATTGATTCCGCCCGATCCGGGGATGACGCTGGAAAAAGCCTTCGCCGCCGAGCCACAGTTACCTGAAATTTACGAAGCGGACGAAGAAGTTCGAGCCTTGATCGATATGGCGCGTAAATTGGAAGGTGTTACCCGTAACGCCGGTAAACACGCCGGTGGGGTAGTTATCGCGCCGACCAAAATTACCGATTTTGCGCCGCTATATTGCGACGCCGAGGGGAATAACCCGGTTACTCAGTTCGATAAAAATGATGTCGAATATGCCGGTTTAGTGAAGTTTGACTTCCTCGGTTTGCGTACTCTAACCATCATTAACTGGGCGCTGGAGATGATCAACGCCCGTCGCGCCAAGACCGGGCTGGAACCCATCGATATCGCGTCCATTCCGCTGGAGGATAAAAAGAGCTTTGATATGCTGCAACGGTCGGAAACGACGGCGGTATTCCAGCTCGAATCCCGCGGGATGAAGGATCTGATTAAACGCCTGAAACCCGACTGCTTCGAAGATATGATCGCCTTGGTGGCGCTGTTCCGCCCAGGACCGTTGCAATCAGGCATGGTAGATAACTTTATTGACCGTAAGCACGGTCGCGAAGAGTTGTCCTATCCAGATATCCAATGGCAGCATGAATCTCTGAAACCGGTACTAGAGCCTACCTACGGCATTATTTTGTACCAAGAACAGGTTATGCAGATCGCTCAGGTGCTGTCGGGCTACTCCCTCGGCGGGGCGGATATGCTACGCCGCGCAATGGGTAAGAAAAATCCGGCGGAAATGGCCAAGCAGCGTTCCGTGTTTGAAGATGGAGCTAAAAGTCAGGGTATTGACGGCGAACTGGCGATTAAGATCTTCGATCTGGTAGAAAAATTTGCGGGTTACGGTTTTAACAAATCTCACTCTGCCGCCTACGCGTTGGTTTCCTATCAGACTTTGTGGCTGAAAGCACATTATCCGGCTGAATTTATGGCTGCGGTAATGACCGCTGATATGGATAATACAGAGAAAGTCGTTGGTTTGGTGGATGAGTGCTGGCGCATGGGGCTGAAAATCCTGCCGCCGGATATAAACAGCGGGCTGTATCATTTCCATGTGAACGATGAAGGCGAGATCGTTTACGGCATTGGCGCTATCAAAGGCGTGGGCGAAGGCCCAATCGAAGCTATGCTGGAAGCCCGCAACCAAGGCGGCTACTTTAAAGATCTGTTCGATTTATGTGCGCGGGTTGATACCAAAAAACTGAATCGACGGATTCTGGAAAAACTGATAATGTCCGGCGCTTTCGATCGTCTCGGTCCGCATCGTGCGGCCTTGATGAGCTCTCTCGGAGAAGCGCTGAAAGCGGCAGATCAGCATGCCAAAGCGGAAGCTATTGGTCAGGCAGATATGTTCGGCGTACTGGCGGATGCGCCTGAGCAGGTCGAGCAATCTTATGCTAACGTACCGCGCTGGCAGGAACAGGTGGTTCTTGACGGTGAGAGGGAGACGCTGGGGCTGTATTTAACCGGTCACCCGATTACCCAGTATCTAAAGGAAATCGAGCGTTATACCGGTGGGTTGCGCCTGAAAGATATGCACCCGACGGATCGGGGCAAAATGACGACAGCAGTGGGGCTGGTAATCGCTGCGCGCGTGATGGTAACAAAACGCGGAAATCGTATCGGCATCTGTACGCTAGATGACCGTTCCGGGCGTCTGGAAGTGATGATGTTCACGGATGCGTTGGAAAAATATCAGCATTTGTTAGAAAAAGACCGTATCCTGATAGCCAGTGGGCAGGTCAGCTTTGATGACTTTAGCGGTGGACTTAAAATGACCGCCCGTGAGTTAATGGATATCAGTGAAGCTCGTGAAAAATATGCCCGTGGGCTTGCTATCTCGCTGACTGACAGGCAAATTGATGACCAGCTTTTGAACCGTCTCCGCCAATCGTTGGAACCCCACCGATCGGGGACGATCCCAGTACATCTTTATTACCAACGGGAAGATGCGCGCGCCAGACTACGATTTGGTGCCACGTGGCGTGTTACCCCGACAGACCGTTTATTGATCGACCTGCGGACGCTGGTTGGTAATGAGCAGGTGGAACTGGAATTTGACTAAAATAGGAATGCTATGAGTCTGAATTTTCTTGATTTTGAACAGCCGATTGCAGAGCTGGAAGCGAAAATTGACTCGCTGACTGCAGTCAGCCGTCAAGACGAAAAATTAGATATTAATCTGGATGAAGAGGTCCAGCGTCTGCGTGAGAAAAGCGTTGAGCTGACGCGGAAGATTTTTTCGGACCTCGGGGCTTGGCAGGTCGCTCAATTAGCGCGCCATCCGCGACGTCCTTATACCCTGGATTATATCGCTAACATTTTTACGGATTTCGAAGAGCTGGCAGGTGACCGTGCCTATGCTGATGATAAAGCTATCGTCGGCGGAATTGCCCGTTTGGAAGGCCGTCCGGTGATGATCATTGGTCATCAGAAAGGCCGTGAAACCAAAGAAAAAATTCGTCGCAACTTCGGTATGCCTGCTCCAGAAGGCTACCGTAAAGCGCTGCGTTTGATGGAAATGGCTGAGCGCTTCAAGCTGCCGATCATTACTTTCATTGATACTCCGGGGGCTTACCCTGGCGTTGGCGCCGAAGAACGCGGCCAGTCAGAGGCCATTGCCCGTAACCTGCGCGAAATGTCTCGTCTGAATGTGCCTATCGTCTGTACCGTTATCGGTGAAGGCGGCTCCGGTGGCGCGTTGGCGATTGGCGTAGGCGACAAAGTGAATATGTTGCAGTACAGCACTTACTCGGTGATTTCGCCGGAAGGCTGTGCGTCAATTCTGTGGAAAAGTGCGGATAAAGCGCCGTTAGCTGCCGAAGCTATGGGTATTACCGCGCCACGCCTGAAAGAGCTCAAGATGATCGATTCCGTGATTCCTGAACCTTTAGGCGGTGCACATCGCGATTATCAGGCCATTGCCGCTTCACTGAAAGCGCAATTGCTGGCCGATCTGAGCGATCTGGATGTATTGAATAACGATGAGCTGCTGAATCGCCGCTACCAGCGGTTGATGAACTACGGCTATTGCTGATTTAATCTTTCAGACAAAAACCCGGACTCACTTTGACTCCGGGTTTTTTATTGGGCAATAATAGCCGCTCAATCAGAGATTATTGGGTAACCACTTTGAGTTGGTATCGCCAAGAATAATACTAGAAATAGTGTTAACGTAACTTTTATCCGGGTTTATCTCCACGTTTACTCTGACCTTTTCCCGCAGTACATAAGCCGTTTTAGCCAGATTACAGATTATCGGTACGTCACTAAAATGCCAGACCATATTTTCGCGTGGTTCGGTTCTCTCACTAAATGAAATCCGACACCCCTGATCCGATACGCGAATGGCCGCGACGGTCCCATCGATGACATAACTGGAGCCAGGAGTATCATCGGCAAAGGCAATAGGCGTTAATGAAACAAACAGAGAAAAAATAATCGGTTTATTCAAAATAACCTCCGTGTATCATTTATATTATGGTGGGTTAATATCTCATTGAGATATGTTTATTTATTCAACGTTATTCTCTAATGCCGCAATAAGTCTGTTGACGAAATAAAAATGTCTGCCTTTTCTGGTTTTACATCTTTTATTTTGTAACTGCCTTTTCTTCATGGAATTGGAGTTGGGAGTTATACAAGTAAAAGAGGCGGCTAATGGGGGCAGTGTTTCACCTTGTATTACATCACGATAACCTCGCGGATTGCCAATATGGGTATAAAATTCTGAGCTACTGATATCACCATCGTTGGCTGAGTTATAACCTAAATTTGGCTGCCATCGATTTATCCAAAAGCCATTTGAAAATAGCTGACCGGATTGATAATAATTCTGCAATATTTCTCCGGTTATTTCGATAAAAGAAATGATCCGCTCCGCCGATATACCTTCCAGCGCCACCCATTCCTCCATTCCGCCATAATTATGCAATAGCGCTGATAATCCGGCTTGTCGTGGTGAGTGTTCGGCGCTGGTATCTCTGGCATGTGCGATAGAACCTTCGACTTCATAGAAGTTTGACTCTGGCCTTATGGCATAGATAAAAATTCGAAAGTCTTCCTCAAAAGGCTCTTCGCTATTGGCTCTGGCAAGTGATGCTGCGTGCTCGATGCTATGACGAAACGAAGCGCTGGTAGAGACAAAGGCACTGGTGTAATCATCGACAGATTCTCCATCAAAATGATGTATAAGATCATAATCAACGCGTGGGCCTGCCCAAGGACGCATTCCGTTAGCTGCATTTATCTCCCCTAAGTCCCGGGTGTCGGCGCGGTATACCAGGCTAACGGGGTAAATAGCATAGCTGGCGGATATATAAAAAAATAGAAGTCCAATAATAAACAGTGTATTGATTAATAGAGAAAGAAACTTTCCCTGCATAACACCATCCTTATAACCTGTGAAATAAAATATTATATTTTGATGGTGAAGTGTTAAGTGTAAATCAAAAATTTAAAAGCCTTAAAATAAGTTACATTTTGATTATTACTTGATGTTATTTAATTTGCTGGCTGGGCTTGTTTTGATAATTATTATTGTCTGATCGTTCTCTTTTTTAGTTTTAATTGTGGCTTTGATCTCGCCCGATTAATTCACTCGGTGATTAAATTTATTATTTTGTCCAGAATGCAGTCAATATATGGCATGGTGTCTGATATAGAATTTCCAACATTATTATCTAATTAGGTACACAGCGGCGAGTTTTCATGTTGTTATAGGGATAAATAAAAATGTGAGGACTATACAAATGAATATCATCGCCATTATGAGCCCAATGGGGGGTTACTATAAGGATGAGCCAATTCGTGAGCTTCACAGCGCTCTGCAAGCTAAAGGTTTTCAACTGGTTTACCCGAAAGATGGGCAGGATCTACTCAAGCTGATTGAACATAACGCTCGGATTATTGGCGTCATTTTCGATTGGGATCAGCACAGCATGGCGCTGTGTACCGAGATCAACGAGTTAAATGAATACCTGCCGATTTATGCTTTTATCAATACGACCTCATCGCTGGATGTCAGCCTGAATGAAATGCGCATGGCACTGTATTTCTTCGAATATGCGCTTAACGCAGCCGATGATATTGCTCAGCATATTGAGCAGTATACCGCCGAGTATATTGATGTCATCACGCCGCCGCTGACCAAAGCGTTGTTTCACTATGTTAAAGAGGGAAAATATACGTTTTGCACCCCAGGGCACATGGCGGGCACGGCATTTCAGAAAAGCCCGGTGGGGAGCCTATTTTATGATTTCTTTGGCGCCAATACCTTAAAAGCCGATATTTCTATTTCGGTGACCGAACTGGGGTCTTTACTGGATCATAGCGGCCCGCATTTAGAAGCCGAAGAGTATATCGCGCGTACTTTCAACGCCGAAAAAAGTTATATGGTGACCAACGGTACGTCGACCGCCAATAAAATCGTCGGCATGTATTCTGCCCCAGCCGGTTGCAGCATATTGATCGACCGTAATTGTCATAAGTCACTGACGCATTTATTGATGATGAGCGATATCACGCCGCTATATTTGCGGCCTGCGCGTAATGCCTACGGTATTTTGGGCGGAATACCGAAGAGAGAGTTTACTCGCGAAAGCATCAACGAAAAGATCGCGCAAACGGCGGGGGCTACCTGGCCTGTCCATGCGGTTATTACTAACTCAACCTATGACGGTCTGTTGTATAACACCGATTATATTAAACAGACTCTGGACGTTCCTTCGATACATTTTGATTCTGCTTGGGTGCCTTACACTCAATTTCACCAGATCTACGATGGTAAGAGTGGAATGAGCGGCGATAGGATTCCCGGTAAAGTTATTTACGAAACCCAATCGACGCATAAATTACTGGCCGCATTTTCTCAGGCTTCGATGATTCATATAAAAGGCGATTATAACGAATCGACCTTTAATGAAGCCTATATGATGCACACGACCACTTCCCCACATTACGGTATCGTGGCCTCAATGGAAACGGCAGCCGCCATGATGCGAGGTAAACCGGGCAAACGGCTGATTCAGCGCTCTATTGAGCGCGCGATGCATTTCCGTAAAGAAGTTAAGCGCTTGAGAGCCGAAAGCGATAACTGGTTCTTTGACGTCTGGCAGCCAGATGATATTGAAGACATCCAGTGCTGGCCGCTAGAGCCGGGCGAAAACTGGCATGGCTTTGCTAAGGCAGACGCTGATCATATGTATCTGGACCCGATTAAAGTCACGATTCTGATGCCGGGAATGAACAGTGATGGGCAGTTGACGGAGGAAGGTATTCCTGCCGCTCTAGTGGCAAAATTTCTCGATGAGCGTGGCGTTATAGTTGAGAAAACCGGGCCGTATAACTTATTGTTCCTGTTCAGTATTGGTATAGATAAAACCAAAGCCATGAGTTTATTACGTGGGCTGATGGAGTTTAAGCGCGCCTATGATCTGAATTTACGTGTCAAAAATATGCTGCCGGATTTGTATGCGGAAGATCCTGATTTTTATCGTCATATGCGAATTCAGGATCTCGCCGCCGGCATACATCAACTTATTCGTCACCATGACTTGCCGCGTCTAATGCATCAGTCCTTTAGCGTATTGCCGGAAATGAAACTGACGCCTTACGATATGTTCCAACAGCAAATCCGCGGTAATATAGAAGAATGTGAAATGGGTGATCTGATTGGCAAAGTGGTTGCCAATATGATTCTGCCTTATCCGCCGGGCGTACCCGTGGTGATGCCGGGTGAAATGATTACCGAAGAAAGCCGAGCGGTGTTGGATTTCCTGCTGATGCTGTGTGCTATCGGCGAGCACTATCCCGGCTTTGAAACCGATATTCACGGCGCTCATCTGGCCGACGATGGACGATATATGGTTAAGGTGCTGAAAACCAGTTGATAACCCATCACCCGTTGGCCAGCGGGTGAAAAATAATGATGGAGCCAGCCATGTTGGACATTCGCCAGATTCACCATATTGCGGTGATCGGCTCAGATTATCAGGTCAGCAAGGATTTCTACTGCGACGTATTGGGATTCACTTTGCTGAGTGAGGTTTATCGCGCAGAGCGTGATTCCTGGAAAGCCGATTTTGCATTAAACGATAATTATATCATTGAGTTATTTTCCTTCCCGGCTCCGGCTGCGCGGCCAAGCCGCCCGGAAGCCTGTGGCTTACGTCACCTGGCGTTTCAGGTAGATGATATTGATTTGAGCGTTAAGCAATTGGCTGAGAAGGGCGTGGCTTGTGAAACGCTGCGAATCGATCCTTATACACAATCGCGTTTCACTTTCTTTCAGGATCCGGACGGGCTGCCGTTGGAACTGTATGAATTGAAGCCGTCTCGGTGATGTATCGATGAATCAGCCACAACAACTCGTTGAATATATTGCCGATAACCTGCGTGGGCAAACCAGTTTTCTGGTGGGGTTCAGCGGTGGACTTGATTCCAGCGTGTTGCTCCACGCTTTGGTGCAGCTGCGCGCCAGTCTGTTGCCGTCTCTAACCCTGCGCGCTATTCATATACATCATGGTTTGAATCCACTGGCGGAAAACTGGGTGGAACATTGCCAGGCACAGTGTCAGGGCTGGAATGTGCCATTTGAAGTTGTTCGGGTACAGCTCGATACGCGCCACAGTGGGATAGAAGCCGCCGCGCGAACCGCGCGTTATCAGGCCTTTTCCAGCCACTTGGCAGAAGGAGAAACCTTACTTACTGCTCAGCATCTCGACGATCAAAGTGAAACCTTTTTACTGGCGTTAAAACGCGGCAGCGGCCCTGCGGGTTTAGCTTCGATGGCTGCGGCTATGCCATTTGCTGAGGGGCAGATTTTGCGCCCATTATTAGCTATTTCTCGCAAACAATTAGAGCGTTACGCCGAAGATTGCCAGTTGGCATGGATAGAAGATGATAGCAATCAGGACGATCGCTTCGATCGTAATTTTCTGCGTCTGAAAGTATTGCCGGTTTTATCCGAACGTTGGCCGCATTTTTCCCGATCGGTGGCGCGTAGTGCGGAGTTGTGCGCTGAGCAGGAACAATTGTTAGATGAGCTATTATCTGAACCCTTGGCGCAACTACGGCAACCGGATGGTTCTTTAGCGATCAACGGTTTAGCGCTAATGTCGGAAGCTAAACGCGGTGCCTTGCTGCGTCGTTGGCTGGCAGAGAAAGGCGTGGCGATGCCCGCCAGAGAACAGCTACAGCGAATTTGGAATGAAGTGGCGTTGGCGCGGGCTGATGCAGAACCGGTGCTGGAGTTAGCTCCTCATCAGGTACGGCGTTTTCGGCAATATTTGTATGTATTACCGCAGTTGGAAGCCATCACTACGACAGTTTTACCGTGGTCTGTGCCATCGCCGTTGGAGCTACCCGCCGGGCTGGGACGTTTGGAACTGGCTGATGAGAAGGGACAGAAAATCCGAGTGCCCGCTGAAAATGAACCTGTTAGCGTCCGTTTTGGCCTACAGGGGAACATCAGAATCGTTGGGCGTCGGCATTCGCGGCGCGCTAAAAAATTGTGGCAGGAATTAGGCATTCCGCCTTGGGAGCGCGAACGTATTCCGCTATTGTATTTTGGTGAGCAATTGATAGCCGCCATCGGCGTATTTATCACGCCAGAGGGCGTAGCCGAAGAAGGCGGAGCCTGCTGGTGCGTTCAGTGGCGTCAGCTGAATAACAGAATAAATAACGAATAATAAAAGCGGTCTTGAGGATCAATGATGAAATCAGTTGTGTGTCTGGCAGTGGCGTTGAGCCTATGCAGTTTTTCTGCAATGGCGAAAAATGATATTGAGGCCGGTAAGGCGAAGTCTGCCGCCTGTATTGCCTGTCACGGTATGAATGGTAAGGTTTCGGTGCCGATGTATCCGAATTTGGCAGGGCAAAATGCGCTCTATCTTGAGCAATCGCTAAAAGCGTATAAAACCGGCGGGCGTTCTGGCGGTCAGGCTGAGGTGATGCGCGCCTATGTTTCAGGTTTGACCGATGAGGATATGTCTGATTTGGCGGCTTACTATGCCAGCCTTAAACCCTAATATTTCGCCTTGGTTAAAAACAAAACGGGCCACTTTTCAGCGGCCCGTTTTTTTTGGCGAAAGGATTACGAAGCACTGACCACGACAGTTCCAATTTCTGGATGACTGAAGCTGGCGATATGATCCAGCCGTAACTCGCGCATTTTCCCCGATTCTTCCACAATCAGGTATTCGACATGCTTGCGTAATAGCAGGTCGCTGGCTTTACCTTCTACGATCTCACCGCCTCTCAACTTCAACGTCAGTATCAGGTGATGCTGGCAGGCGAGTTCCAGATTATCGTAATCATCGCAATTGATGGGTTGATACTCTTCACTCATCGACATAATCGCTCACCAATAAGTTAGCGGCGGCGTAAGCCGCCTGTTCCCTAACGGAGGACGGCAGTGCGTCATTTGCCGCAACTTCGTCCAATGCTTTCAATACACAGCCCAGCGCATCAGGCACATACCCAAGATCGCCACTGCCAATCTCGGAATAAAAACGACGTACTAATTCACAGTATTGTTGCACGGTATCCTCCCGGAAAAGTTTAACCCGGTGGATTTTCAATGGTAAACCACATTGTAAAACCACGAAGATAAACTCTGAACTTATAAGGACTATAGCACAGGAGTTGAAGAGATATCAGCGTTCAGCGGAAGGTTTCTTTGCTTACTAAAAGCCATTAATAATCGGTTTATGTGGGGTTAGCAGCGCGCGCAAAGGCGGGATCAAGTACACTGTCCTCCTGAAAATCAAGAGGTCACCCATGGCACTAAAAGCAACCATTCACAAAGCCACAGTCAATATTGCCGATATGGATCGCAATGTCTTTATGGATACTAACCTGACGGTGGCACAGCACCCATCCGAAACCGATCAACGCATGATGCTGCGGCTATTGGCGTGGATTTGCCATGCGGACGAGCGTTTGTTATTTACCAAAGGCCTAAGTGCGGACGATGAGCCGGAAATCTGGCTGCGTAACGATCATAACGGCATCGAGCTGTGGGTGGAGTTAGGGCTGCCGGACGAGAAGCGCTTGCGCAAAGCCTGCAATCAGTCGAAAAAAGTTGTTCTTTATTCCTATGGGGAACGCGCGGCGAAAGTGTGGTGGCCGCAGGTTAAAGAGAAACTTTCCGGCCATGAAAATCTTCAGGTACGTTTTCTGGATGATGAGCAAATGGCGAAACTGGCTGCGATGTCCGCTCGCAACATGAATTTGCAGGCGACCCTGCAAGAGGGAACCATTTGGCTTTCTGATGCTCAGAATAATCTGGAAATCACTTTTTCTGAATGGCAAGGCAGCGAGCAATAAGTGTGTTAAATATTTCGAATAGCGTGACGCTGGCCGACAGCGAGATAGAGCTAACGGCGATCCGGGCTCAGGGCGCGGGTGGCCAGCATGTTAATAAATCCTCAACGGCAATACATTTGCGCTTTGACATCAAGGCCTCTAGCCTGCCAGAGTATTACAAGCAGCGCCTGTTGGCGCTGAATCATCATCTGGTCACGGCGGATGGGGTGGTGATTATCAAGGCTCAGGAATACCGCAGTCAGGATATGAATCGCGAGGCAGCTCTGGCCCGTTTAGCGGCGCTGATTCGCCAAGCCATGGTCGTAGAGAAGACCCGGCGACCAACCAAGCCGACCAAAGGCTCTAAAATTCGGCGGGTGGAAGGAAAAGTCCGCAAAGGTGCAACTAAAGCGCTGCGCGGCAAAATACATCAGGATTGATACCGCAGGGGTGTGGGTCCATAGGATTGGTACGCAGTAGGAGATAAGCTGTGAGAAAACTCAGTATTACTTTGTTATTAGCAGCTGGCGCTTTGTCACTGCTGGGCTGTAAAAACCTTTATCAGCCAAAACAGCAACCTTTACAACCGATGCTGCAAAGTTATCAGGGCGTATTGCCTTGCGCGGATTGCAGTGGGCTGGATACGTCTTTATTTTTAGATGCTGACGGCACCTTCGTATTGCAGGAAACTTATCGCGATACCAGAGATGGCGATAGGACATTCTCAGAGCAGGGAACCTGGGCGCGAACCGCCGATAAGCTAGTGTTAACCAGCGCTAAAGGTGAGAAGCGCTATTTCCATCCGGTAGGAAAGAATCTGGAAATGTTGGATCAAAATGGACAACGGATTAAATCCTCTCTGAACTACCAGTTAACGGCCAGCGAAGCTTTGCCAACGACGTCTATTCCTTTGCGCGGCATGTATATTTATATGGCTGATGCGGCACAGTTTACCGACTGCGCTACCGGCCATAGCTTCGCGGTTGATAATAATGTCGAGTTGGAAACCGGTTATATGAATGCGCGGAAAAACGCCGGCGAGCCGGTTTTCCTGACGTTAAATGGACATTTTGGTATGCGACCGTCTATGGAAGACGGACAGTGGGATAAGTCCATGATTCCTGATGGTAATATCAAGTTCACTGCGGGTAAAACCTGTAATAGCAAATAATCGTAAGCGGACGGATTATTCACTGGTTTTTCAGTGATTCAGCTAAAGAAAAAGCCCTGTTAAAAACAGGGCTTTTTGGTATCCATTCTCGGCTGATTAGCCTTTGATTTCACTCAGCAGGAACTCAATGATTTCGCTGGTTTTAATCATTTTCTTCTCACTGGCACGGCGGTTTTTGTATTCCACTTCTTCGCTGTCCAAGTTGCGATCGCCAATAACGATATTGTGCGGCACGCCAATCAGTTCCATATCGGCAAACATCACGCCCGGACGTTCTTTACGGTCGTCCAGAATGACATCGATGCCTTTAGCGCGCAGAGTGGCGTACAGTTCTTCCGCCAGCTCTTTAACGCGGAAAGACTTGTGCATATTCATAGGGAGAATAGCAACCTGGAATGGCGCAATAGCGTCTGGCCAGATAATCCCGCGGTCATCATGATTTTGCTCAATCGCCGCCGCCACTACGCGGGAAACCCCAATGCCGTAACAGCCCATGGTCATGACCTGATTGCGGCCATCTTCACCCTGAACCGTCGCTTTCATTGCTTCGGAATACTTGGTGCCCAGCTGGAAGATATGACCCACTTCGATACCGCGTTTAATCTGCAAAGTACCTTTGCCGTCTGGGCTGATATCGCCTTCAACCACGTTACGCAGATCAGCAATCTGCGGCAGCGGCAGATCGCGCTCCCAGTTAATACCGAAGTAATGTTTGCCATCAATGTTTGCGCCAGCGCCGAAATCGCTCATAACTGCAACGCTGCGATCGATAACCACTGGCATTGGCAGGTTCACCGGGCCGAGAGAACCAGGACCTGCGCCTACGATAGCGCGAATTTCTTCTTCGCTCGCGAAGGTCAGCGGTTTGGCAACCTGCGGTAGTTTCTCCGCCTTGATTTCGTTCAGCTCGTGATCGCCACGTACTAGCAGGGCAATCAGCTTATGGCCGCTTTCTTCATGGGCATGAACCATCAGGGTTTTGACGGTTTTTTCGATGGGTAACTGGAATTGGTCTACCAATTCAGCGATGGTTTTCGCATTTGGCGTATCAATAACACGCAATTCTTCCGACGCGGCCGCGCGAGGTTCGTTTGGCGCCATGGCTTCCGCGAATTCGATATTCGCCGCGTAGTCTGATTCGGTAGAGAAAACGATATCGTCTTCACCGCTGTCGGCCAGAACCTGGAACTCATGGGATGCGTCGCCACCGATAGAGCCGGTATCAGCCAGAACCGGGCGGAAGTTCAGCCCCATACGTTCAAAGATTCGGTTGTATGCGGCATACATGGCATCGTAAGTTTCTTGCAGAGACTCCTGCGTTGTATGGAAAGAGTAAGCATCTTTCATGAGAAACTCGCGGGCGCGCATAACGCCAAAGCGCGGACGTACTTCGTCCCGGAACTTGGTTTGAATCTGGAAGAAGTTCAGCGGCAACTGCTTATAAGAGTTGATTTCGCCACGAACCAGATCGGTAATCACTTCTTCGTGAGTCGGGCCAAGTACAAAAGGACGTTCGCCGCGATCGACAAAACGCAGCAATTCAGGGCCGTATTGCTCCCAACGACCGCTCTCCTGCCACAGGTCTGCGGGCTGAACTACCGGCATGGAAACTTCAATAGCGCCCGCATTGTTCATCTCTTCACGAACGATGTTTTCAACTTTTTTCAGAACGCGGATACCGGTGGGCAGCCAGGTATAAAGACCTGAGGCCAGTTTACGAACCATGCCGGCACGCAGCATCAATTGATGGCTAATGACTTCCGCGTCGGCAGGCGTCTCTTTTAGAGTGGAGAGCAAATATTGGCTAGTGCGCATGATGTTTTGGTTCCATTAGAACTGCAAATTGCAACAGGCTGCCGAGATTGGTCAGGCAGTCAAAAACAGTAAAAGTAGCTTAGTTTACCAGTGAGAAACGGTTGTCAAAAGAGAACAGCACGAAATTTAGCGTGGGTCGAGGGATAACACTTCGGTTTGCTGCCCAATAACTCGCCAACGAACGTTAAACTCTAATAATAATACTGCGTATTCCCGCGTTTCTACTTCATTTTTCCGATAGGCCGGACGAGGGTCCTGTGCCAGAACCTGAGAAATAAAACGCTCTAGATTCGGGTAGCGCGCCTGATTTTCTGCTAACTGCCGTTGGGCATAAGCGGAAAATGTTACTGGCATATCGGCGTCAGGTGCTGATTGAGCAAAACCGGCACGAGCCAGCGGCTGGCTTTCTGCAAAGGGCAGGTAGGGTTTAATATCGATAACCGGCGTGCCGTCGACCAGATCCAGACTCCCTAGCTCAAGCACCACTTCCGAACCTTTCACTCGCACGGCTTTCAGCTCAATGAGCGACATACCGATGGGATTGGGACGGAAAGTCGATCGGGTGGCAAATACGCCCATACGAGCATTGCCGCCAAGGCGTGGAGGACGCACAGTAGGTCGCCAACCGCCGTCCATGGTTTGATGGAAAACAAACATTATCCATAGGTGGCTAAAATCATTCAGGCCGCGAACTGCCTCTGGCTGATTATAAGGAGCCAGTAATTGTAGCTCACCGCCGCCGTCTTCAATCAGCCCCGGCTGTCGAGGAACTGCAAATTTTTCTTTATAGGGCGACCGGATAACGCCGATCTGCTCAAAGGAAAACGTGGTCATTTTGACGATACGTTCAACGCAGAACCTTGGCAAATCGCCTGCTGGTAACAACCTGGCGCGCCGCTGATAATCTGACATTCATGGAGCAATACCGCGTTTGCTTTCAGGTAAGAGGCTTTAATCTGCATTCTCTTACGCGCCGTGGCAATATTCGGCGGTGAGTCTTGCGCGCTGGTTTGGCAGGATTCACCTGAAACTTCCCCTAAATCACGGAAAGGTTTACCGACCAACTCTTCGGCGGTTTTATACAGTTTCACCGGCGCAGAACGCGGAGCCGTAGTTTGAGTGGATTTGGCCGTCGGCTGTGGGTTTGGCAACATCTTCCCGCCATTGGATGATTCGGTTTGCAGCATGGAACATCCAGTTAGCGAAAGAGCTAACCAACAGAGAGGTAACGCACGCATAGAGATTCCTTTGCTTTTTATATTTAAGTTGCGCTATTGAAGCAATCTATCATGCAAATAACAAGACGGGCCGTAGCCCGTCTTGAAGATATATTCACTAAAATCAGTAATGAAAAATTACCAGCCTTTTACAGCACCGCCGTTAAAGGCTTTATTCGCGGCTTCGTAAACTTCTTCAGACTGGTAGGCCTGTACGAATTTCTTCACGTTTTCCGCGTCTTTATTGTCTTCACGCGCCACGATCAGGTTAACGTAAGGTGAGTCTTTGCCTTCGACAAACAGACCGTCTTTCGCCGGAGTCAGACCAACCTGGCTGGCATAAGTGGTGTTGATCACCGCCAGCGCAATTTTCTGGTCATCCAGAACGCGCGGTAACTGGGGCGCTTCCAGCTCAACCAGATTCAGGTTTTTAGGGTTTTCGATGATATCCAGCTTCGTTGGCAGCAAGCCTACGCCTGGCTTCAGTTTGATCAGATTTTGTTTTTCCAGCAGCAGCAGGGAACGGCCTAGGTTAGTTGGATCGTTAGGTACTGCGACGCTGGAGCCCGGTTGCAGTTCGTCCAGTGATTTGATTTTCTTGGAGTAACCGGCAATGGGGTAAACGAAGGAATTACCAACGGAAACCAATTTATAACCGCGATCAATGATTTGCTGATCCAGATAAGGTTTATGCTGAAAAGCATTCAGATCGATATCGCCTTTGCTCAACGCTTCGTTAGGCAACACATAATCGTTGAATACAACTAACTCAACGTCCAGACCGTATTTATCTTTCGCAACTTTCTGCGCAACTTCTGCAACCTGCTGCTCAGCGCCAACGATCACACCTACTTTGATGTGATTAGTATCTTTTTCTTCCTGACCACAACCGGCCAAAAGCAGGGTTCCGATCAGCGCGCCGACTGCCGCGATAGATTTTAATTTAAAAGACATATCCTTTCCTCTATAGACATTCATTTTAATAGGCGCCGCTGTGAGCGCTATCGCAGGCTGATTATTACTTGTGAGTCACGGCTCTGACGATCCGGTCACCACAGAACTGAATCAGATAGACCAAAATAACCAATAATACTAAGACGGTATTCATTGCGGTCGCGTCATACCCAATATAACCATATTGGTATCCGATTTGACCTAAACCACCGGCACCGACTGCGCCACCCATGGCGGAATAACCGACCAGAGTAATCAGCGTAATGGTTGCCGCGTTAACTAAACCGGGCAAAGCTTCTGGTAATAATACTTTTTTGATGATTTGGAACGGCGTGGCACCCATGGCGCGAGCCGCTTCTACTAAACCAGATGGAATCTCCAGTAGGGCGTTTTCTACCATACGCGCGATAAATGGCGCAGCGCCTACGGTTAAAGGAACGATTGCCGCCTGTAGGCCGATAGAGGTGCCTACTATCATGCGAGTGAATGGAATCATCCAAACCAATAAAATAATGAAAGGTATGGAGCGGAAAATATTCACCAACGCTGAGACTGTCTTATATAAGGTACTGTTGGCGCTGATTTGCCCAGGACGTGTGATATACAGCAACACGCCAATTGGCAGGCCCAGTACAAAACCGAAAAAGCCGGAAACGAAGGTCATCACAATCGTTTCCCAGATGCCCCGGCCCATTAACCACATCATTGCCTCAGACATAACCCAGAACCTCTACTTTTACATGATGATCTTGCAGGAATTTGATTGCGGCCAGGCCATCTTCACTTTCGCCGTGCAATTCCGCCAACATAACGCCGAATTTAACTCCGCCGGCATAATCCATTTGTGAACTCAGAATACCGATATCGATGTTAAAGCGACGTACTGCCTGAGAAATCAGCGGAGCGTCTACGGATTTGCCGGTAAATTCCAGTTTCAGCAATGGCACACGGTCAGACGCAGGTTCAGCGCTCATGCGTAGGGCATAGTCTTCTGGGATATCCAGATGCAGCGTGGAATGAATAAACTGCTGCGCCAGCGGCGTTTTCGGATGGGAGAACACTTCGCTCACGCTGTCTTTCTCAATCAGCTTGCCTTCGCTAATAACGGCAACCTGATCGCAAATGCGTTTTACCACGTCCATTTCATGGGTGATTAACAAGATAGTTAATCCCAGCCGACGGTTAATGTCTTTCAGCAGTTCCAGAATAGAACGGGTCGTCGCTGGGTCCAGTGCGCTGGTGGCTTCGTCGCACAATAAAACTTTCGGATTGCTGGCAAGCGCTCGGGCAATAGCCACGCGCTGTTTTTGTCCGCCGGAAAGGTTAGCCGGATAGGCGTCCTGTTTATCAGCCAAACCGACCAAATCAAGTAATTCGAGCACTCTCTTCTTTATATCTGCGCGCGGCGTGTTATCCAACTCAAGCGGCAGAGCAATATTACCGAATACGGTACGGGAGGAGAGCAAATTAAAATGCTGGAAAATCATGCCAATCTGACGGCGTGCGCGAGTCAGTTCGCGTTCTGATAATGAAGTCAGATCCTGACCATCAACCAGAACCTGACCGCTGGTTGGTCGCTCTAACATATTGGCGCAGCGAATCAGGGTGCTTTTGCCTGCGCCTGATGAGCCGATAACGCCATAGATCTGTCCGGCAGGGACGTGAAGAGTCACGTCAGAGAGGGCGGTAATAACACGCGATCCCTGCTGAAACACTTTGCTGATATTGGAGAGTTTAATCATATTATTCTTATTTTATCGTTAGTTTCCGTGGCTAGATAAAAAGTAAACTTTAGTGAAACCAAAGCATGGATCGGATGTTAAGGCGTCTAGACGTCCAAGTCAACTGGGAAGGTTATTTCTCTTCATTCTCAATGATGGGTGAAACATGCAATACTAGCGGTGTTTACAGTCCTCAGGAGCATATAAGTGACGCAGCCAGTTCCCGCAATATTTTTAGATCGTGACGGTACTCTTAATATCGACCACGGTTATGTCCACGAGATAGATAACTTTCAGTTTATTGACGGTGTGATTGATGCTTGCCGTGAATTAAAAGAAATGGGCTTTGCCTTAGTGCTAGTGACTAACCAATCTGGCATCGCCCGCGGCATGTTTACCGAAGCCCAGTTTGTCAGCCTGACAGAATGGATGGATTGGTCACTGGCCGATCGCGGTGTGGATTTGGATGGTATCTATTTCTGTCCGCATCATCCGGAAGGAAGTGTCGACGAGTTTCGTCAAACCTGCGAATGTCGCAAGCCGTTACCTGGCATGTTAATAGAAGCACAGCAAGAATTGAACATCGATATGGCTGCTTCTTATATGGTAGGTGATAAAATTGAAGACATGCAGGCCGCATTGGCTGCCAATGTCGGTACTAAAGTTCTGGTGAGAAGCGGTAAACCCGTAACTGAAGCGGGTGAAGCGCTGGCCGATTGGGTGCTAAATAGCCTCGCAGAACTACCAAAAGCCATCAAAATGCGGGTTAAATAAGCGTAAAGCGCAAATAATCAGCAAACGGAATAAACTTTACGATAAACCCTTGCCATTCTGAAGCAGCTCCCTATAATGCGCATCCATCGACACGGCGCTGTGAGCAACTTCACAGAGTGGCCGGGGAGAACAGAGAAAATTAACGAATTAAGTTGTTGACTCTGTAGCGGGAAAGCGTATTATCTGCCTCCCGCGTTACCGTAAGATTCGCCGCAAGCGAACGGGTAACGAACGCTCTTTAA
>NZ_QCZL01000030.1:0-52222 GCF_003634395.1 Yersinia sp. IP36721
TCCAAGACTCCAAGACTCCAAGACTCCAAGACTCCAAGACTCCAAGACTCCAAGACTCCAAGACTCCAAGACTCCAAGACTCCAACCTTTTCCTACAATAAATCTTCTGTCTGTTCCCACGGGATCTTTTGGCTATTAACTCGCTGACTTCAGTGGAAGGTAACCAATCAATCTATCGGATAAGTTTTAATTTTTATTGGTAATGCATCAGGCATTAATAAATATTATATGAAAGGTTTTTTTACGGTGTGAATATTTTCAGTATAAATAAAAACCTCTATTTATTATCATTAATTTTAATGATATACATCCCATTGTCAGGGCTGAGATATAGTATTATTACTATAAATAAAAATATTTAATACTCGATGGCATAAATTTATCTCGATAGGATTTTTATTTATCTTGGATATTATATTTGATGTTAATCCGTAATTATAAATTTGGAATCATCTAATGTTATTGGATGAATATATACTTGATAGGCAATTTGAGGATAATAATAGATAAAAGGTTTTACTCGGTTCTCATACAAAGTGTTATGTCATTTTTTTCTCAATGATACGGGGATCGTAATACAGAGACGACGTTTGAGCCGATGGAGTTTGGGGTTGTAATCTTGGCCGCCGGTTGGGTGATTGGCAATTGGACGGCAATATCAGCTACCAGCAAGAAATAGAGTGGCTCACTTTGCTTGCGATGTTTAACTATACATTAGCATTTACACAAGAACCCGTGAACATTGTTTAGCTCTTAGCTCTTAGCTCTTAGCTCTTAGCTCTTAGCTCTTAGCTCTTAGCTCTTAGCTCTTAGCTCTTAGCTCTCAGGCTCAGCGAGTAAACCTTTTATACCAGCAAACCAAGAGTTCAGTTATAGACCCGCATTCCATCAACCGTTGACTCTCACCTGCCAGACGCCGGACCTCTGTTGTCACTTGACTTTGTTGATAGTTAAGGAGGGCGAACGAGCGCGCTCAATGTTTTAATGCTTATTTCAACATGCCATTCAACGCCATAGATATTTATACACCAATATTCTTTCTTTTATTCTTGTCAAATGTTTGAGCTGAAATCGTGGTCGATAAAAAAGCGGCTGAGAGCCAAATAGCTGGATTAATATCAGCGAGAAAAGAAAAAAATGTAAATGTCAGGATAGATATTTTCAGGGAGGATTAAGTACGATAATAAATATTCAGACTCCGAGTAAAGATGGCGTTTCATACAATAAATTGACTAAATCTGAAGTGAAGGATCGTAAAAAGCATGATCAGATAATATATTAACAATATTCTGGCTACCTCTCCCATTGGAAACCCTTATTTAACGGGCGATCAAGCCAAGATTATTATTAATGAAAAGGAGTTAGAGAGACGGCGAGCTAGGCATCGCGGGGAAAAGAGCGCGTGTTATGTAGTTATCGCTAACAGGTCAGGGTTTTTATGTAATGGTTGTAGTTTTGAGGACGTCGAAAGGCTGACCAGTGATTCGGGTCTGATCCAAGGCGGCTTAGGGGTGAAGAAAACGTTCAGATCTTGATGGAGGACTATTTTAATTTTCCTGAAGCGCCGGGTGATTTATGGCGGCGCAAAGACATATTTTTATGCGGCCAATGCGAAGTGATTAAAGCGGTTTGCCCGGACGCACTATTTTGGTGCTTTGCTTTGGTGCGCGAAGGCTAGACGCCCAACGATCTCAAATCTGCTTTTGATTGACCTGACCTTATTCCTTTCGCGAACCAGTCGGTAAAGATGAATGAACCATGTATGAAATGAGTCTAGTCGTCACCTATTTATGGGTATAAGGCAGCATTTCATCCTGTTTTGCTGTGAGATCACAAAAATAATTGAGCAGATTTTCATCATTTAGCAACAAAGTTTTTCTGATTATCTCTGGGTATTACCACTGGAGTATGAATTTTACCCAGTGGATAACACTGACTAATTAGTAGTAGCATAATTTTTAATGCTAATTATGTTAATAAAAAGTTTTTTTTATGTTTGCTTGCTGTTTCTCATACTCTGTATAAAACCCCATCAGCCATATTGACGTTGCTGTTAACTGTTGCCAAATTGGTACCCTCAGGGGTAGTTAGCGACAGAAGTTTTGGGGTTTTAACCTCTTCAAACCGACCGCCTGAATAGGTTTCTATTCGGCATCGCATTCCACCATTCCTGCGGCCATCAGGCCAGAACAGCACAGACCGCGGACTAAAAAATTATAGGGTCTGGCTGTACACACAACACACATCACCACAATGGAGCACAAGCGATGACGATTTCCTTGGGAAAGGCAGGGATAGTAAAATTCGGTATTGGGCTGGTTGCGCTGGCTGTTTCTGCCGGGATTCAGGCAAAAACACTGGTGTATTGCTCAGAAGGCTCGCCGGAAGGCTTTAACCCGCAGTTGTTCACCTCTGGCACTACTTACGATGCCAGCTCTCGTGCCATTTATAACCGTTTAGTTGAGTTCAAGATTGGTACAACAGAAATTCAGCCAGCGCTGGCTGAGAAATGGGAAGTCAGCGAAGACGGCAAAACCTACACTTTCCATCTGCGTAAAGACGTGAAGTGGCAGGGCAGCAAAGATTTTAAACCTACCCGCACTTTCAACGCGGATGACGTGATCTACACCTTCATGCGTCAGAAAGACGCCAACCATCCTTACCATAAAGTCTCTGGCGGCAGCTATGAGTACTTCCAGGGGATGGGGATGGGTGAGTTAATCAGCAACATTGAGAAAGTTGACGATCATACCGTTCGCTTCGTGCTGACTCGTCCGGAATCGCCTTTCCTGGCCGATCTGGGGATGGACTTCGCTTCAATCCTGTCTGCCGAATACGCGGATAACATGATGAAAGCCGGTACGCCGGAGAAAGTCGATCTGAATCCAATCGGTACTGGCCCGTTCCAGCTACAGCAGTATCAAAAAGACTCACGCATTTTGTATAAAGCCTTCGACGGTTATTGGGGCACCAAACCAAAAATCGATCGTTTAGTCTTCTCTATTACGCCAGATGCCTCTGTGCGTTACGCCAAAATGCAGAAAAACGAATGTCAGGTCATGCCGTACCCGAATCCGGCTGACATTGCCCGCATGAAAGAAGACAAATCAATTAATCTGATGGAGCAGGCTGGCCTGAACGTGGGTTACCTGTCATTTAACGTTGAGAAAAAACCGCTGGATAACGTCAAGGTTCGTCAGGCGCTGACTATGGCCGTGAACAAGGACGCGATCATCAAAGCAGTTTATCAGGGGGCTGGTCAGCCGGCTAAAAACCTGATCCCACCAACAATGTGGGGCTACAACGATGAAATCAAAGATTACGCCTATGACCCAGAAAAAGCGAAAGAGTTACTGAAAGAAGCTGGTTTGCCAGACGGTTTCTCTATCGATCTGTGGGCGATGCCGGTACAGCGCCCGTATAACCCGAATGCTCGTCGTATGGCCGAGATGATCCAGTCTGATTGGGCGAAAGTTGGTGTGAAAGCCAAAATCGTCACCTACGAGTGGGGCGAGTATCTGAAGCGCGCCAAAGAAGGTGAACATCAGACCGTGATGATGGGCTGGACTGGGGACAATGGGGATCCGGACAATTTCTTCGCTACGCTGTTTAGCTGTGATGCGGCCAAGCAAGGTTCCAACTACTCCAAATGGTGTTACAAGCCGTTTGAAGACGTAATCCAACCTGCGCGTGCTGAATCCGATCAGGCTAAACGTGCCGAACTGTACAAACAGGCTCAGGTGATTATGCACGATCAGGCTCCGGCGCTGATTGTGGCTCACTCCACCGTGTACGAACCTGTGCGTAAAGAAGTAAAAAACTACATCGTCGATCCATTGGGTGGCCACTACTTCCAGCAAGTGGATATCGATAAATAACCTGTCAATGCGGTTCATGAATGAGGGCGCTAAGGTGCCCTCGTTTGTCTGGCATTCCAGATAGTTAAGACATCGTTTTAGATGTGAGCCTTAAACCCATCCCTGAGAGCAGAGCCTGTGCGGATGGCTCCGGGGCCGGGTTTTTAATAAGCCTGACGGCCTATGAGCTGTTGGGCACTTTACACAGAGAGCTCGGGATATGTTTCAGTTCATACTCCGACGTTTGGGATTAGTGATCCCAACGTTTATCGGCATAACATTGCTGACCTTTGCTTTTGTCCATATGATCCCCGGCGATCCGGTGACCATCATGGCTGGGGAGCGCGGTATATCCGCAGAACGTCATGCGCAAATCATGGCAGAAATGGGGCTGGACAAGCCTCTCTATCAACAATACTTCCATTACGTTAACGGCGTGTTGCACGGCGATTTGGGGATTTCCCTTAAAAGCCGTATTTCCGTATGGGAAGAATTCGTGCCGCGCTTTAAAGCTACGCTAGAACTGGGGTTGTGCGCGATGCTATTTGCCATCAGCGTCGGGATTCCGGTTGGCGTTTTGGCCGCAGTCAAACGGGGTTCGATATTCGATCATACCGCCGTGGGTATTTCCCTGACGGGTTATTCGATGCCGATTTTCTGGTGGGGCATCATGCTGATTATGCTGGTTTCGGTGCAGCTCAATCTGACGCCGGTATCCGGGCGAGTCAGCGATACTATTTTCCTCGACGACAGTCATCCTCTCACCGGTTTTATGCTGATAGATACCCTGATTTGGGGTGAAGAAGGCGATTTCAAAGACGCCGTGATGCATATGATCCTGCCTGCCATCGTGCTGGGCACTATTCCGTTGGCGGTTATTGTGCGAATGACCCGCTCATCCATGTTGGAGGTGCTGGGG
This sequence comes from Yersinia sp. IP36721, assembly GCF_003634395.1. Lineage (NCBI taxonomy): Bacteria > Pseudomonadati > Pseudomonadota > Gammaproteobacteria > Enterobacterales > Yersiniaceae > Yersinia > Yersinia sp. IP36721. Next base: position 4,777 of record NZ_QCZL01000030.1, read on the forward strand.
GAAGATTACATTCGTACCGCGCGCGCCAAGGGATTGAGCCGGATGCGCGTGATTGTGGTACATGCCCTGCGTAACGCTTTGCTGCCGGTTGTCACCGTCATTGGCTTACAGGTTGGCACTCTGCTGGCTGGAGCGATTCTGACCGAAACCATTTTCTCCTGGCCGGGGCTGGGGCGTTGGCTGATAGATGCATTGCAACGCCGCGATTATCCAGTGGTGCAGGGCGGTGTATTGCTGGTCGCGACCATGATTATTGTTGTTAACCTGCTGGTAGATGTGCTCTACGGCGTGGTTAACCCGCGTATTCGCCATAAGAAATAAGGGGCGCAGAATGTCTCAACTTACCGAGTCAGCAGTAAAAAGTGCGCCGAAGCCAATGACCCCGATGCAGGAGTTTTGGCACTATTTCAAGCGCAACAAAGGAGCCGTTGCCGGCCTGTTCTATATCATTATCATGCTGGTGGTCGCGATTGGCGCTGGCTGGTTGGCGCCGCATCTGCCGGCAGAACAGTTTCGCGATGCTTTGCTGAAACCGCCGGTGTGGCAGGAAGGGGGCAGTTGGAAATTCATTCTTGGCACCGATGACGTAGGGCGTGATGTGCTATCCCGCCTGATGTATGGCGCACGTTTATCCCTGTTGGTTGGCTGCCTGGTCGTTACGCTATCGCTGGTGATGGGCGTGATTTTAGGTTTATTGGCGGGCTATTTTGGCGGCGTAGTTGACGCCATTATCATGCGTCTCGTCGATATCATGCTGGCACTGCCGAGCTTGTTGCTGGCTTTGGTGCTGGTGGCGGTATTTGGGCCGTCAATCGTGAATGCCTCTCTGGCGCTGACTTTTGTGGCACTGCCGCACTATGTGCGTCTGACTCGCGCGGCGGTGCTAGTGGAGGTCAATCGCGACTATGTGACCGCCTCCCGCGTTGCCGGCGCTGGCGCACTACGTCAGATGTTTATCAATATCTTGCCAAATTGCCTGGCACCTTTGATCGTACAAGCCTCTCTCGGTTTCTCTAACGCCATTCTGGATATGGCAGCACTCGGCTTTCTGGGCATGGGCGCGCAACCACCAACGCCGGAGTGGGGCACCATGCTCTCCGACGTGTTGCAGTTCGCGCAGAGTGCCTGGTGGGTGGTGACCTTCCCCGGCGTGGCAATTCTGCTGACGGTTCTGGCGTTTAACCTGATGGGGGACGGCCTGCGTGATGCTCTCGACCCCAAACTCAAGCAGTAGAGGTAGAGAGAGATGGCACTTTTAAAAGTAGATAAATTGTCGGTGCATTTTGGTGATGAAAAAGCGCCGTTTAAAGCCGTAGACCGTATCAGCTATAGCATTGAGCAAGGTCAGGTTGTGGGTATCGTGGGTGAGTCCGGTTCCGGTAAGTCGGTCAGTTCTCTGGCGATTATGGGGTTGATTGACTACCCCGGCAAAGTCATGGCCGACAAACTGGAGTTTAACGGTCGCGATCTGACGAAAATTTCGGAAAACGAACGCCGCCAACTGGTTGGCTCAGAAGTGGCGATGATTTTCCAAGACCCGATGACCAGCCTGAATCCGTGTTACACCGTGGGCTACCAGATTATGGAAGCGCTGAAGGTGCATCAGGGCGGCAATCGTCGTACTCGGCATCAGCGAGCGGTAGATTTACTCACGCTGGTGGGTATTCCCGATCCGGCTTCACGTCTGGATGTTTATCCTCATCAGCTTTCCGGCGGGATGAGCCAGCGGGTGATGATCGCCATGGCGATTGCCTGTCGCCCTAAACTGCTGATTGCCGATGAGCCAACTACCGCGCTGGATGTGACTATTCAGGCGCAGATCATCGAACTATTGCTGGAGTTGCAGCAGCAGGAAAATATGGCTCTGTTGCTGATCACTCACGATCTGGCACTGGTAGCCGAGGCGGCGCACTATATTATTGTGATGTATGCCGGGCAGGTAGTGGAAACCGGTAAAGCCTCGGAAATCTTCCGTGCGCCGCGCCATCCTTACACTCAGGCATTGCTGCGTGCATTGCCGGAATTTGCGCAGGATAAAGCACGGTTAGCATCATTGCCGGGCGTGGTGCCGGGTAAATATGACCGTCCCGACGGCTGTTTGCTCAATCCTCGTTGCCCATATGCCAACGAACGCTGTCGCAGCGAAGAACCGGAACTGCTCGGCCCGCCGGGACGTCAGGTTAAATGCCATACACCGTTGGATGATGCGGGGAGGCCGACCCTATGAACCACAATGAAACTGAAATGAAGCCTGAATCCCAGGCGGCCAAGCCGCTCTTGCAGGCGATTGACCTGAAAAAATACTATCCAGTGAAGAAAGGCTTTTTTGCTCCGGAACGCTTGGTAAAAGCGCTGGACGGTGTCTCCTTCACTTTGGAACGCGGCAAAACGTTGGCGGTAGTTGGTGAATCTGGCTGTGGTAAATCGACGCTAGGCCGTTTGCTGACCATGATCGAAATACCTACCGGCGGTGAGCTGTATTACCAAGGGCAGGATTTGCTGAAGCCGGATGAAAGCGCAGAGAAACTACGGCGCCAGAAGATTCAGATCGTTTTCCAAAACCCTTATGGCTCGCTTAATCCGCGTAAAAAAGTGGGGCAGATTCTCGAAGAGCCTTTGCAAATCAACACGACGTTGAGCAGTAAGGAACGCCGTGAGAAAACGTTGGCAATGATGGCGAAAGTTGGCCTGAAAACTGAGCATTACGATCGCTATCCTCATATGTTTTCCGGTGGCCAGCGCCAGCGTATTGCGATTGCCAGAGGGTTGATGTTGAATCCGGATGTGGTTATTGCCGATGAGCCGGTGTCTGCTCTGGATGTTTCGGTGCGGGCGCAGGTATTGAACCTGATGATGGATTTACAGCAGGAAATGGGGCTGTCTTATGTCTTTATCTCCCATGACCTGTCGGTGGTTGAACATATTGCGGATGAAGTGATGGTGATGTATCTCGGTCGCTGCGTGGAAAAAGGCAGCAAAGAGGCCATCTTTAATAATCCGCGTCATCCCTATACGCAGGCGCTGCTATCGGCTACGCCACGGCTGAATCCGGATATGCGCCGGGAACGTATCAAGCTAACTGGCGAGCTACCCAGCCCGATGAATCCGCCTCCGGGCTGTGCGTTTAATGCTCGCTGCCGTCGGGCCTTTGGCACCTGTAGCCAATTACAGCCGCAGCTTAAACAGTATGGCGATCAAATGGTGGCGTGTTTTGCTATCGAGCAGGATGAAGCCGAAGCGGCCGGTTAATATGGACTGAGGAAGTTAATAACAACGCCGGTGATGTTGCTGCCGGCGTTTTTTATAACAAAAACAAATAAAGAATCGATAAAAGATGAATAACTCTATAAGCAAATGAGTTTTATTGTCTGTCGTCAATAAACATCAAGGAATTGAAGATATAAATTATAAATTTATTCACATCTGGCATATTCACTTGATGGGGATATTTATTCACTTCAATAGTCTGACATTGATTAATAAATGGGTAAATTTATCTTTGTTAGCGTAATGCTAATCAGGGAATATAGATTATTCGTCCAGACGAAATAAAAAAGGGACGTATTATTACGCCCCTTTTAGGTTGTATACCGCATCAGATTTATTGCGGGTACGGCACCCAATCTCCACCGTTCAGACGAATGTAACTTTTACCCTGATATTGCATAACAATCGCATTATCATTCTCTGAAACGATGGCGGTTTCCGGTAATCCTTTAACCAGTGTCTGCCAATCTACACTCGGTGCGGTAAATATTTTGCCGTCCACGACGCGAGAAACCAGCTCTGAAATTGCCAGATAGCTGCTTGGCGCTTTGATTTCCAGCGGGCTAGTTGGCTGTGGTGCTTTCATACCGATCAGCTTCACGCCAACAGGAATGTGAGTAATGCTCGGGCTTGGGATATCACGCAGGCCGGACATCTGCATTTTATCTCCGATCAGCGCTGCGCCGTGCTCAGGAACCACCACGACCATTACCTTGCGGCCAGATTTTTCTAACTCATTCAGGAAGCTATCTAGTTGATCGAACAAGGTTTGCGCTCTGGCTTTGTAATCGGCGGTTTTACTTGTTCCCGTAAAACGGTTGCCATCGTGTAGCGGCACAATATTGACGAAAGTCGCGCTACGCGCATCTCCTGCCTGGTTCTTTTGCTGCTCCAGCCAGCGGTTCAGTAGCTCTAAACCGTTGTAAACCGGTTCATTGTCGAAGGAAATCAATTGGTTGCTAATACCAGTCTGAGACATCAGCGGCGCGCGCATATTGGCATCTTCTCTCAGATTTTGCAGATAGTTGCCGAATGCGCCGGAGTGATCCATAACTAATTGAGAGCTGAAGCCCAGTTTGGCTAAATTATCAAACAGATAGCACTGCTGCTCGGCGGGTTGATACAGGTCGTGATGGGATTCCTGGCCGCAACTGGCGCGCAACAAGCGAATGGATGCCGGGCCGCTATAGGCGGTGGCCGAGTTGAAGTTCTGGAACACTAAATCGAACTTGCTCCACAGCGGATGCTTTTCCAACTGAATGGCTTCTATATCTGACCAAGATAGGGAACAGATATTAATTACCAGTAAATCAAATGGTTGAGCATCAGCTGGCAGCGTAGTCGGGAATTGAGTGATGCGACCTTTTTCCTGTTCGTAGAAACTGTTTAAGTACGCCGTCAGGTTTGCGCTGGTTGGCGGCGCATCAGCCGCGGGTTGCGCACTGGTCGTGGCGCCCGACCCATTGGTCTGACTCGAGGACGCCGTGGTATCAGCGGCTGTTGTGGTAGTCGGCAGCAGCGAAAACGCAGGGCCAGCGATGGTCAACACGTTTAGCCCGATCATTGCCGCTACGATAAACACGGTGACGCGAATCCACTGGGAAATGAACAGATAACCAACCAGCATCACGAAGGCTGCGCCGATCATGCGCCAGTTGATGAAGCGTTCAACTAACTCTATGAAATAGTTGAAACTAAACCCGGCAACCTGCGAGCCATGGCTGAAAATACTATTGATGCCCGGCAGCCAAGTATCGTAGTAGAAAAGCCCCAGACCGATAGGAATACCGACCCAATGGCGCAAACGATGTAGCCGCTCAGAAGGAATAGGGAAAACCAGATAAGCGACGAATACCAGGTTGGCTAATGGATGAAAGTTAAGGTAGCCAAACCAGAGTAGGGCAAATTTTAGCAGAAAATAGTAGTTCCAGCCGCCCAGGCCGCGCCAATAACGCCATGGCGCCTGCGATTCTTGCGCATTTTTTTTCAGGTTCATGGTTATTTCTTAATATGTAAGGAAGAGCCGTCACGCAACCAGATCCCTTCTGATTTCAGATAGCGTGCTGAGAGAAAAAAGTGTTGTTTCTTCGCCCACCATGCGGGCAGGCGGCCGCGAGCAAAATAACCCAAAGGGAAAAAGACGATGGCTGCCAGTAAGATAACCTGAAAAATATCGCTGAGATTCATTAAACGTTCTCCTTGCGGCTACCCAGATTCAGCGTCAAAGCTACGGGGGTTCTGCGCGCTGACGGCGTTAATTTCTGCTGAGTTTTGTTCAGTTTATGGATTTTATTTTCTCCGACATTTTGTAAATAGTCCGGATTGTTCATCTTATTGATTTCAGAGATGATTTCCTGATCCTGATGCCACACCAGCTGATTAGTGAAGGTTTCATTCACCGGAAGGTGGAAAATAAAGTTCAGGGCAGTATCCAGATCATTGATTCTGCACGTGGATAAGAATACGACCAGCCGATCGCCAGCCAACGTGACGATGTCGCCAAAGCGACGCATATGGCACAGAGTCAGCGCCTGACGCGCCGATAAACCGGGAACCGGGCGTAATGCTACTAGCACGCCTTTGCCGTCTTCTGGCAATAGGGTGTTACTCATCAAGGCTAGCACCGACTGGCAGAATTGCTCCGGTGAGAGATAGCCCTTTAGCTGCAATGGGCGCAGAGAAGCCAGTAAATTATTAATATCTTCAGGTATATGACGAGAAAAACGCTGGCCCTGAATACCTTCGATCATGGTTAGAAAGCGGGATAGCGGAGCGACATGTGGCACAATCAGATTGACGCCACAGGCGAGTAACAGGCGCTCATCGCTATAACGCAGACTGGAATCCATTTCCCGCACCACTATTTTTAACGCATTGCCGCGGTGGCGGCGCAGGCTGTGTATCTGGTGCGCCAGTTCATCTATTTGATCGCTTTGGTGAAGCGAAAAAATCAGCGTTGCTGCGTGAGCATTAAAGGCTTTCTCAGACAATAAAAGATTGTTTTCAAACAGTTGCCAGCTGGTAGATAGCGGCGGAGCGCCTTCCAGCACGCTGGCTTCAGCCAAATAGATATACTCGTCGTTACGAGATTGCGCCAATGGCTGCTGTTCTTTCTCTTCCGCCATCTGCCAGCCTTCCGGGCTTGGCTGCAATTTTACCAATTGGTTTGCGGTAACGCCGCTGAGGGTGCTCCACCAGGAAACCATATATTGGGCGTGATCGTGCTGCCATTGCAGGCTGGCAAGTCCTTGCAATGCTCGATGTTGGTTAACTAATTGCGTTTTAAGTTTACTGACGCCGCTGCCATGACTCAGAATCACTAATGTGGCCTGATATTTTTCCAGCCAGTTATTTAATTCCTTTACCCAGCGCTGAATTTCTTCCGTTGTAAATGTTTGCCATAAGCTGGCATGAGCCAATAAAATAAAAAAACGTCGCTGCGGTCTTAATGAGCGCATCAAATCATTGACGAGATTTTTAACGGCGGCTTTTTTTTCCGGCAGAGTAAATAAAGGGAGTTTTTCCGGCCCGTAGCCGACAATATTTTCTAGTAAATTCGAGGGTTTTTGGCCAGAACAAATCAATGCCGAGCGGGTATCTTTGGGCTGGTCTCTAATTATCTGTTGGCAGAATAGATTAGCGTCACTTTCGCGGTCTATATTGATCCAATAGAGACCTGAAGCCTGCACAACGGCTAATTCATCCCAAATTTTATCAATACCTAACGAGAATGTTCTCAACATAGATTTTTATGCTTCTAATTTTGTTGAAGTTCTACAGGTCAATGTAAAAAGAAATGCTATGCTTTAATTGTATCATCGCATCTCACATTAACCAACTCTGTACTAGGATATTAAATTAAGACTTATCTTATTAGGCAAAGTATACTCTAATAATCAAAATACTTTATTACACTAGCCTATTTTTCAAGGGCAGCAGAATGAATACTTCAATCAATCGGTTTTATGTGAATTCATCTCCCGAGGTTCAGGACGATCTACTAGCATTAAGCCGAGCATTCGCATTACCCAAATTAAGTTATATCGATATTGTCCGTCAGGAACGTATGGCGCAAATGATGGCGCGCTGGCCATTATTAGCCGAATTGGCGCAAAACTCGGGGAGCAAATAGCTTATGCCAGTGATTGCGGTGCAAGGGCTAAGAGGCGGTGTTGGTGCGACATCCATTACGGCTGCACTCGCTTGGGCATTACAACAGCTTGAGGAATCGGTGCTGGTCATTGATTTCTCGTCTGATAATTTATTACGTCTCCATTTTAATATGCCTTACGAACAGGCGAACGGCTGGGCGCGGGCGGCAATGGATGGTAATCGCTGGCAGCAGCAAGCCATGCGTTATATGCCTTTGCTGGATTTCCTGCCTTTTGGCCAGCTCAATATGAATGAGCAGCGCCATCTGTCCGGTTCTTTAGCTTCGTTCGACTGGCAGGAAAAGCTGGCTGACCTAGAGGCCGCTGGCGATCACCGCTGGATTTTGCTGGATGTTCCCGCAGGAGATAGCCCGCTCACTCAGCAAGCGCTGGCGTTGGCGGATCACGTGCTGTTGCTGATCGCCGCCGATGCTGCGATTCATGCTCGTTTGCACCAACAGGCGCTGCCGGTTGGCTGTCATTTCCTATTGAATCAATTCTCTTCTGCCAGCCACTTACAGCAAGATATGCATCAATTGTGGCTACAAAGTTTGCGCAATTTATTGCCGCTATTTATTCATCGTGATGAAGCCGTTGCGGAAGCGTTAGCGGCGAAGCAGCCGTTGGGTGAATATGCGCCGCAAAGTCTGGCTGCGGAAGAAATCAATACGCTGGCAAATTGGTGTCTGATTCACGGCGCGGAAAAAAATCTATGAGCCTGTTAATTCGGGGACTTTTTATGCCTCCGGTCTATCAGAGGCTACAGCACCGATATAACCACTATCTGGACCAGGGCTGCACGATTCTGACCGCTTTTTTGACCACGTTCGCGGTGGCGCTGGGGTGGCTATTTTTGCGTCTTGAATCTCCGAGCTGGCAAAATGTAATTCAGAATCGTCGTTACTGGTTCCCGCATATTGCTAATCGCCGTCCGCGCTTGGCAGATGCGGTGCGTTATTTGCTGCAAGGCCTGTGGCTGGTGTTGACGCGTTCGTCTCAACCGCGGGAGAAAAAACCGAAGCCCGTCGATATGGCTCCGGGCTGGGTTCGCACCAAAAAGCTGAGCTATCGCTCCTGGCTGAATATATTGCCGGAAAAAGTCAAAAAAAGTCGCTGGGAGCAGGCGTTAGTGGCGTGGGTCGGTCGTTTGCAGCAGCGTACCCGACGCATTCTGTTTATCTCATTGGGTATTTTTGCCGGAATTCTGGCGCTGATTTGTATTTCCCAACCTTTTGGTTTGATGGCGCAGTTTGTGTTTGTTCTGCTGCTATGGGCGATCGCGATGGTGGTTCGGCGTATTCCGGGGCGTTTGCCTACCCTAATGCTGATTGTGCTATCGCTTACCGTTTCCTGCCGTTATCTGTGGTGGCGCTATACCGAAACGCTAAATTGGGACGACCCGGTGAGCCTGGTCTGCGGTTTACTGCTGCTATTGGCAGAAACCTACGCTTGGGTAGTGTTGATTCTGGGTTACTTCCAAACTATCTGGCCGCTTAATCGCCAGCCGGTACCGATGCCGGAGGATATTTCGACCTGGCCGACCATCGATCTTATGGTGCCGACTTACAACGAAGATCTGGGTGTTGTAAAACCCACAATTTACGCGGCGTTAGGCATAGATTGGCCGAAGGATAAGGTGAATATCTATATTCTGGATGATGGTAATCGACCGGAATTTAAAGCCTTTGCCGATCAGGTTGGCGTGAATTATATCGCTCGCCCAACCCACGAGCACGCCAAGGCCGGTAATATCAACCATGCGTTGAAGCAGGCTAAAGGCGAGTTTGTGGCGATTTTCGACTGCGACCATGTGCCAACCCGCTCTTTCCTACAGCTAACGCTGGGCTGGTTCTACAAAGATCCAAAGTTGGGTATGTTGCAGACGCCGCACCATTTCTTCTCGCCGGATCCTTTTGAACGCAACCTTGGACGTTTCCGTCAGACGCCAAACGAAGGCACGCTGTTCTACGGTTTGGTGCAGGACGGGAATGACATGTGGGACGCGACCTTCTTCTGCGGTTCTTGCGCCGTTTTGCGCCGCAGCGCGCTGGATGATGTGGGCGGCATTGCCGTCGAAACCGTCACCGAAGATGCCCACACCTCATTGCGACTTCACCGTAAGGGCTATACTTCGGCTTATATTCGTATTCCACAGGCGGCGGGGCTGGCGACGGAAAACCTCTCGGCGCATATCGGCCAGCGTATTCGTTGGGCGCGAGGCATGGTGCAGATCTTCCGGCTGGATAACCCGTTGTTTGGCAAGGGGCTGAAGTTTGTCCAGCGGTTGTGTTATGCCAACGCCATGCTGCACTTTTTGGCCGGTATTCCGCGGCTGATCTTCCTAACCGCACCGCTAGCCTTCTTGCTGATGCATGCGTACATCATTTTTGCTCCGGCGCTGGCGATTGCGTTGTACGTCTTGCCACACATGATTCACGCTAGCCTGACCAACTCCCGCTTGCAGGGTAAATATCGCCACTCGTTCTGGAGTGAAATCTACGAAACCGTATTGGCGTGGTATATCGCCCGTCCAACCACGGTCGCGCTACTGAATCCGCATAAAGGGAAGTTTAACGTAACGGCCAAAGGCGGTTTGATAGAAGAGCAACATGTGGATTGGGTTATCACCCGTCCTTATATCGCGCTGGTGCTGCTCAATCTGGCGGGATTGATTGCCGGGTTGTGGCGTTTGGGGAATGGGCCGACCAACGAAATCATGACGGTGATAATCAGTTTGGTGTGGGTTATTTACAACATGACGATTCTGGGTGGTGCCGTGGCCGTGGCGGTTGAAGCTAAACAGGTTCGTCAGGCGCACCGGGTGGAAATTGCTATGCCCGCGGCGGTTGAGCGAAAAGACGGTCACCTGTTTGCCTGTACATTGCGTGACTATTCCGACGGTGGCGTAGGGATTGAAATGCGTAACGAAGGGCTATTACAGGACGGCGAGGCGGTCAATTTGCTACTGAAGCGCGGTCAGCAAGAATACATCTTCCCCTGCAAGGTCACTCGGGCATTTGGCAGAAAAGTCGGGATGCGTATTGACGAACTGAGCGTGGCTCAGCACATCGACTTTATCCAGTGTACTTTTGCCCGCGCCGATACCTGGGCGCTGTGGCAGGACAGTTTCCCTGAAGATAAACCTATCGAAAGTCTGCGCGATGTTCTGGCGTTGGGTTTCCGGGGTTATGTTCGTATGGCGAATTACGCGCCGCCGCTTATTCGTAATGTACTGGTTGGATTTACCTCTTTGCTTGCGTGGGTAGCGTCATTTGTTCCTCATGGCGTAGGACAGGGTCAGACTCTGCGGAGTCAGGACCAGACAGTGGCTCAACATTGATGATGATATGATGATTAGAAAAATAACCTGGTTTACAGCAATGGCTTTGGGGCTAACGACACTGTCTCATGCCGAAACGACCCCAACCGTTACGGCGTCCGAACAGCCGACGTTGGCCTCTCCCGCGGCAGTCGATCCTTCGTTGGCCGTTACGCCTGCGGATAGTGCTATACCGCAGGCCGCGCCGGTGAGGGATGTGGTGCATCCTTTTGCCAAATTGGCTCCGCCGCCGGGCAATTTCTCCCTAGGGGGCGTTAAGCCGGACGGTCAGTTGGAATTTGGCGTACGTAGCGATGAAGTGGTGACACAGGCAACTCTGAATCTGGAGTTTACCCCGTCGCCGTCGCTAACGCCGATCGAATCGCAGCTCAAAGTCTACCTGAACGATGAGCTAATGAACGTGACGGCTATTACCCGCGAACAATTGGGTAAACCGAATCGCATCCAGCTATCCATCGATCCTCGTTACATTACCGACTTCAACCGTCTGCGGCTGGTCTTTATCGGGCATTATCAGAATGACTGTGAAAATCCGGCAAACAGTACGCTGTGGCTGGATATCGGTAAGAATAGCTCGCTGGACTTACGCTATCAGTCACTGCCGCTGAAGAATGATTTGTCTCATTTCCCTGAGCCTTTCTTCGATGCGCGAGATAACCGCCCGCTAACATTGCCAATTGTTTTTGCAGCGGCTCCTGATGTGGCTCAGCAAAAAGCGGCCGCAATTCTGGCTTCCTGGTTTGGTGAGCAAGCTCAGTGGCGCGGTCAACACTTCCCTGCAGTTTTCAATCAGATTCCCGATCGTCACGGGGTGATTTTTGCCACCAATGACAAACGGCCTGATTTTCTGAAAGATTATCCGGCGGTGAATGCGCCAACGGTGGAAATGATCAGTCACCCGGATAATCCTTACGTGAAGCTACTGCTGGTTCTCGGGCGGGATGACAAGGATCTGATTGCGGCGGCAACGGGTATTGCTCAAGGTAACATTCTGTTCCGCGGTCAAAATGTGACCGTAGACAAAGTTGAGCAGCTGGCTCCGCGTGTGCCTTACGATGCGCCAAACTGGGTGCGTACCGAAAGACCCATGACCTTTGCCGAGCTACAGCAATATCCTGAACAGTTACAAAGTAGTGGGTTGATGCCGTCACCGATCTTGCTTTCGATGAATTTGCCGCCGGATCTGTTCTTGCTACGCAGTGCCGGTATCGATATGCAGCTGAAATATCGTTATACGGCACCGATCCTGAAAGACGGCTCACGCTTAAGCGTCAGCCTGAATGATCAGTTCTTTACCGATTATCCGCTAGTGCCTAATCGTCAGGAAAGCGCCAAAATTCTGCGTTTACCATTGATTCAGGGTCTACAAGACGGCACGCGAGCGGTGACGATCCCGGCGCTGAAATTGGGTATGACCAATCAACTGCGCTTTGATTTCGATTACAGCACGCTTATTGCCAGCAATGCCGGAGGGCGCTGCGAAACCTTCACCACCTCGCCTAACCATGTGGTGATCGACGAAAACTCCACGATCGATTTCTCCGGTTATCGCCACTTTATGGAAATGCCGGATCTGCGCTCATTTGCCAATGCAGGCTTCCCATTCAGCCGTATGGCCGATTTATCCCAAACCTTGGTTTTGGTACAGCCTAAGCCGCAGCCCGCTCAGGTTACCGCACTGTTGAATACGGTGGGGAATATCGGTGCGCAGGTCGGTTATCCTGCGGTGGGCATCAGCATTACCGATGATTGGAGCCAGGCGAAGGACAAAGATGCCGATATTCTGATGATTGGCTCTATTCCGCCAGAACTGCGGGATGATAAGAAAATCAACCTGTTGGTTGATGCGACTCAAAGCTGGGTGAAAATGCCGAATCGCCAGTCGATTGTCGCGGCGGCAACTATCGATCCAACGGATGCGGTGCCTGATAGTAAAACGGCCATCAGCTCCGAAGGCGCCATGTCGGCGATTATCGGGGTTCAATCTCCTTATTTCGATCAACGCAGCATCGTCGCATTACTGGCTGATAGCCCGCAGGGTTATGAATTGCTGAATGATGCTTTGCTGGATACTGGCAAACGTGCGGCCGTGTTCGGTTCCGTGGCGGTGATTCGTGATTCCGGCGTTAACAGTCTGCGGGTTGGCGATACCTACAGCGTCGGCCATCTGCCGTGGTGGGAACGCATCTGGTACGCCTTATCCACCCATCCAGTGCTGCTGGCTGCGGTTGCGGTGCTGGTTGTCGTGCTGATTGCCGTGATGTTGTGGCGGGTTCTGCGCGCAGTGAGCCGCCGTCGTTTATCTCCAGATGAGAGGGACTAGGTTTTATGGTTGTGATGTTTAAACGACTGATATGCAGCCTGTTGCTGTTGGCCTATAGCGGGGCAACAGCGGCAGAATGTCATTGGCCCGCATGGCAGCAGTTCAAACAACACTATATAAGCCAAGGGGGGCGCGTTATTGATGCTAGCGTCCCCGAAATGCTGACCACTTCGGAAGGCCAAAGCTATGCGCTATTTTTTGCGCTGGTAGCTAACGATCGCGCGGCTTTTAACCTGCTGTTGGATTGGACGGAAAACAATCTGGCGGCGGGAGATTTAACCGCTCGCCTGCCCGCTTGGTCGTGGGGGCAGAAAAAGGATAAAACCTGGGGCGTGCTGGATAGCAATTCCGCTTCCGATGCGGATCTGTGGATTGCCTACGATCTGCTGGAGGCCGGACGGCTGTGGAATAGTCGCCGCTACACCACAATGGGGACTCTGCTATTGCAGCGGATTGCCAAAGAAGAGGTGGCGCATATTCCGGGTTTAGGCCGAATGCTATTACCGGGAAAAGTGGGTTTTGTTGACGAAGATACCTGGCGCGTCAATCCCAGCTATCAGCCGCCACAGTTATTGGCGCGGTTTGCCAGTATGAAAAAAGGGCCGTGGCAGGCAATGGAGTCGGTAAATCAGCGACTCTGGCTGGAAACAGCACCGAAAGGATTCTCGCCGGATTGGGTGGTGTGGCGCAAAACCAACGGCTGGCAGCCGGATAAAGTGAAACCCAATATCGGCAGCTACGATGCCATTCGAGTTTATCTCTGGGCCGGTATGTTAGCGGACGACAGCCCACAGAAAGCGGCGCTAATCGAACGTTTTCAGCCGATGGTTGAAGTGACGCAGCAGCAAGGGCTTCCACCAGAGAAAACCGATACCGCCAGTGGCAAAACGACGGGCAACGGGCCTGTAGGTTTCTCGGCCGCCCTATTGCCGTTGTTAAGCGCCAGCGCAACGGCAAGTGGCTCACAAATATTGAAAAAACAGACGCAGCGGGTGGAAGAATCACCTCCCGGCTCCGACGCTTATTACAGTTCCGTTTTGACGCTTTATGGTCAGGGATGGGCACAGAATCGTTATCGTTTTAATCGGCAGGGTGAGCTTTTACCCTCTTGGGGCAGTCAATGCGTAACTTCAAATTAAACTGGCTGAGCGTATTTCCTTTTAGTCTGGCGTTATTGCCCCAGGCTAAAGGCGCAGAGGCCGTTGCTCCCGCTCAATTTCTTCTGGAACAGGTTCGTCTGGGGGAAGCTACCCATAAAGATGAACTGGTGCGCCAATCCTTGTATCGCCTCAGCCTGATGGATCCAAATAACCCGGAAGTTGCTGCGGCGGGAATACGTCAGGCACTGCGCCAAGGGAACACGGAAGAGGCGAAAAAACAGCTGGATAGGTTGCAACAGCTTGCCCCGAATTCCGATATTTATCGCCAGTCAAAAATGGCGCTGGCGCTTACGCAGCCCGAAGTCATGCAGAAATTACAGCAGGCGCGATTGCTGGCCACCGCTGGCCGCGTTCAGGAAGCGAAAGTCCAATATGACCTGCTACTGAAAGGTGAGCTGCCAACGCTGGATTTAGCGGTGGAATACTGGCGGCTGGTGGCACGTTTGCCGGGGCAAGAGCAGACGGCGATGAAGCAGTTGCAGCGTTTGGATCAACAGTTCCCCGGTAATATTCCGCTGCGTATGGCATTAGCCAGAATGCTGTTTAGTCAAAAACAGGATGATCAGGCCTATGCTTTACTCCAAAAAATGGCTGCGGATCCTGCGGGTAACTCACCGGCTGCCGATTTGTGGATGGATCAAATCAAAGCGTTGCCTGTTAGCCCGCAGAGTATTTCTCTGTTGAATCGTTTTCTCGATGTTTTCGCCGGTGGTACCGCGGGTGATAAAGCGCGTATCGAATTGGCTCGGCAGGAAAAAATGTTGTCCGATCCCAGCTATCAGGCACGCTTGGCCGGATTGTCCCGAGTGGATAGTGGCGAGAGCCGCAATGCCATTCCTGATCTGAAACAGGCGCTTTCTACTGCCCCCAATGACGCCGACGTTTTGGGCGCATTAGGTATCGCCTATGCGCGAGCCGGAGATCGGCAAAAAGCTGCTAGTTTGTTTGAACAGGCGCAGAAAGTCGATAAAACTGGGCTGAACAGCGATAAATGGACCAGCCTGATTAAAACCAACCATTATTGGTTACTCGCGGATGAGGGAGATAAAGCCCTGAAAGCGGGTAACCCTGATTTGGCACAGCAGAAATATCAGCAGGCGCGCCAGCTTAATAGCAGCGACAGCTACGCGGTACTGGGTTTAGCCGACGTTGCCGTAGCGCGCCATGATGATAAAACCGCTGAACAGCTTTACCAGCAGTCGTTGCGTCTGGAACCCGGTAACAGCAGTGCGGTGCGCGGTCTAGCAAATATCTACCAGCGTCAGTCTCCGGAAAGAGCTATGGCTTACCTCAGCGGTTTACCGGCGGGACAACAGGCGAAAATGCGCGACACGCTGAACGGGCTGAAGCTGGATATGCTGAAACAGCAGGCCGAGCAACTCGCGGCGCAGCAACAGTGGCATCAGGCAGCGGAAAAATACCGACAGGCGCAGAAAATGGCGCCGGACGATGTCTGGCTGACTTATCGTTTGGCGCAGGCGCTGTATCAAAGCGGGCAGCCGCAGCAGGCTGACAGGGAATTCGCCGGGTTGGCGGTACGCAAACCGGCCGATCCCCAGCAGGTTTATGCTTATGCGCTATATCTTTCTAGCACCGAGCGAGACAATCAAGCACTTAGCCACCTGGCCACGCTTCCTAAGGGCCAATGGAATGATGATATTCGCGAATTGGATCAACGACTTCAATTCGAACGAGTATTGGAAAATGCCCAACGGCTACGTACTGGCGGGGATGAACCGTCGGCGATAGCTTTATTACGTCAGCAGCCGCCGAGTACGCGTATTGATATGACGCTGGCGGACTGGGCGCTGGAGCGTAACGACTACGCGCAGGCGCTAGCCGGCTATCGCGGTATTCGTGTTCGTGAACCCAATAATCCAGACGCTCGTTTGGGAGAAATCGAAGCGCTGGTGGCTCAGGGGAAAACCGACGATGCGCGCCAGCTTCTGCAAGGCGATTCTCTGGTGGCGAAAGATGCAACACTAAATACCCAGCGGCGTGTAGCGAATGCCTGGAGCGGCGTGGGCGATCCACAAAAGGCATCGGCCATCTTCCAGCAGCTAAAACCACAGGCTGAGAAAGAAGGCCCATCTCAGGCTAACGCGTTAGTGTTCCGTGATTCGGCGCGTCTTTCGCAAAAACTGGGCGATCCGCAGTTGGCGCAGGAGGATTATAAGCGGGCCATGGTTGGTAGCGGCATCACGCCAACGCTGCCAGCGGATAACGACAGCTACACGCTTCTTACGCGCAATCAGGCTACGGATGACTGGCTGAAACGCGGTATCCGTTCCGATGCCGCCGATTTGTATCGTCAACAAGATACGCGGGTCACGCTGGATCATGATTATGTTCGTTCCAGCGGAACAGAAGGTATTTCCGATCTGAATGCCCACAACACCATGTTACAGGTGGATACGCCGCTGTCTGATGGACGGGCGTTCTTCCGTGCTGATACCATTCAAATGGATGCAGGTACTTTCAATGCCAATGAACGCTATAAGGCTGGCACCTGCTATGACGTTGAAAATCCTTGTGTAGCTAACATGCGCCAGCGGGCAACCGGTACCAGTATTGCCGCCGGTTGGCAAAACGATAGCTGGGAAACGGATATCGGTACCACTCCGATGGGTTTTGATGTGGTTGATGTGGTCGGTGGCGTCAGTTATAGCAGCGATTGGAACCATATTGGCTGGACAGCAACGGCATCTCGCCGCCCGATTTCCAGTTCATTACTGGCGTTTGCCGGAACAAAAGATCCCAATACCAATGTGACCTGGGGCGGCGTTCGCGCCAACGGCGTCAGCTTGGGTACCAGTTACGATCGTGGCGAAGCGCACGGAGTCTGGAGCGATGTCAGTTACCATTATCTGACGGGGCAAAACGTTGCGGATAACCAACGCCTGCGTTTGATGACCGGCTATTACTACAAGCTGATTAACGAAGATAACCGCCGCCTTTCCGTGGGTCTGAACGGAATGTGGTGGCACTATCAAAAAGACCTCAGCGGCTACACCTTGGGGCAAGGGGGCTATTACAGTCCGCAAAAATACCTGTCTGTGGCTATTCCGGTGAATTATCGCCAGCGCACGGAAAACTGGTCATGGGAACTGGGTGGCTCGATTTCTCTTTCTCATTCGGCAACCAGCGATGAGCCGCGTTATCCGCTGAAAGGTTTATTGTCGCCAAGCTTGCAGGAAATCAGAGATCGCAACGCAACCGAGTTCGGCGACAGCAGCAGCGGCGTGGGTTATACCCTGCGAGCGCTGATAGAGCGGCGACTCAGTTCTCACTGGACGCTGGGTGCCGGTATTGATATTCAGCAGGCGAAAGACTACACCCCAAGTCATGCACTGGTGTATCTGCGATACTCAATGGCGGGCTGGCAGGGCGATCTGGATATGCCGCCGCAGCCGTTGGTACCTTACGCCGATTTTAAATAATCTTTCGGGGCGGTTTGCCTGGTGAAAAACTGCTCTAAAAGTGATTTTTACGCTATAAAAAGCAGGATCCTGATAGGAAAACGCCAAAACCCGCGATATTCTTGCCCATCAGTTTAGTCTCGCAAGATAAAATCGGCAGACGATCGAGTATACTCAGACTGAGTTGGCGGTTGGCTTGATGATAAAGCCGCTTTTTTACGGGTACGATAGGCGGAGAAAAAGTTTGCGGGTTAGGCATTCGTTAACGATAAAGCAAATGGCAACGGTGTCCGGTGTGGCGCTGGTGACGATTTGTATCTTTATTGTCATTCAACTGTTCCATTTTGTGCAGCAGCGCAAAGATGACTACGCCAAGCAGTTGGAGAGTATCGCGTATTCCGTTAAAAACCCCCTTTCTTCGGCCATACTCAGCGTCGATATTCCAGGTGCTAAACGTGTGCTGGAGAGCACATTGCCGATTGGGATTTTGAGTCGGGCAGATGTGGTGTTGCCTAATGAGCTACAGGTATTACACGCTAATTTTAAGCCAGAGCAGCCGGTACCCAATTGGGTTAACCGGGTATTTAATCTGCCGGTGCAAATTACCGTTCCGCTCTATTCATTAGAAAGAGTCCCCGCCAACCCTAAGCCCCTGGCTTATCTGGTGTTACAGGCTGATTCTTACCGTATTTATCAATTTATTCTTAATACCTTATCCACCATGCTTTCAACCTATCTGTTGTTAGCATTGATTCTTTCCGTTTCAATTACATGGTGTATTAACCGGTTAATCGTGCATCCATTGCGCTCAATGGCTCGTGAACTGGAGAATATCTCTCAGGATCAGGTGTTAGATCATCAGCTTTCCATGCCCGCTCGTCATCTTGATGATGAATTAGGGGTATTGGCGCGAAATTATAATCGTAACCAGCATTTGTTAGCGAAAGCCTATGCGGAAATGAGCCGTATCAGCAGCCGCCACCCGGTGACTGAATTGCCGAATCGCACGCTGTTTTTAGCCATGTTGAATGAGCACATTGATTCCCCTGTTCGACCAGAAAAATTTCACCTCTTGGTTATTGGCATAGAAACGCTGCATGAAGCGTCCGGCGTCATGACGGAACATCAGCATGAGCAGCTGTTGCTGACCATAGTGCAGGAGCTTGAGCAGTGCATTGACCAGAACTGCTTGCTGGGCCATTTGAGTAAAACCGAGTTTGCCGTCATGGCAAAAGAGATATCGCGACCTTTCCCGGCGATGCAGCTTGCCCGGCGGATTATGGCGCAGATTACCGCTCCTCTGACCTTTGAAAACATGCAGTTGCGTCCGAAAGCCAGTATTGGCATCGTGCAATATCTTAATCAGCATGAAAGCGCTGAAGATTTAATGCGCAGTGCTAGCTCTGCCATGGTGGCAGCCCACCATAAGGGTAAAAATCAGATTCTCTATTACGAAGAGCATTTGTCGGAAAAAACGCAAAAGCATCTGACTTACGAAAATGACATTCTTCGAGCCATTGAGAAACGTGATTTTATATTGCACCTACAGCCGCAGTGGGACATGCGTAATGAAAAAGTCATAGGCGCGGAGGCGTTGCTGCGCTGGAATCAGGCCGATGGTACTTACCTCTCGCCGGTGGATTTTCTTCCGCTGGTGGAAGAAAAAGGCATTATGGTGCCGCTGGGTAATTGGGTATTGGAAGAGTCCTGCCGGATACTGGCAGACTGGCAGCGACAAGGCATTAAATTGCCCTTGGCGGTGAATATTTCCGGTTTGCAGGTGCAGCATGAGACGTTTTTACCGCACCTCAAAACTATCCTCAGTCATTACAAAATTGATGCCAGCCAGTTAATGCTGGAAATCACCGAAACTGCCCGTATTCCCGATCTGGATGAGGCGTTGCTACTGTTGCGTGAGCTGCATGAACTCGGCGTTTCCATCGCAATGGATGATTTCGGTATGGGTTATTCCAGCCTGCATTATCTCAATCGCCTAAAATGTCTGCCCATCGACATGATTAAGATCGATAAAAGTTTCGTCCACACGCTACCGCAGGATGATGCGATGGCGCGAATTATCGGCAGTATCTCCAATGTGCTCAAACTGCGCGTGATGGCCGAAGGCGTAGAAAATGAAGCTCAGCGTCAATGGTTGTTAGACCACGGTGTGACGAGCGGGCAGGGTTTCCTGTTCTCCCGTCCGGTGCCGCGCGAAGAGTTTGAGGCCAGTTTCCTGCCACGTTGATCGGGTTTGTCCGGTCAACGTTGGTTCGCAATATCCCCACCTTCTCTTATTTATCCTTTCCCTTATCAGGTCTCTCAGACCGGCTCGGTAGCAAAGAATATTTCACTGCTCCACTCCAGTTACCTTTTCTTGAAGCGTTTCAGTTCTTAGTTTCGTGTTAATGGGACAATTTACGATAATAAATGACTTACATATTGTTATTGGGGTGTTATTTTTCGCGCTAGCGCGGATAGAAAAATGAAGCGTCCCTTTCATTTGCGGAGACCATAACGACACATTGCCGTGCATTCTCCAAAAGGACATTGATATGAAAACCAGCATCTTTAAAAGCCTTTACTTTCAGGTATTAACGGCAATCACGTTAGGTATCCTATTAGGCCATTTTTATCCTGACATCGGTGCTCAGATGAAACCTCTGGGCGATGGATTTGTTAAATTAATTAAAATGATTATTGCTCCGGTTATTTTTTGTACCGTCGTGACCGGTATTGCCGGAATGGAAAGTATGAAAGCGGTCGGGCGAACAGGTGCCATTGCTCTGCTTTACTTTGAAATTGTAAGTACGATTGCACTGTTGATCGGCCTGGTTATTGTGAACGTGGTGCAGCCTGGAGCAGGGATGAATATCGATCCTGCCTCTTTGGATGCTAAAGCGGTTGCCATGTACGCGGAGCAAGCTTCTCAGCAAGGAATAATTCCATTCCTGTTGGATATTATTCCCGGAAGCGTGATTGGCGCCTTTGCCAGCGGTAATATTCTGCAAGTCTTGCTGTTTGCCGTACTGTTTGGTTTTGCCTTACATCGTTTAGGCGAAAAAGGTCAGCTTATCTTTAACGTAATTGAAAGTTTCTCCCGCGTAATCTTCGGTATCATCAATATGATTATGCGCCTGGCTCCGCTGGGTGCTTTCGGTGCGATGGCGTTTACTATTGGTAAATATGGCGTGGGTACGTTGTTGCAACTGGGCCAATTGATTGTCTGCTTCTACGCTACCTGTATTTTGTTTGTGGTGGTGGTGCTAGGCTCCATTGCGCGCGCTAACGGCTTCAATATCTTCAAATTTATTCGCTATATCAAAGAAGAATTACTGATTGTTCTGGGAACCTCTTCCTCAGAATCCGTATTACCGCGGATGCTGGAGAAAATGGAACGTGCGGGCTGTAAAAAATCCGTAGTGGGTTTGGTTATTCCGACAGG
Organism: Yersinia sp. IP36721; assembly: GCF_003634395.1. Classification (NCBI taxonomy): domain Bacteria; kingdom Pseudomonadati; phylum Pseudomonadota; class Gammaproteobacteria; order Enterobacterales; family Yersiniaceae; genus Yersinia; species Yersinia sp. IP36721. The sequence goes on from NZ_QCZL01000030.1 coordinate 25,879, forward strand.
TTATTCATTTAACCTCGATGGGACTTCCATTTACCTCACCATGGCGGCGGTATTTATTGCTCAGGCAACCAATACCCACATGGATATCATGCATCAGGTGACGCTGCTGGTGGTATTGCTGCTGTCCTCTAAAGGCGCAGCTGGCGTGACCGGTAGCGGCTTTATCGTTCTGGCTGCGACTATCTCCGCTGTTGGACATTTACCATTGGCCGGTTTGGCACTGATTCTGGGTATTGACCGCTTTATGTCTGAGGCGCGGGCGCTGACCAATCTGGTCGGTAACGGCGTAGCGACCATTGTGGTCGCGAAATGGTGTAACCAGTTGGATAACGATCAACTGCAGGCGACATTGTCGAATAAGAGTCCGGCAGGTAAATCAGAAGGGCAGATATCCTCTTCCTGATTCTTTTAGGTCACCAGATTAGTCAATCAGCCACCGGTAGCTCATCGTTACCGGTGGTTTCTGCATAGTCAATCACTACCATTTTTCGCTCGTATTGCCCGTTGAACATTATTTTTCGCAGTGATGGGTGATATCGGCAAAAGCATGCGGTCTAACAGAATGGTACACTTGCTTTTTCCGCGGTCATAACTGTGATGAGCGTAGTTTTTTTATCCAACATAAGCACACGCCGATGAGTTTCGTATCATTGGGCTGTTTTGAGCGTGTAATTTCTTTGAAAGTTGGATAGTTTTAAATTGGATAGTTATTAAGTAGGGGTTCACATGCAGGGCACCAGAATTCGTCTTATAGTTGGTGGATTGTTGTTGGCGGCGGCCAGCGGCAATGTGCAAGCTGAAGCACTACAACCCGATCCTGCCTGGCAGCAGGGAAAGTTAGAAAACGGGTTTACATGGCAGCTGCTGGCAACGCCGCAGCGCCCAAGTGATAGAGTAGAGATGCGTCTGGTGGTCAATACCGGATCTCTGTCGGAAAGCGCACAGCAGGTTGGCTTTGCCCATCTGTTACCTCGTTTGGCGCTTATTCGCAGCCAGAGCTTTACTCCGGCACAACTCCAATCGCTGTGGCAGCAAGGGGTCGATAACGAGCGCCCTTTACCACCGGCGATTACTTCTTATGATTTCACGCTATACAGCCTGAGCCTGCCAAACAATCGCCCTGATTTGATTAAAGAGGCTTTGGCTTGGCTATCTGATACCAGCGGTAAGCTGGCCATCAGCGAGCAAACGGTGAATGCTGCGCTGAATCTTCCTAATGATCCCATTGCTACTTTCCCGCAAAATGTACAGGACACTTGGTGGCGCTATCGCCTAAAAGGGTCTTCACTGCTGGGTCACGATCCTGGGCAGCCGGTAAATAGTCCGGTTGATGCGGAAAAACTGAAGCAATTCTACAAACAGTGGTACACGCCAGATGCGATGACGCTGTATGTCGTGGGCAATGTCGATAGCCGTAGTTTGGTGGCGCAAATCAGTAAAACCTTCTCTTCGTTGGAAGGGAAGCGACAGACCCCGTCTTCTATCGCGATGCTGGCTCCTTTACCGCCTCAGCCGGTGAACCTGATGAGCGAGCAGGTGACGCAGGACACTTTGTCGCTAATTTGGGATACCCCGTGGCATCCGATACAGGACTCCCAGGCACTTAGCCGCTATTGGCGCAGTGATCTAGCGCGAGAAGCGCTGTTCTGGCATATGCAGCAGGCGTTGGAAAAAAGCGGTCAGAAGAATATGAAGCTGGGCTTTGATTGCCGGGTGCAATACCAACGTGCTCAGTGTGCGATTCATCTGAATACGCCAACGGAAAATCTGAATGCCGGCATGACGTTTATTGCTAATGAATTAGCCAGTATTCGTGCTAATGGGCTGAGTCAGGCTGAATTTGATGGACTGATGGCGCAGAAAAACGATCAGTTAAGCAAGCTGTTCGCGACTTATGCCCGTACTGATACCGATGTGTTGATGAGTCAGCGCCTGCGTTCTCAGCAGAGCGGTGTAGTGGATATCGCACCTGAGCAATATCAGAAGCTGCGACAAACCTTCCTGTCCGGCTTAACGTTGGCCAATCTGAATCAGGAGCTAAAACAACAGCTTTCGCAAGATACCACTTTGGTTCTGGTTCAGCCGAAAGGTGAGCCTGAAGTCAGCGTGAAAGCATTGCAGGAAAGCTATAACAGCATTATGACATCGGGTACGCCAATGGCTGCGCCGGAAGAAGTGAAACCGGAAGCTACGCCAGGCGTTGCGTCAGAAGGAACGACGCCAGAAGGCACCACGCCAGAAGGGACGCCGCCGGAAGCTTCGACTGCGCAGTAAAACCGGGTGTTCAAATCAGATATTCGGGGCCTTTCTGGTCCCGAATATTGTTTCTATCTCTCCCGTCAATACATCTCGTTTGGCTTAGATTTTTGGCATTGCCGCGATGGGAATAATCGCCCCCCGATACTGAATCACAGTGCTGGCCGTCAAATGGCCACGCGCTGCGGCTTGCTGAGGTGTGCCTCCGGTTAAGCGAACGGCCAGATAACCTGCACTAAATGAATCTCCCGCTGCGGTGGTATCGACGACTTTTTCCTTTGGCAAGGTTACGGCGGGTACCACATGTTGATCCGCGGGCCGCTGGCTATCGGGTTCCCGATTCCAGACAATGCAGGAATCTGCACCTCGTTTGATCACGATTTCGTTAACGCCCAAAGCTTGAGTGCGATCGATAACCTGCTCCAGCGTCATCTCGCCCCACAGCATATCTTCATCATCCAGCGTCAGAAACGCGGTGTCAGTGCAGGACAGCATAGCGCGATAGGCTTCCTGAGTTTCTTCTTTGCTCTGCCACAGGCGCGGGCGGTAGTTGTTATCAAAGATAACTTTACCTCCATTGGTACGACAGGCTTGCAGTAGTTTCAACAGGCGCTGGCGGCTGGAGGCGTCCAGAATAGCCAGGCTAATACCACTGAGGTAGAGATAATCGAAGTTTTCCAGCTTCTGGCAAATTTTATCAGCTTGCGGCCCCGTGAGCCAAAAACGGGCGGCGGCATCATTGCGCCAGTAATAGAAAGTACGCTCACCGGTCTCGTCGGTTTCAATAAAATAGAGGCCCGGCAACTTATCATCCATACGCTGAATCAAATCGATTTTAACTTTCTCTTTCTGCCATGCCGCCAACATGTCTTCGCTGAAGCTGTCAGTGCCCAAGGCAGTAACGTAGTGGACTTCCAGCGCCTCTTCGTCAACCTGACGGGCAATATAAACCGCAGTATTTAGCGTGTCGCCGCCAAAACCTCGGTTCAAATCGTTACCTTTTTGCGACAGTTCAATCATGCATTCGCCGATAACGGCAATCTTTTTGCTGGTCATGGAAAGCGGCCTATTTCTAAAGAAAACTCGATATGAGGGATATAGGCTTAGTCTCTCTGCTGGTTCTGCGTGAGTCAATAGAATTAAAATGGCGTTTTATATTTTTTATGACCTAGGTCGGGAAACTGACAGGTTTCCCGTTTGTTCCGTTAAAATTAGGGGGCTTTTCGCAGTTCGGTTACGCATTTCCCGCCAATACCCCAGTTATCGGTATCAACTTCATCAATGACCACGACGGTGGTAGCCGGATTTTTGCCCAAGGTATCGACTAACAGTTGCGTAACACCGGCAATCAGCCGCTTCTTTTGTTCGGCGGTGGCACCTTCACGGGTAATTTTAATATTTACGTATGGCATTATTTTCTCCATTTATCCTAATGTTAGCGTTAACTCAATCACGTTTGCCGGTTTGTCGTTCGTTGCTCAGTTGGAGGCGATTTCGCAGTTTTGAGAATCTGCCTGGCTCACATATAAAGTTCTGGTCGAACGAGTCGATAACATCTCCAGAAGGAAGAACGCTCTCATTGGGGAGCGTCTTTATGGCAGTAAGCATAGTATGAGCTTTGACTGCCTGATACCCCGACATATGGCGACAAAACTGATGCTAACTAACAAAATATCAGATTTACTTGCGCCATCCCTTGCCGCTCAGGATTGTAATAAGGGATTCAACTTTTGGCGGCAATGTCAGCGTAGGTATACTTTCCAACCTATTTATCGCACTTCAGGGAAGTTACTGGCGATAGAATTATTGACGGCTGTTTATCATCCCTCCTCGCCGGAAACCCGACTCTCACCAGAGGATTATTTCTCCTCTATCAGCATTCGGGCGCGTCTGAACGTGGTGTTAGAACAGTTGGAATTAGTGAAGCAATGGCACGGTATTTTTACCCATCGCTCAATGTTGGTATCGATCAATATCGACGGTCAGGCATTGATGGAGATGCAAAACGATCCCGAAGCGCGGCAGCTTATTGATTCTATGCCTTATGTGCGTTTTGAGCTGGTCGAACATATGGATACCGCCTGTATTACTCCGTTTGCTCAAATCGCTGAGGCCGATCGATTATGGCTGGATGATTTTGGCAGCGGTGTGGCTAACTTCTCGTCTTTTGTCAGTTGGCGCTATGAATACATCAAAATAGCTCGCGATTTATTTATTCTGTTACAGCAAAGTGAGGTAGGGCAACAGCTGTTCTTTACGCTGGTAACATTGATGAGCCGCTACAGTAAAGGCGTGATTGTAGAAGGAGTGGAAACTGACAAAGAATGGGCGCTGGTTAAACGATCTGATGCCTGTGCTGCGCAAGGTTACTATCTTTCCAGACCCGCACATTTTGATACTTTACAGTCACTTCCCCTGTTATTCGCCGGGTAACGTCCGGGTGAAATAATCGTCAAAACCGATGAGTCGTTTTATCATTAACCGTCTGATAAATTGACGTTTATATCTATTGGCTGCTTTTCATCAGGCCAATAATAATGGACGTTAGTTGATCCTCAACTATGGTTAATACAAGCGTCTAAGTCCGCGTTCCTCATCGATTAACTCTTTTTTCTACATTGACAGGCTGAGCGGTAGTACCCATAGCCGTTTTGTTTATTGCCGAACCGGATTTAGCTTCTGATAAATTTTGTGGAGCGATTATGACAAAAACCGGGAAGGTACTGCTTTGGGTGGCCGGAATTGTGCTGGTATTGCTGGCTGTTTTAGTGATTTTCGTTCTTACGTTCGATTGGAATCGCATAAAACCCACAATAAACCAAAAGGTTAGTGCTGAATTGCAGCGTCCCTTTGCCATTCGTGGCGAATTGGGCGTTGACTGGTCGCGCAAAACGGACGATCGCGGTTGGCGTGCCTGGATTCCCTGGCCGCAGATTCATGCAGAAGATTTGGTACTCGGCAACCCGCCAGATATTCCTGGGGATAATATGATGACCCTAAAGCGAGTTGAGGCTAATTTGTCTCCACTGGCATTGTTGGGTAAGCAGGTTCGCATTCCCAGAATTTGGCTGACGGAACCCGATGCTAATTTGCAGCGCTTGGCCAACGGTAAAAACAACTGGACCTTTAATCTCGCCAATCGCGACAAAGCTAAGGGTGAAGCATCTTCCGATTGGTCGGTGAATATCAGCGATATTGTGTTCGATCGCGGCCAGATTTCGCTTAAAGATTCGGTATTGAAAGCGGATCTACGGGCGAAAATCGACCCTTTGGGCAAGCCTCTTCCTTTTTCCGAAGTGATTGGCGACAAGGGTGAAGTGAAGGACAGCAAGGTTAGAAGTACGTCGGTGGATTATATTTTCGGCTGGCAGGTAGAAGGCAAATACCAAGGGCAACCTGTGAGCGGCAGCGGAAAAATCGGGGGGATGCTTTCTCTGACTAACGCTGATATTCCTTTCCCTATTCAGGCAGATGTGCGCTCCGGCTCTACGCGAGTGGCTATCGTCGGTACGCTCAATGATCCGAGCAATCTGGCGGATATCAATCTACGGCTGAAATTCTCCGGCGATAGTCTGGGTAACTTATATCCGTTGATTGGTGTACTTTTACCGAATACACCACCTTATGCCACCGATGGGTATTTGATTGCTCGGTTGCGTCAATCGGGCGGTGCGGTTTATCAGTATCAAAAATTCAACGGTAAAATCGGCGACAGCGATATTCACGGCGATCTCACCTATACCGCCAGTCAGCCAAGACCCAAACTGCTAGGAAAGGTTGTCTCCAATCAACTGCGTTTTGCCGATCTGGCTCCTTTAATCGGCGCTGATTCCAATCAACAGAAAAAAGGGCGCGGTGAGAAAAGTCGCCAGCCATCCGATAAAATTCTGCCGGTAGAGGCTTTTGAAACCCAAAGCTGGAACGTTATGGATGCAGATGTGACCTACGCCGCTAAACGTATCGAGCGGGATAAAGCCTTACCTATCAGCGATCTTTCTACTCATGTGGTGATGAAAAACGGTGAGTTGTTACTCGATCCGCTGCGCTTCGGTATTGCCGGTGGCAATCTCAACGCCACTTTACGCCTGAATGGTAATAAAAATCCGATGCAAGGGCGCATCGACCTTCACGCGCGTCGATTCCAGTTAAAGCAGCTGCTGCCGGAAGTCGAGTCGATGCGTAACAGTCTGGGGCAGCTCAATGGCGACGCTTCCTTCACTGCTCGGGGTAACTCGGTGGCGGCGCTGTTGGGAACCAGTAATGGTAGCCTGCGAATATTGCTGAATCAGGGGCTAATCAGCCGCAGCCTGATGGAATTATTGGGGCTGAACGTGGGTAACTACATAGTGGCAAAACTCTTCGGTGATGACGAAGTAAGAATTAACTGTGCTGCTGCGGATATCGTGATGCGAAACGGTCTGGCTACGCCGCGGTTGTTCGTCTTCGACACGGAAAATGCCATCATCAATATTACCGGTAATGCTAATTTCGCCACCGAACGGTTGGATCTCTCAATCGACCCGCAAAGCAAAGGGTTACGTATTCTGACGTTGCGTTCGCCTCTGTACGTTAAAGGCACGTTTAAAAATCCGGACGCGGGTGTGAAGACCGGGCCGTTAATTGCTCGCGGTGCGGTGGCGGCTGTGTTGGGCGTGGCTTTAACGCCAGCGGCGGCGTTGTTGGCATTGATTTCGCCTAGTGAAGGTGAAGAAAACCAATGCACGCCGCTGCTGAAAAGCATGAAGCAGAAGTAAGTTTTAGTGAGGAGGCACGGGCAGCACGCTGCAACTGTGGTCCTGGATACTCTCGACCGAGGCAAGATTCAGGCCGGTCAAATCGCGTTTCGTGGTTAATAGTAAGAAATCGCCGTTGGGCAGAGAGGTCATGGCTAAGCCGTATTTGCCCATATTTTCCGCAGCGCCCTGTACGCCGCTGGCTAGCAGGCGGAACGCGCCTTGTTCCTGGAGTTCACTGGGGGTGATTTGCCTTGCCAGATAATCATGACCGAGCAATCCTTTCGGCAATGGTTGCCAGCTTGGGCGGAACGAATCGCTTTGATCTGCCAGCGCTTTTTTCACTTTCGGTGATAGGCAGGAAATATGAATATGCAGCTGATTTTGACTGCGGCCCAATTCTGAATTCACCGCCAGAGAGATATTTTGATTATCAATAGGATGACCGTATTTTAGCGCCATGTAATCCCTGGCTTGCCATGCCAGAGCAAAATAGTTAGGCGTTGCTGCGGATAACAACTCGGGGCTTTCGATACCGGTAATTTTTTCAGTTGGTATTAACAAGTATTGCAGCGGTCCGTTACGGTCTTTGTACACCGCAAAACCGGCCTGAGTATTCACTTCGGCGCAAGGTTGAGGGGAATTCAGCTGGCGCTGATGGGGAACGCACTGTTGGCTAACAATTTGCCACAGAGCATCTGGATTCCCGATTTTGGGTTGCAGCGCATACACCGCAATGGCGGCGATCAGTACCAATACGCCCAAAGCAATCCATCGACGATAAGATAAAAGTGGCATTAACTGACCCTCCATGATCGATTAAGTAGCCAGCAGTATAGGGTTAAATTCCAACGCGCGGCAAAGGCTTCATCGCCGATAGGAGAAAAACCTCTCGCACGTTGACGGCGGGCATCTGACAGCCGCTTAGGCATGGCGTTCAGGCAAGGTTTCGTCATCCTTATATTTCGCCGTGGCGATCCAGGCGGCGCAAAATAAGGTTAAACGCGCGAAGAAATAGAAGAAAGCCATTAGCCCGATGACCGAACCGAAAGCCGCGCCCGAAGGCGAGCTGGCAAGACGCGGAAGCATCATGGTCATAATGAATTTAATGATTTCGAAGCCGATAGCGGCAATAAGAGTTCCCCGCAGCAAGGCCTTCTTTTTTGGTTTATGACGCGGCAAAATCCAGAATATCCATAAGAACAATAAATAGTTCGCGGCGATGGAAATAGACAGCGCAATTAGCGTCATGGCCGGTCGTAGCCATTCAATATCACCCAGCCCTAACGCATTCACAATCACAGACTGCGCAGAACCGGCAATTGATGTAAGAGAGAGAGTAATAATCAGCGCCAGCACCAAACCGGTAAGCGAAATAAAATCACGGGTGTAGCGCACATAAAATTTTTCCAGATCCTGCGGATTACGCTCCCAAACGTCTCTGGACTGAGCGCGAATTGCTTCTCGTAAATTTCCCATCCAACTGATACCGGAATAAAGCGCAATGGCTAAACCGGTTAATCCAACGGTAGTACGCTGCTGAATAGCGGTATTTACCGTATTTTTCAAGGTAGCAGCCAGGCTGGGATCGCTGATGCTATTCACGATCTTATTGATCAACTCGGCCAGCAAATCTGGATTAGATGCCAATACAAAACCCACGGTGGCGAAAGAAACCATCAAAATGGGAATGAGCGATAAAAAGGAAAAATAAGTGATTGCAGCGCCAAACTGGCTGCCTAATCGATCGTTAAAGCGATCGGTAGCGCGAATAATATGCGCAACACTGGGATAGGTTTTAATCCGATTGCCAAGACGGGTTAATACGGAAATAGCTTTTTTTCCGTTTTCAATTCCTGCACTTAACGGCGCTGTTTTGCTCTGCTGCGAATCAGTATCTGCGCTGGATGAAGTCTGATTATCCTTGAATGAGTTCGGCATAATATTCCTCATGGCCTAAATTCATGCCTTATGCAGATGATTATCCTACAGAATATCCTACAAAGACGGCTAACTCTGTTGATGATAGCAGAGTCATGGCTTATCACAAACGGCGGCTAAGGCAGAGGCTAGGCCGATAAAGAGAACGACAAAAGGGATTGCAGCCAGCCCAATTCATCCTGATTGCCTCATTTAATTCGTCATTAACGTCAGGGCCTTCGGGTGATCCAATTATCCCATACCGGTACGGGCTGCAAAGTTTCCACCAGATAATCAATAAAAGAACGAACCTTGGGATTGCTATAACGGCTGGGGAAATACAAGGCATACAGGCCATGAGTCGCGTGGGTTATTTCCCCATCAAGCGCCAGAGGAGTAATTTCACCTCGTTGAATAGCATCGCCGAGTAAATAAGTCGGCAAATAGGCAACACCCTGATGTTCCAGCACCGCTTTCAGCAATACCAGGCTGCTATTTGCCTGAATCGGTGAGCGTAACTTAAGTAAATGAGCGCTGCCGCTTTCGTCGGTATCTTTTAATACCGGTGTCAAACCGGGATATAACAAACACTGATGGTCTGATAATTGTTGGACGGAAGTTGGTGTCCCCATTTTTTCCAGATAAGTGGGGCTAGCGCAATAAGCCCAGTGGATAGTCGACAGTTTTCTTAACGAATAATTATCTGGCGGAGTTGATGCAACGCGAATAGCGATATCAAAGTTACTCTCATTTAAATTAACAAAGTTATCGTTTAGATCTATATATAATTCAACATCGGGGTAACGCTCTCGATATTTATTAACCAAAGTGATGAGGTGAGAATAACCAAAGGCAATTGAACAGGTGAGGCGTAATTCACCCTGCGGGTGGTTATAAAATCCAGCGGTAGTATTAAGAGATTCGTCAAAATCTAATAATAATTTAGTTGCCCGATGATAAAGATATTTCCCCGCGTCGGTTAACGTCAGGCTACGCGTCGTTCTTTTTAGCAGCATAGTGCCCAGCTGTGATTCCAGATGAGACAGACTCTTGCTGACCGCAGAAGGCGAGATGTTCAGCTGAGCTGCGGCTTCAGACAGCCCACCACACTCAACGATCTTGACCAGTATTTCCAGCTGTTTTAGCGATGCGATATTACTCATTCTTTCCTTCAGCTCATTAGTGATTTTAGTAAATGGCATCAATGTCGTATTTCATTTGTAGACTACAAATGTAATCATTTATTACCAATAGCGATATGTTATTCATATTAAGAATAAGAAATAAAAAGGTGAGCTTAATCACAGATAAGATATTTGCTTGCCGAAAGAAAAATAAAAGGTGACTGAAGTCACATGAAATTTAAATAATACACCAAGGAAAATCCTATGTGGAAACGTTTGGAACCCTACAAGTCCTCTATTATTCTTTTATTTGCACTGATTCTCGGTGGGGTTATAGGTATTTATGCCCCTTCTCTGGCTCTCAAATTACAGCCTATCGGTAAAATTTTCCTGAATTTGCTGTTTATGATTATCGTTCCATTGGTGAGCGTAAGCGTTATGTCGTCCATTGCCGGTATGACGGATTTGAAAAAACTGGGGCGCATAATGGGGCTGATTTTTGCAGTCTCTATCATTATGGCGCTCATTCCGGCGGCAGGAATCGTTGGGCTAGCGACCTTATTTGATCCGGCTCAGGGCGTCACTATTGAATTAACCCAAGAGTTCAAGGCCGGCAGCGGCGAAATGAACTTTGTGAATATGGTCACCACTAATGATTTTGTTGGTTTATTGTCTAAATCCAATATTCTGGCGCTGATTATTATGTCGGTTATCGCCGGTATTGCGATTGGGCAATCGGGCGAGCAAGGTAAACAAATTGCCCTGTCTTTGTTGGGCTTAAATACCGTGATTATGAAGATTGTCTCAATCATCATGAAAGCGGCACCCGTTGGTTTGGGCAGTTATTTCGCCGCGACGATGGCCAGTCAGGATCCACAATTACTGATGACTTTCGCCAGAGCCATCGGCTTATTCTTTATCGCCTCGCTGCTGTATTACGTTTTCGGCTCTATCTTTTATTCCTGGATTGGCGGCGGCATGAAAGCGGTAAGGGCTTTCTGGCAACACGCTATTGAACCTTCAGCCACCGCCTTAGGCACCTGCTCTTCATTGGGATCGCTGCCAGTGACTATTCGAGCGGCCAAAGCGATGGGCATTAACCCTGAAATCGTAGATATTTCTCTGCCGCTGTTGGTTAATTTAAATAAAGGCGGCGTGGCAATGATTGCCGCGCTGAAAATCGTCTTTATCTTCTCGGTACTGGGATTGGATTTCACCACCGAGACTTTCTTCCTGACCATGCTGATTTCGGTGCTCTCCGCCATTATTGTCGGCGGCGTTCCCGGTGGCGCTTTCCTCGGTGAAATATTTATTGTCACCACGCTGGGGCTACCGGTTGAAACTATTCCAATGCTGGTTGTTATTGGCACCATTACCGATGCACCTGCAACGCTAATTAACGTCATTCATGACCTTAATGCAGCCCAAATTATCGAAAGATTTACCGGTAAAAAATCCTCCAAGCGGCAGGCTGAGCTTCCTGCGGTGAATGAACCTACTTGTTAATACATAACGATACAGCGTGGCGGATTGTCCGTAAGTCGCTGTGAATATTTGAGTATGCCAGCACCAGAAAAGGAAAAAATAATGACATCTAAAAAATTAGAAACAGCGTTAGTGACTGCCGGTCGGGCGAAAAAATTTACCCAAGGATCGGTAAACACCATTATTCAACGAGCCTCTTCCCTGGTATTTGATTCCGTAAAGGCGAAAAAATTTGCCACAGCAAACCGGGCAAAAGGCGAATTGTTTTATGGTCGTCGCGGTACGCTGACCCATTTTTCCTTCCAAGAAGCGATGGTGGAATTGGAAGGCGGCGCAGGTTGTGCGCTTTATCCTTGCGGCGCCGCAGCGGTGACCAATGCCATTCTGTCTTTTGTGGCCACCGGCGATCATATATTAATGACCGGTGCTGCTTATGAGCCAACGCAGGATTTTTGCAATAAAGTGCTGTCCAAACTGGGTGTCACCACCACTTATTATTCTCCACTGATCGGCGCTGGAATTGCCGAGCTTATTCAGCCAAATACCAAAGTGGTATTTTTAGAATCTCCCAGCTCCATCACAATGGAAGTTCAGGATGTTCCCGGCATGGTGCAGGCTATTCGGGCAGTTAATCCCAATATCGTTATTATGATCGATAATACCTGGGCTGCCGGAGTGCTATTTAACGCACTGGAGTTTGGCATCGATATTTCTATTCAGGCCGGAACCAAATATATCGTCGGTCACTCAGACGCTATGTTAGGCACGGCGGTATCTAATGCGCGCTGTTGGGATCAATTGCGGGAACATTCGTATTTGCTGGGGCAAATGGTCGATGCAGACACCGCTTACGTTGCTAGCCGCGGTCTGCGCACCTTAGGCGTACGGCTAAAGCAGCATGAAACCAGCAGTATCCAGATCGCCAAATGGCTGGCCGCTCGTCCGGAAGTGGCGCAGGTTAACCATCCAGCACTGCCATCCTGCCCCGGCCATGAGTTTTATTTACGTGATTTCACTGGGAGCTGCGGATTGTTCTCCTTTGTGTTGAAATCTCGTCTCAGTGATGAGCAAGTGGCTCATTATCTGGATAATTTTGAGCACTTCAGCATGGCGTATTCATGGGGTGGATTTGAGTCTCTGATTCTGGCTAATCAGCCGGAAGAACTGGACGAAATTCGTCCGGTAGGCGGCGTAGGTTTTGAGGGTACTTTGGTACGTGTTCATATTGGACTGGAAAATGTCGATGATTTAATTGCTGATTTGGAAGCCGGCTTCAATCGATTAATTGGCTGATATTTATTTTCGCATTCAGGCAAATTGAAGAGTATTGATATAAAGCAGCCGGAACAAGAGCTCCGGCTGTAGATTTGTACCCCAGGCTAATAAAACAGCCTTACGGAACAACTTTATGAGCGGTTAATATTATTTACCGTGAATCAAGTCGGTATAAGCCTTGGCGAATGCCTGATTATAAGCATTCCCCGCTTTATCTTTACCCTGATCCCAGTTGACCGACCAGGTCATCAGGCCTTTGATTGGCGTTCCCGCTTTCTCTAAATCAGCAAAGGCACGATAAACGTCCTGCGGATTTTTTACCGTACCTGATGCCGCAGCGTCAACGTTACTTGGTAAACCCAATACTAATTTATTGGCTGGGATTTTAATGAAGCCGCGTTTGCCATTAACAATAGAATCGGCCATGTAATACAGGAATTCATATTTTTTGGCGTCATTGTTTTGCGCCAGCCACAGGTTTACTTCTTCGACCCATACGCCGTCACCGCCTTGATTGTAGAGCTGAGGGGCAATAAAGTCATACACACCGTCCAAGGCGTTGATATAGGTAGTGTAAGGTCTGCCGGTTGTCAGATATGGGAATTCTGGCGCCATACTGATGATAAAGTGTTTACCTTGTTGTTCGTAATGCGCCCGAACAATTTTCAACGCGGCGGGAATAACGGTGGTGTTATTAGCTGCATTAATAGCCGTTTGTTCCAGATCGATATCCAGCCCGTCAAAACCATAGGTTTCAACCAAACGAATAATCTCGTCTGCGAAAGCCTGTTCCTGACCGTTATTCAATGCCACGTGTGCGTCAGCGCCGCCCAATGAAATGAGCACAGCGCGGCCTTGTTTATTTAACTCACCGATTTGTGCGCGAAACTCTGCGTCCGTTGCGTTGTACGGCTTAAAGGTTGGAATACCGCTGCCTTTCATAAAGGAGGCAATGACAACGTTAAAGGCCGCGGGTGTTTCGTTTATTTTTAGATTCTTCGGATAACCACCTTGATAGCCACGGCTTTCTTGGCTGTCCCAGTTATGCCAGAAACCCGCCATAATCTTTTTATTTACCAGGCTTGGCATAACCGACGCGTCATCATTAACCGAGGCGGCAAACGCGGAGGAATGAGAAAAACCAAACAGGGTGCATAGAGTCAGAATCGTAATCAGACTATTTTTACAATTGATAGGTTTCATAGATGTTCCTTTTTATATTTTAAATGAATTTTTAGGTTCTAAATTAACCGCTGCGAACGGCGAATATATTTTCATGAGCTATTTATTCTCATTGATCGTGAGTAATAAAAAGAAAATAAAGTTATCTGATTCGCTTGGGATAAATTTAGAAACAAAGTATCGCATCAATAAATTAATTTTGTGAATCATCATTGACTTAATTATTCTTTTTATTTTCATATTATTTTATATAAGTGATAGTTTATTTAAATTTATTTCCCGCCGGAGGTTTTCTTTTTAATATTTTGATTTTAAAGGGTATTTAATTTATTTTTTCGACCTGATTAATGTCTTAGAGCTGGGTAATTCGAACAAGTAAGAATAAATGCAATTTGATCGTTACCTCAGTAAGTATTGATAATTTCTATATGTCAATTTTCATACACTGTCTTTATGTATTCATCAAGTTTCTATGTTGTAAGATGCAATGATGTTCAGACTCGGTAAGTGACTCAACGCCTCTTTTTATCGTCATTTCTATTTAATCGCGCTGATGTAGACGGTGGTGATATAGCTGTAAGAAAGGAGAGGGGGTGTAGCGAAGCTGAATTCCAAGCAATAAAAAGCCGAAATTTGCATTTCGGCTTCACGTTCCATGACTCAAATAGAGAAACTCATCTCTAAATGATTATCTCATAGTGACAAATTCTTCCGCGGCGGTCGGGTGGATAGCTACGGTATTGTCGAAGTCTTTCTTGGTTGCGCCCATTTTTACTGCTACGGCGAAACCTTGCAGAATTTCATCCATACCAAAGCCGATTCCGTGGATACCGACGATTTTCTCTTCTGCGCCCACGCATACCAGCTTCATACGGCACGGCTGGCGATGTTGAGTGACGGCGCTGTACATCGCAGTAAAGGAGGATTTATAGACTTTTACCTGATCGTCGCCAAACTGCTCACGCGCCTGCGGCTCGGTTAAACCAATAGTGCCAATGGGTGGGTGGCTGAATACCACGGTTGGAATATTGCTGTAATCAAGATGCTCGTCTGGCTTGTTGTTAAACAGGCGCTCGGACAGGCGGCGACCTGCAGCCACTGCAACCGGAGTCAGCTCCACTGCACCCGTGTTGTCACCAACGGCATAAATACCTTTTACATTGGTATTTTGGAATTTATCGACGACGATATAGCCTTTTTCATTGGTTTTCACACCGCAGGCGGCCAGATTCAGGTTGTCGGTCGCAGGTTCGCGGCCAATCGCCCAGATCAGATGATCAACGGTCACTTCTGTGCCGTTTTCCAGTTGCAGCGTCAGACTGCCGTCAGCATTTTTAATCACGGCTTTTGGCACGGATTCGGTATGCAGTTTTGGCCCTTCGGTGTTCATGACTTCCACTAGGGTTTCTACGATCAGCGGATCAAAACTGCGCAGCGGCGCGTGTTTACGTACAAACAGGTGAGTTTCGGTGCCTAAACCGTTCAGTACGCCAGCGATTTCGACGGCGATATAACCCGCGCCAATGACGGCAACGCGTTTTGGCATTTCATCTAGCTCAAAGAAACCGTCGGAATCAATACCGTATTCCGCGCCGGGAATATTTGGATGGCTAGGGCGGCCGCCGGTGGCGATCAGGATGTGATCCGCAGTGATTTTCTCGCCGTTGACTTCAACGGTATGAGCATCGACAAAGCGAGCGAAGCCCTGAATCACATCAACTTTGTTATTGCCTAAACCACGCTCGTAGGACTGATGAATACGATCAATGTAGGCGGTACGGTTGGCGATCAGGGTTTTCCAGTCGAAGTGGTTCACCGTGGTATCAAAACCGTAGTCCGGACCGTACATGCGAATCGCTTCAGCGATTTGTGCCGCGTGCCACATCACTTTCTTCGGCACACAGCCGACGTTGACGCAGGTGCCGCCGAGCTGTTTAGCTTCGATCAGCGCACATTTTTTACCGTACATGGCTGCCCGGTTGATCGATGCGATCCCGCCACTGCCGCCGCCAATTGCCAGATAATCGTAATGTTTGGTCATCAGGATCATTTCCATGAGTGTAGTTTTATAGAAGCAAAGAGTTTAACGCCAGATCCCACTTTGTCGCAAAGATTGCATCGATGGCTGTGATAGGTGTTGGAAGACGAGAAAGCTTTTGCGCTAAACGGTGATAAAAATTGGGTAATATTGAATGAGCCGGACAGCATGGATTGCAGCCCGGCCAGGAGCGAAAGGCGCGGCGATTATTCCGGCACGACCCATTTTACCAAGGTGTGGCCGTGACCAGAGGGTACTAGCGCTTTATGCAGCCAAGGTAGCAGATCGGTCATTTGTTTTTCCAACTTCCACGGCGGGTTAATTACGATCATGCCAGAGGCAGTCATACCGTGTTGATCGCTATCCGGACGTACCGCCAGTTCGATTTGCAGAATCCGGCGGATGCCCGTGGCTTCTAGTTCACGCAGTAATCGTTTGATTTGCTGGCGTAATACCACTGGATACCATAAAGCGTAAGTACCGGTCGCAAAGCGCTTATAACCTTCCTGAATCCCTTTTACCACGTCCTGATAATCGGTTTTCATTTCATAAGGCGGATCCATTAGCACAAAACCGCGGCGAGACTGCGGTGGTAACTGAGCTTTCAGTTGCTGGTAACCGTCGGCGCGTTGCACTTTGGAGCGTTCGTCTTTGACAAATTCTTTACGCAGCATCGGGTAATCGCTGGGATGCAGCTCGGTTAGGCTGATTTTGTCATATTCACGTAGCAAATGACGGGCGATCAGCGGCGAACCAGGGTAATAACGTAGCTGCCCGTTGTGATTCAACGCATTAATGGCGCTCATATACGGAGCTAAATCAGCCGGTAAATCATCTCGTTGCCAAATCTTGGCGATACCTTCCAGATATTCCCCAGTGCGTTCGGCGTGCTCGCCGCTTAGCTGATAGCGGCCTGCGCCAGCGTGGGTATCTAGATAAAGGAAAGGTTTTTCTTTTTCTTTCAAAGACTCAATAATCAGGCTTTGAACAGTATGTTTGAGTACGTCGGCATGGTTGCCTGCGTGAAAACTGTGGCGATAACTTAACATTTGCGGCTTCTCCTGCGGCTTAGGCAGCATTATCTATCAAAGGGAATGATGCCGCCAGCCATTGATTTTCCGCGCGACAGACCTCATGTTAAATGTTCATCCGCATTTATCATCTGACGGTAGGAAAATCATGAGTAAACCATCGTCAGGACGACAACTATAATCAGGACACCCTATGACAAATCCGCTGTTGACTCCGTTCTCCTTGCCGCCGTTTTCGGCTATCCGCCCTGAAGATATCGTGCCTGCGGTGCAATCCGCTTTAGATGAATGTCGTCAATCGGTGGAGCGGGTTGTGGCCCAACCGGGTCCTTTCACCTGGGATAATCTGTGCCAGCCGCTGGCAGAATCCGACGGCCGTCTCTCTCGCATCTGGTCGCCTGTCGGCCATTTAAACGCGGTAAAAAATAGCCCGGAATTGCGTACCGCCTACGAGCAAAGCCTGCCGCTGCTGTCTGAATACGGCACCTGGGTTGGCCAGCATAAAGGTTTATATCAGGCTTACGTCAGCCTGAAAGAAGGCCCCGGCTTTGCCGAATTGACTCCGCCGCAGCGTAAAGCGGTGGAGAATGCGCTGCGTGATTTCCAATTGTCCGGTATTGGTTTACCGGAAGAGCAGCAAAAACGTTACGGTGAAATCGTGGCGCGTCTGTCCGAGCTGGGTTCGACCTACAGCAATAATGTGCTGGATGCCACTATGGGCTGGACCAAACTGATTACCGATGAGAAAGAGCTGGCTGGTTTGCCGGAAAGCGCTCTGGCCGCCGCTCGCGCGATGGCCGAAGCCAAAGAGCTGGATGGCTGGCTGCTGACGTTGGATATGCCGAGCTATCTACCGGTGATGACTTACGCGGATAACGCCGCGCTGCGTGAAGAAATGTATCGCGCGTTTGCAACCCGGGCCTCCGATCAGGGGCCGAACGCCGGTAAGTGGGATAACAGCGAAATCATGGCTGAAATCCTGACTCTGCGCCACGAACTGGCTCAGTTATTAGGATTTGAAAGCTATGCCGATCATTCATTGGCGACCAAAATGGCTGAAGATCCGCAGCAAGTGCTGAATTTTCTGAATGATCTGGCCAAACGTGCACGTCCGCAGGCAGAAGAAGAGCTGGCGCAGCTGCGTGCTTTTGCCAAACAACACTTCGGTGTCAGCGAGTTAGCGGCGTGGGATATTCCTTACTATTCCGAGAAACAAAAGCAGCATTTATTCTCCATCAGCGACGAGCAACTGCGCCCTTACTTCCCGGAACAGCGCGTGGTAGAAGGTCTGTTCGAGGTCGTGAAACGCATTTACGGTATTACCGCCAAAGAGCGGCAGGGCGTGGATACTTGGCATCCGGACGTGCGTTTCTTCGATCTGTTTGATGCTCAGGGCGAGCTGCGCGGCAGCTTCTATCTGGACTTGTACGCTCGCGAACACAAACGCGGCGGTGCGTGGATGGGCGATTGTATCGACAGTCTGCGTCTGGCTAACGGTGAGCTGCAAAAGCCGGTGGCTTATCTGGTGTGCAACTTCAATGGCCCGGTCGGTGATAAACCGGCGCTGTTTACCCATAATGAAGTCACGACTCTATTCCATGAATTTGGCCACGGTTTGCACCATATGCTGACCCAAATTGATACCGCCGGTGTTTCCGGCATCAGCGGTGTGCCTTGGGATGCGGTCGAGCTGCCGAGCCAGTTTATGGAAAACTGGTGCTGGGAGCCGGAGGCGCTGGCGTTTATCTCTGGCCATTATCAAACCAATGAGCCTTTGCCGCAGGAAATGCTGGATAAGATGCTGGCGGCGAAAAACTATCAGGCGGCGCTGTTTATCCTGCGTCAGCTCGAATTCGGACTGTTTGATTTCCGTATGCATTTCGAGTTTGATCCGGCTAAAGGTGCGCAGATTCTGTCAACCTTACAGGAAGTGAAAAAACAGGTTGCCGTAGTGCCATCACCAAGCTGGGGTAGATTCCCCCATGCTTTCAGCCATATTTTTGCCGGTGGTTATGCGGCGGGTTATTACAGCTATCTGTGGGCAGAAGTGCTGTCGGCGGATGCGTTCTCCCGCTTTGAAGAAGAGGGCATTTTCAACGCTGAAACAGGCCAATCTTTCCTCGACAATATTTTATCTCGCGGTGGTTCCGAGGAGCCGATGACGTTGTTCAAACGCTTCCGTGGGCGCGAGCCGCAGTTGGATGCTATGCTGCGCCACTACGGTATTAAAGGTTAAGTCTGAAGGGCATTATCCCGCGTGAGTATTCGTTTAATTTGTGAAGAAGGTGCCGATCCCAGCACCTTATCTATTCTGGCTGAACGCTGGGGTTTGATTTCTGACGAGCAGGCGACGATGGCGCTGGTGTTAACGCCAACGCAATTGGAGCTGCGTAAGTTGGATGAACCCAAGCTCGGCGGGATTTTTGTCGATTTTGTTTCCGGTACTCTGGCTCATCGCCGTCGGTTTGGCGGCGGACGCGGTGAGGCGGTGGCGAAAGCCGTTGGTATCAAAAAAGGCTATTTGCCGAACGTGGTAGACGCAACCGCCGGTTTGGGGCGCGACGCTTTTGTTTTGGCGGCTTTGGGCTGCAAAGTCCGGATGCTGGAGCGGAACCCGGTAGTGGCTGCGTTGCTGGATGATGGCCTGCGGCGGGGTTATCAGGACCCTGAAATCGGTGGCTGGTTACAGGAACGTATGACTTTGCTACATGCTTCCAGCCTAACGGCGTTGGCCGATCTCGATCCGCGTCCAGAAGTGGTTTATCTCGATCCTATGTATCCGCACCGGCAGAAAAGCGCGTTGGTGAAGAAAGAAATGCGAGTGTTTCAGTCATTGGTTGGCGCGGATGAGGATGCTGATGGACTATTGGCCCCGGCGCGCGCACTGGCCACCAAAAGAGTGGTAGTGAAGCGGCCTGACTACGCTGAACCTTTGGCTGGCGTGCCCGCTCAGGCCGCCATTACGACCAAAAGTCACCGTTTCGATCTGTATTTGCCTTAGGCGATATCGTTTAAATTCGTTGTCTAAACTCCCCATTCCAGCGCGACGTTTTTGCCAGAATGGGGTTTTATTATCCGACCTTAACTTAAAGCACGCCCTGCGCCAGCATGGCATCAGCAACTTTTACAAAGCCTGCGATATTGGCACCGTGAACGTATTGCGTTTGTTTTCCTTCTCCGCCGAATTCCACGCAAGACTGGTGAATATCCAGCATGATGTGACGTAAACGCACATCCACTTTCTCTGATTTCCAGCTCAGGCGTGCCGCATTCTGCGCCATTTCCAAACCCGATGTGGCAACGCCGCCGGCATTGGCAGCCTTACCCGGAGCAAACAGCACGCCAGCTTCGATAAAAGCATCAGTGGCCTGAATGGTCGTTGGCATATTTGCGCCTTCCGCGACGGCTTTCACACCGTTGGCGATAAGCTGACGAGCGGCGGGCAGATCCAATTCATTTTGGGTCGCGCAAGGCAGAGCAATGTCTACCGGCACGTTCCAAGGCTGCTCACCCGTCAGATAGGTCAGATTGCGCTCGCGGGCATAATCTTCCACGCGGCCATAACGTTGGTTTTTGATTTCAGACAGGTGGGCCAGTTTTTCTGGCGTAAAGCCAGCCTCATCTACCAGAGTGCCGCCAGAATCGGAAACGGTAATCACGCGCGCGCCCAATTCCATTGCTTTCTCAATGGTATACTGCGCTACGTTACCCGCGCCGGATACTGCCACTTTCATGCCTTCAAATCCCAAACCGTGGCGTTTCAACATAGCGTCGGTGAAATAAACCAGACCGTAGCCGGTAGCTTCTGGGCGAATCAGACTGCCACCGAAGGACAAACCTTTGCCAGTGAACACGCAGGCGGTGTTGTTGGACAGCTTTTTCATCATGCCGGTCATAAATCCAACTTCACGACTGCCAACGCCGATATCACCGGCTGGCACGTCGGTGTCTGGGCCAAGATGACGATAGAGTTCGGTCATCAATGCCTGACAGAAACGCATGACTTCAGCCTGACTTTTCCCTTTAGGGTTGAAGTCGGATCCACCTTTTCCGCCACCCATTGGCAGGGTGGTGAGAGCATTTTTGAAAGTTTGCTCAAAGCCGAGGAATTTCAGAATCGAAAGATTTACCGATGGATGGAAGCGCATCCCGCCTTTGTAAGGGCCGATTGCGGAGCTGAACTGCACCCGCCACGCGCGGTTAACCTGTACCTGACCTTTATCATCAACCCACGATACGCGGAACTGGATGACTCGCTCAGGTTCAACCAGACGCTCCAGCAGACTTTGCTCGCGATAGCGCGGATTCTGTTCCAGGAATGGCCATAGGGAGGTGAAAACTTCACGGACTGCCTGAAGGAATTCCGGCTGGTGGGCATCACGTTGTTGTAAAGATTCTAGAAACGACTCCAGAGAGGCTAAATCATTCATCAAAAAAGATTCCTTTGTACATGGTAGATCCCCGCTAACGATTTCTTATTGGAATGAGTATGGCGAAATAGTGAGAGGGCGATGTTGTGTCTTTCTTGACTATATCACCGCTTTATAATCATACCGCAAGGGTTTTCTCACTGAAATATAACGAAGTTATTAGGGCGGGGGACAAAGGGATTTGGGGTTATATAATGATAAACGCCTGCATAGGCAGGCGTTCTAAATGTATATTAATTCAATCGTGGTTTATTATTCGTCATCTTCGTCTTTCAACGGAACGATCAACATGTCGACGTGAACGGTATTAATCAGCTGGCGAGCAGAGGACATCAGCTTGCTCCAGAAGTCTTGATGGTGACCACACAGCACCAGATCGATATCGTATTTTTTAATCGCATCAACCAGAACCTGGCCCAAATCGCCGCTACCGCTTAAGGTTTCAGTGATTGGATAACCTGCATTTTGGGATAGCTCGGTCAGCGCGCTGTGGGTTTCTTCAGAAATACGTTTCTGCATGTCGCCCAAATTAACGTCGATCAGGCCGGTATAGAGATCCGAATAGTTAACATCCACATGGATCAGGGACACTTTGGCATTGTATGGTTTGGCCATAGAGACCGCTTTTTCAACCAACACCTTGCTTTCCGGAGACAGGTCTACCGCAATCAGAATGTGTTTGTAAGCCATAAGTAAACTCCTTCCATAATGCTAATTAATGGGTAAGCAATCATTCAGGTAACTGAACGGGCGCTAAGGCTATGTCTAGATACTATCACTATGATCCATAAGCGAAGTGTTTCACCGATCACAACGCAGGCTTTTAATTGTACGCGTTAAAGCTTAAGTCACTGTTTTACACCAATAGACGGCTTAATCCTATTGCTCAGACCGCTGTTGTCAAATATTTGGCCGTTTATCCGGTAATCATTTGGCTCGCTATATCCATAATTATAGTACTGATAAAGCAGTGAGTATTGATCAAAAACGCCGGTTCGCTAGCTTTTATCTCTGCATTTAAGTTAAGAGAGACTAACTATTTTGAGCTGTTTCTGGCGGTTTTTCACTGAAATTTGCGCCTAAAAGCATCAGTTGCGTACAAAATGTGACCGGATAAATCAGAGATTATCAGGCTATTTCTGATTTCATTTCCTACACTGGTAAATGGGTTAGGCAAAATTTTAGCGGTAGCGTCGGCTCATATATAAAAAAGGTGATGGAGAGGCATGTTTCTGCGCCTCGGGGATGGTTGTAATGGCTAGAGCGGGCGATGGCGTAACGGCGAATCAAAGGTGTCGTTAACGCGAAATATCGCTGGAGGGGGAATCATGATCAGTACCGTCGCGCTTTTCTGGGCTTTATGTGTGGTGTGCGTGGTGAATATGGCGCGTTATTATTCGTCTCTACGTGCGCTATTAGTGGTGTTACGCGGCTGTGATCCATTGCTGTATCAATATGTGGATGGGGGCGGTTTTTTCACCTCTCACGGACAACCCAGTAAACAAATTCGGCTAGTGCGTTATATCTACGCCCAGCGTTATACCGACCACCACGATCCGGAATTTATCCGTCGCTGTGAAAGACTGCGCGGCCAGTTCATTCTCACCAGCGCCCTGTGCGGCTTGGTCGTTGTCAGCTTGATGGCGCTGGCTCTATGGTACTGAGATGATTTTTGATGATAGCCAACTAAAAAAGGCGACCCCGATGATGAGGCCGCCTTTTTATTTGCGGTAACGTGGAGTCATCCAGCCAGGCTTAGATGAATTTCAACGCTATCCAGTACAGTGAACCGGAAAGAAGAATCGATACTGGCAGAGTAAGAATCCAGGCCAGCATGATGCTCTTAATGGTTTTACCCTGTACGCCACCGCCATCGACCAGCATAGTACCGGCAACGGCTGAGGAGAGAACCTGGGTCGTGGAAACCGGCATACCGGTGTAGCTGGCAATACCGATAGATACCGCCGCGGTCATCTGGGCCGAAACCCCTTGCGCGTAGGTCATTCCTTTCTTACCAATCTTCTCACCAATGGTCACTGCAACACGTTTCCAGCCAACCATAGTGCCCAGAGAGAGCGCCAAAGCTACTGCAACGATAATCCAGGTAGGTGCGTATTCCACGGTTTCCAGCAAATCTTTACGCAGGTTGTTCAGGAAACGCCTGTCCGCAGAACTGGTTTCCGGTAACTTGGCAACCGTGCCAGCCGTTTCGGCGACACACATCAGCAAGCGACGCATATGGCTGCGTTGCTCCACAGTCAGGTCGTCGTAGCTTTGCAGGTTAGCCAACAGTGCCTGCGCATGGTCGATAGCAATCATGGCGCGAGAGCTGTCACAATGGAACTGCGCCGGTGTATCAGGCAGAGTCTCTGGTGCGGGGACCAAAGGCTTCAACGCGATAGCGTGCGGCAAGGCTTCACTGTGTTGCTGATAATATTGCTGCAAATGAGTTACGGCATCCCGCGTACGGGCAATATCGTAACCAGTCGCGCTCATATTAACGACAAAACCAGCCGGTGCGACGCCAATCAACACCAACATAATCAGGCCGATACCTTTCTGACCATCGTTAGCGCCGTGAGAGAAACTCACGCCGATAGCCGATAAAATCAGAGCTGTACGGGTCCAGAACGGTGGTTTGCGTTTACCATCTTTCTTTTCACGCTCAGCAGGCGTTAAGTGAATACGAGCTCGCTTTTTGGTTCCGCTCCAGTAACGACGCAGCAGGAATACCATCAACCCAGCAATAATTAAGCCCACTAACGGCGACAAAATCAGTGATAGGAAGATTTGTATCATCTTTGGAATATTCAGTGCATCCACCACGGATGTACTAGTCATCACCGCGTTGGTTAGGCCGATCCCAATGATGGCACCAATCAGCGTATGTGAGCTGGAAGCAGGAATACCGAAGTACCAGGTTCCCAGATTCCAGATGATCGCCGCCAACAACATGGAGAAGACCATCGCCAACCCATGAGCCGAACTGACATTCAACAGGAGATCTGTAGGCAATAAATGAACGATGGCATAGGCCACGCTCAAACCGCCCAGCATCACGCCAAGAAAGTTGAATACCCCCGCCATAACCACAGCGATCTGTGAACGCATGGCACGGGTGTAAATTACGGTAGCAACCGCATTGGCTGTATCATGAAAACCATTGATGGCTTCGTAAAACAGCACGAACAAAAGAGCAAGAACTAACATAAGGCCGGTATGGAAATCCAGGCCAGCGAAAAGATGTAGCATAAGCGTTACGCCAGTTTGTGGACATGAACGCGGCGCATTATCGGTGACAATAGGGGTTGGGGAAAAGGAAAAAATGACCTTTCTTTGATATAAATGTGGATAGATGCATCATAACCATGAACATAACCATGAGATATCAGCAAGTTACTCTGATTTACTGAATCTAACATTTTCTTACTATAGCGATCTTTCTGTTAGGGCCTTACAATCCTCCGCCGCTGATTATTCGGTTATTTGTGGTGAACACTGCGGTAAAATTGCGAAATATGAGCAATTTTGCGGCGATAATGATTTTACAGAGAGAGGCCGAAAGTGGAACAGTTTGACGTAGTGGTGGTGGGCGCGGGTGCCGCAGGGCTATTTTGCGCGGCTCAGGCAGGGCAATTAGGGCGTCGGGTATTGCTGGTGGATAACGGCAAAAAGGCTGGGCGTAAAATCCTGATGTCTGGCGGCGGGCGCTGTAATTTCACCAATCTCTACGCGGAACCTGCGGCTTATCTTTCGCAAAACCCTCATTTCTGTAAATCTGCGCTGGCGCGTTATACCCAATGGGATTTCATTGATCTGATCAATCGACACGGTATTGCCTATCACGAGAAAACCCTCGGTCAGCTGTTTTGTGATGATTCCGCGCAGCAAGTGGTGGAACTGTTGCTGAAAGAGTGCGAATCAGGTCAGGTAACTATCCGTTTACGCAGCGAGATTCTGGCGGTCGAGAAAATCGACGCGGGCTTTGAATTACAGATAAATGAACATAAAGTGAGCACTTCCTCACTGGTTATCGCTTCCGGTGGCTTGTCGATGCCGGGGCTGGGCGCGACGCCTTTCGGTTATAAAATCGCCGAACAGTTTGGCCTGAAGGTTTTGCCGACCCGCGCCGCGTTGGTGCCTTTTACACTGCATAAACCTCTGCTGGAGCATCTACAAACTCTCTCCGGCGTTTCAGTGCCCGCGGTAGTGACGGCAGAAAACGGCGTCAGTTTCCGCGAAAGCATTTTGTTTACTCATCGCGGCCTGTCTGGCCCGGCCATTCTTCAGCTTTCCAGCTATTGGCAGCCTGGCGAATATGTGAGCATTAACTTACTTCCTGATACCGATTTGGACGCTTTCCTGAATAGCGAGCGCCAGGCACATCCGAATCAAAGTTTGAAGAACACGCTGGCGCAGCTGCTTCCGAAACGTTTGGTGGAGTGCTTACAGCTGTTAGGTCAGATACCTGACGTCACCTTAAAACAGCTTAATGTGCCTCAGCAGGCAGCGCTGGCGGTGACGTTGCAAGAATGGCGGGTGCAACCTAATGGTACTGAGGGCTACCGCACCGCAGAAGTTACCATCGGCGGTGTAGATACGCAGGAGCTGTCTTCCAAAACTATGGAAGCTCATAAAGTTCCGGGGCTGTATTTTATCGGAGAAGTGGTGGACGTGACCGGTTGGCTGGGCGGCTACAACTTCCAGTGGGCATGGAGCTCCGCCTGGGCGTGCGCACAGGCGCTGGCGAGCAAATAGCCCGCTAGCTTTGCATCTAAAGAACCGATGGATATAAATAAATATCCTCCGGCATAGCCGGAGGTTTTTCATATGCGCCTATAAGGCTCTGTTGCCAGCCGCGCCCTAACAG
>NZ_QCZL01000031.1:0-41663 GCF_003634395.1 Yersinia sp. IP36721
AAAGGGGTTTTTATAACTGGCTCAAAGCTGAAAGCTTTACCGAACCTCCAGCCTAGCTGGAGGTTTTCTGTGCACAATAAAACGGGAGCCGATTGGGCTCCCGTTTGCTGATTTATTTTTGCCGGTTTAGCAAAAGGCATCAGTGAGTTGCATTGTATATTTAGTTACACTGCACTTTGATCGCCAGACCGCCGCGAGAAGTTTCACGGTATTTAGCATTCATATCTTTACCGGTTTCAAACATGGTTTCGATAACCTTGTCGAGAGAAACGCGCGGTTCGCTGCTACGGCGCATTGCCATGCGTGCGGAGTTAATCGCTTTTACCGAAGCAATCGCGTTTCGTTCGATGCAAGGAACCTGTACCTGACCGGCAACCGGGTCACAGGTCAGACCCAGGTTGTGCTCCATACCGATTTCGGCCGCAATGCATACTTGAATCGGGCTAGCGCCCAGCAGCTCCGCTAAACCGGCCGCCGCCATAGAACAGGCTACGCCCACTTCACCTTGACAGCCCACTTCTGCACCGGAAATCGACGCATTCATTTTATACAGAATGCCGATAGCGCCGGAGGCGAGGAAGTAACGGATAAAGATTTCCGGTGTCACAGGCTCGATAAAGTGATCGTAGTAAGCCAGAACCGCTGGAACGATACCGCAGGCGCCGTTGGTTGGTGCAGTCACCACGCGTCCACCGGCGGCGTTTTCTTCGTTCACGGCCAGCGCAAACATATTCACCCAGTCAATCACGTTCATTGGATCGCTGGAAAGTTTATCGGAAGAAACCAACAGACGGCGTAGCGCAGAAGCGCGACGCGGAACGCGTAGCGGACCCGGGAGAACCCCTTCGGTATTCAGACCACGATCGATACAGGCGCGCATAGTGTCCCAAATCGCCGTAAAGTAAGCATCAATCTCTTCTTTACTGTGCATGGCCAGCTCGTTCTGCATCACCATACCGGAGATGGACATCCCGGTGGTGCGACAGTGGGCCAGAATGTCTTCAGCGGAGTTAAACGGATAAGGTACGCTAATCTCGTTGACTGAGGCTTTACCGAAATGTTCTTCATCGACGATGAAGCCGCCGCCGATAGAATAGTAAGTTTTGCTGTACACTTTTTCATCGCCAGCGAAGGCGTGAATTTGCATACCGTTTTCATGCAGGGGCAGGTTATCGCTACGGAAAACCATGCCGCCTTCACGCGGGAAATCAACTTCGTGCAAGCCATTGGCCAGCATCAGTTTTTCACGTTGCTCAACATCGCGAATAAAACCGGGAATGCTATCGATATCTACGGTGTCAGGCATATTGCCCGCTAACCCCATAATGATAGCGATATCAGTATGGTGGCCTTTACCGGTTAATGACAGTGAGCCGTAAACCTCCACGGCCACACGCGTGATAGAAGGCATTAGTCCCTGTGTTACCAGGTCGTCTACAAACTGTTTGCCGGCTTTCATCGGTCCAACCGTATGAGAGCTGGACGGGCCGATGCCGATCTTAAACATGTCGAAAACGCTAATCACGCTAGAACTCCTCAAAAGGCATTGTGTTTAAAGCCGATGTTTTATGGTCGAAGCGTTTAAAAATTACGCAACGGGAACATCGGTATTGTAGGTTGACTCGTCAATTTTCGTGACTTTATTCGCATGAAATAAAGTAATCGCGAGCCTTAGTTTATTTTGTTTTTACTGGTGTTAGCGGTATCGATCGGATACAGCAACGGTCACTCTGTTAACCAACAACATAAGTGACTTTTTTTACGGGTTATTAACCCCACACTATTAGTGGTTTATAGTGAAGGAAGCTATTTTACAGGTATTTCATAACGCTGACAGGCCTGTTTACAGTTTTTTTAAAAACTGCGATACAGAGAACATAGAGTAAAAGTGGTAAAAGTGAGGTGATAGGGATCGTTTTATGCTGAAAATGAGGGGGTTAGCGCGTGATGATGTGATGGTTATCACGCGTTTCAGCGCGGTTCGATGCTGACCTGCTGAGCCAGACGGCGAATAATGGCGGCGGTGAGTCCCCAGACAAATTGGCTTTCGTACCAGGAAAGGTAAATCCGGTGGTGCGCGCCCGCGCGATGAACATCCAGTGGATAATAACGTGAAAGGCTTAACGCTTCGTATAGCGGCATTTCGAATAGACCGGCAACCTCCTCTTCATTACCGTGAAAGGGGACGTCCGCAGGAATAAGACCCACAATTGGCGTGACCTGAAAACCCGTCGAGCTATCCAGTGGCCCTAGCTGACCCAGCACGCGTACCGATTCAGGAGGAATCGCTACTTCTTCCTGCGCTTCCCGCAGAGCGGTTTCAATCAGCGAATGATCTTCTGGATCGGCCTTGCCGCCAGGGAAAGCCACTTGTCCGGCGTGTTTACGTAAATGAGCGGAGCGACGAGTTAACAGCAGCGTCGGCTCTGGGCGACAAATAATCGGCACCAGCACCGCCGCGCGATGATGATGAGCCGACAGGCTGCCGGGCTGGGGCAACTGAAGCTGAAAACGACTGATAAATTCGGCTAAACTGATCCCACTCACGGCTGCGGGTTCTCCCCCAATAATGGCAAAATGCGCGCGATTTTATCAAAAGTTTCTTGATATTCGGCTTGCTCCTGACTGTCTGCCACTATGCCACCTCCCGCCCAACAATAGATTTTACCCTTTTCCGTCAATAAGGTACGGATGGTGATATTGGTATCCATGGTGCCACAGCAACTAATATAGCCAATGTTTCCGCAATATCCATTACGACGATGAGGCTCCAGTTGTTCAATAATCTGCATGGCACGGATTTTGGGCGCGCCGGTAATCGAACCGCCGGGGAAACAGGCACGCAGCAATTGTGTTGGCGAACAATTCGTCGGCAGGGTGGCGGTGATGGTACTCACCAGATGATGCACCGCAGGGAAAGGTTCCACCACGAACAGCTCCGGTACCCGAACGCTGCCAGGTTCAGCGACGCGGCCAATATCGTTACGCAGTAAATCCACAATCATCAGGTTTTCTGCTCGATCTTTGGGTGACGCGGCTAAGCGCTCAGCCTGCTGCCGATCGGCATCCGCATCTTTCAGTCGTGGCAAAGTGCCTTTGATTGGCCGAGTCTGGATCTGTTGATTTTCTAGCCAGACAAAACGCTCGGGGGAAACGCTGATCACCGTATGTTCAGGCAGGCGAATAAATGCGGAGAAAGGCGCGCGATTGCTGGCGCTCAGGCGTAAAAAAGCCTGCCATTCATCCCCCTGATATTCGGCGCTGAAGCGTTGCGCCAGATTGATTTGATAGCAGTCGCCACTGTGCAGATATTCCTGTACCTGACGAAATTTTTCGCCGTACTCTTCACGAGCCATATTGGCCTGCCAAGGGCTTTGCAGCTCGAAAGACTGGGGCGTAGCCGGGCGCTGCTGCTCGAGCCATTGATGGCGTTGCTCTATATCCCCGTGGCTAATTAGCGTCAGTTTTTGCCGTTGGTGATCGGCAATCAGCGCCCAGTCATACAAACCAATGGCCATATCCGGCAAGTGAATATCTTGCTGTGCCAGCTCCGGTAAGACCTCGATTCTGCGTCCTAAATCGTAACCAAATAGCCCTAATGCGCCACCCAAAAAGGGTAGGTCTGGATTCGGTGAGCAGGTCAATCCCAAGCAATCCAGCTGTTGCTGTAATAAATCGAAAGGATCGATTTCTGAATATTGGGTATTCAGGGAATCGCTGATTTCCGTTTCTTTGCCTCGGGTGATCAAACGCACGCGGGGTTCAGCGACCAAAATATCAAACCTGTTATGGGAATGCTCGGCAAAACCCGAATGCAGCAGCATCGCCCAAGGCAAAGTGGAAATCGGAGCGAAATAGCGTAACAACGCATCGGGGTGATAAGGCAGGCTTTTACAGAAAGGAGCATTGGCTTGCAGGCTATGAGTATTTTTTTCGACTGACGACATGACAACTCGTGAAATAATTTCGGGGAAAAGATTCGGCCTGTAAGGTTATCACAGATTATGTGGGCGAGGGCAGTAGCGGCTTGACAGGGAATTCCCTATTACGCTAAAGAAACGGGTATACTTGCCGGCTAATTCGTAGGAGACAGATAATGCTAGCGGGAATGCCCTCACTTTCTCACCAAGAGCAACAGGAAGCTGTTGAACGTATTCACCAACTGATGTCCGAAGGGATGAGCAGTGGTGAAGCCATAGGTCTGGTTGCGGAAGAAATTCGCGAGCGCCACAAAAACGATCCTCAGGCAATGGTCATCTTTGATGATGAAGACTTTGAGGAACACAGCGATCCTGAATATCGCCGCGACAATGAAAAAGACGCGGACGAGTATGAGGATGACTACGAAGGTTAGTGATAACTATCAGTGACCAGAAGCTAAGTTATCCGAAGGCTAGCTAGCCAAAGTCAATCGCCATCATGAAGGTTTCGGTAAACTAGCCTGCAACCTTCATGATGTTTCGTATCACTTCCTAGAGCCTTGGATTTTTAGCTGTGGCTGACCGTGATTTGCCCAGCGGCATTTTTCGCCACGGCCACGGCTTGTTCTACCGTTTCGGCTACGGCCAGCGCGACGCCCATCCGCCGTCTGCCGGCAATTTCGGGTTTACCAAACAAACGCACGTCCACGTCACCCAGCAGCGCATTTCCCAAACCGCGATATACCACATTCTGGCTGGTTAACTCAGGTAAAATAACCGCCGAGGCGGCGGGGCCATACTGGCGAATCTGGCTGATTGGCATGCCGAGGAAGGCGCGAACATGCAGCGCAAATTCGGAAAGATTTTGTGAAATCAGCGTGACCATACCGGTATCGTGTGGGCGAGGGGAGACTTCGCTGAAAATAACTTCATCACCGCAGATAAACAGCTCCACGCCGAATAAACCGTAGCCACCCAAAGTTTGAACCACTTTAGCCGCGATCGCCTGAGCGCGTTGCAACGCCAGTTCGCTCATCTGCTGCGGCTGCCAGGATTCGCGATAATCACCCTCCTCCTGACGGTGGCCAATCGGCGCGCAGAAATGGATACCATCTACGGCGCTGATGGTCAGTAGGGTAATCTCGAAGTCAAAATTAACCAGACCTTCCACAATCACCCGACCGCCGCCGGCGCGACCGCCTTGCTGTGCATAATTCCATGCGGTTTGTCGTTGCTCTTCACTGCGGATCAGGCTTTGCCCTTTGCCAGAGGAACTCATCACTGGTTTCACAATGCACGGATAACCGATTTCGGCCACGGCTTGACGGAAGCGGCTTTCGGTATCGGCAAAACGGTAGCTGGAAGTGGGTAATCCCAGCGTTTCTGCGGCCAGACGACGAATGCCTTCACGGTTCATTGTCAGGCGAGTGGCTTCGGCGCAGGGCACTACGTGTTGACCCATAAGCTCCAGCTCCACCAGCATATCGGTGGCAATGGCTTCAATTTCCGGCACGATGTAGTGGGGGTTTTCCAGCTCCACAATTCGTTTGAGCGCCGCCCCATCCAGCATATTAATCACGTGACTGCGGTGGGCGACGTGCATAGCAGGCGCATCGGCATAGCGATCGACGGCGATCACTTCCAGCCCAAGGCGCTGACATTCAATCGCCACTTCTTTGCCCAGTTCGCCAGAGCCAAGCAGCATCACACGGGTTGCGCCGGGGCGCAAAGCAGTTCCAATGGTTAACATAATTCGATACCTACATCAGCAAGATAATATGCGAGGAAGAAACCGCCGCAGTATATACGAAAACGATTGCGCGGGCAGCGCTTAGGGCAAAAAACAGGTTTGAGTGCGGATAAATTCAGCAAAGTAAGGTCTGGAGCAATCAGGGGGGCGAAGATATCGAAAGGGATGCATTTGACCCATATCTAGGGTTACAGGAGAAAAACGCAGATTTCCCCGCGCTTTTTTACGCTTTAACTCAAGAAAAGGCCTCAACTCTGCTATTATCGCCGCAAATATTGCGCTTGCCTTCAGGCATCGCTTTCAATCCATTCCGTTATATAAGAGTTACCGCCGTGAGCACAACGTCCTTTTCTTCCCTAACGCTGCCTGCCGAGCAGTTGTCGAACCTTAATGAACTCGGTTATACCGAAATGACGCCGGTACAGGCCGCCGCGTTACCGGCCATTCTGAACGGGCAAGATGTTCGGGCCAAAGCCAAAACGGGCAGTGGTAAAACGGCCGCATTCGGCATTGGTTTGCTGGATAAAATTGCCGTGGGTGAGTTTGTGACTCAGGCATTGGTACTCTGTCCAACTCGCGAACTGGCCGATCAGGTCAGTAAAGAACTGCGTCGTTTGGCTCGTTTTACTCAAAATATTAAAATTCTGACCCTATGTGGCGGCCAGCCAATGGGGCACCAGTTGGACTCTCTGGTTCATGCGCCGCATATTGTTGTGGGCACGCCGGGACGCATTCAGGAACATTTGCGTAAACGCACCTTGGTATTGGACGATCTGAAAGTGCTGGTGCTGGATGAAGCGGATCGCATGCTGGACATGGGCTTTACTGACGCGATCAATGACGTTATCAGCTACACGCCGCCGCAGCGCCAGACGCTTCTGTTTTCCGCTACTTATCCGGTGGGGATCGAACAGATCAGCGCAAAAGTACAGCGTGAGCCGCTGAACGTAGAAGTGGCCGATGAAGGCGATGAACCGGCGATCGAACAGGTATTCTTCGAAACGACTCGTGAAAAACGTCTGCCGCTGCTGATCTCAGTGTTAAGCCACTATCAACCGGCGTCCTGCGTAGTATTCTGCAACACGAAAAAAGACTGTCAGAGCGTTTACGATGCGCTGGAATCACGTGGAATCAGCGTATTAGCGCTGCACGGTGACTTAGAGCAGCGGGATCGTGATCAGGTGCTGGTGCGCTTCTCTAACCGTAGTTGTCGAGTGTTGGTTGCCACCGACGTCGCGGCGCGCGGTCTGGATATCAAAGATTTGGAACTGGTTGTGAACTTCGAACTGGCTTTCGATCCGGAAGTCCATGTACACCGCATTGGTCGTACCGGGCGTGCGGGCATGAGCGGGCGGGCAGTCAGTCTGTGTACGCCGTCAGAAATGGGGCGTGCGCACGCCATTGAAGATTATCTGCAAATCAAAGTGAAATGGACGCCGGCGGAGCAAGTGAGCCGCAGCGCCAATGTCATGCTGGAGCCAGAAATGGTGACGTTATGCATCGACGGTGGCCGTAAAGCCAAGATTCGCCCAGGCGATATTTTGGGGGCGTTGACCGGCGATGCGGGTTTGACGGCGGCTGACGTCGGTAAAATCGATATGTTCCCAGTTCATGCTTACGTTGCTATTCGCAAAGCCAGTGCGAAACGGGCTATACAACAATTGCAGCAAGGTAAAATTAAAGGCAAAAACTGCAAGGCACGTTTGTTAAAATAGTAAATAACGATTTTTACGGGGTAGCGTGTATTGCGTTGCTCCGTTTCAGCCCCTTATATTGAATGTTAATAACTGACGGATTTACTGCTTAAGTTATTGAATTTATATATTTATTTCTTTTGTTTGAGCTGGCCGGAATCATTCCTTCCGCTCAACGGAATGACTATTTAACCGCATTTAATAAAGGGAATGTATTAAATATGATACCTGCCATTAATCAGACCGCAGTATTTTTCCGCCCAGCTTCTCTTTCTTCTTCCTCGGTTAACCCTAATGATTTTGCACCCCCAACAGGTGAGATAAAGTCCGCGCTGGATCAGCATATTAAGGGAAAGCAGGTGCTGGTTTTTAGCGGCTTTTCCGGCATGGGGTACGACGATGTTGAAGCGTTTCAAACCTCACTTGAATCTACATTAAAAGAGGCCAGCCTCAACCACGGAAAACATAATGTAGTGGTGGTCGCGGGGGCGACCAGCGTAGGTATTGGAGCGGTTTATTCGCTAGCAAAAAAACTCGAAATTAAAACGCTGGGGATTGTTTCTGAACAAGCCAAAGGCGGCGGTGAAATAGCCAGTAGTTGTGACGATGTAATTTATGTTCCTGAAAAGAAAGGCAGTTGGCAGGTGCTCTACGATATAGATAAGGCGAAGGGATTAACGGGTTCATATATGACTTATGTCGCCTCAAAAGCATCGCCAGCTTCAGGTGGTGAGTTCTTCGCTTTTGGGGGCGGAGACGTGACGGTGAGTGAACTTAAGGAAGCGAAAAAACTGGGAATAACCACGCGAGTTTATCCTGATTTCCAACCCAATCGGGATAAAGTAAAAGAGCGCCAGGCCAATAAACCGGGTAGCGATATGACGCCCGTGAAAACTTATATGACTCAGGTTCTGGAATAAAGCCTGACCACATTTTTCGGTAGCGGATGCCAATCCGGGTTTGAGATCCGTATTTACGAAAATCGTGTTCGCTAAATGAGTGTTCATCAATTTGCCGTTGAATGACTTCGAATAATGGGAAGCGCTGAGCCGCAACGAGAGCTTCCCATTATGTTATAATTTCTCCGGATTAAATATTTCCTGCTTATGTATCCGCCACTTATCGTTTTCAAAATCCCTATTATTGGAAGGGAATTCGTTCTTTCATTTTGAGGTGAATAACGCAGCAGGGAATGATTACCATCATGTCTGAGTGTCTCTTCGGGGCGTCGCGGATATTAATAAAGTTACGGGTTGGTAAAAGGACTCTAATAAATGGCCGTTGAAGTAAAATTCGTTGTAGTACGACAGGGTGAGGAAAAAATGACTTTCACAACCAAAAAAGAAGCCGATGCATACGATAAAATGTTGGATTTGGCCGATAATCTGGCCGAATGGTTGTCGCAGTCCCCTCTGACGATGGAAGAAGAACAGCGTGAAGCGCTGAGTTTCTATCTGGCTGAAAATAAAGATGTTTTAGGGCAGATTTTACGTGGCGCTGCTCCAACCGCAGCGGCGGAGCCTGTGGTGAAAACCAAGGCAGAGAAAGGCGCTGCCAATAAGAAAAATGACAAAACCGAAGAAATTCAAGCGGCTTAATGAGTTATCTCCCGGCAAAATGGGAAAAAAGGATCTAGAATGAATCGTGAAATCACCTTCTTCAGCCGTTTTGAGGCGGATATTCTGGCGAATCGTAAAACCATTACTATTCGTGATAGCAGTGAATCCGATTTTCAACCCGGTGAAGTTTTGCGGGTTTGCCGCAATGAGGATGGCGTATTTTTTTGCCACATTGAAGTGAAGTCAGTGACGCCAGTGACATTGGACGCATTAACTGAACGCCATGCGAAGCAGGAAAACATGTCATTGGATGAACTGAAAAAGGTGATAAAGGAGATCTATCCCGGTTTGCAGCAATTTTATGTGATCGAATTTACCCAGTGCTAGTTCTGTAATGGAATTCACTCTGTAACCTACAACGCGATCTTTTGCTGCACCTCCGGATAGAAATAATAACGATTGGAGGAGCAATGAAAAAAACGGCATTCACTTTGACTGCGATGATGATGGCGCTGGGTAGCATGGCTGCATCGGCTCAAAACCACGAGCAGGAGCAACGCACTGCGAAGTTCCCCGCCTGCGTGGGATTGACTCAGGCCAAGGTGGCGACTCAGGTGAAACGTGACTTTTTGCAAAATCGCATTGTCCGTTGGGAGTCTGATAAAAAGCTGCTGGGAACCGCAACGCCGGTGGCCTGGGTGAGTCCAGATGATATCAATGGGAAAGACGATATCTGGGAAGTGCCGCTGACGGTGCGCGGGACCAAAGCGAATAAAAGCTACGACGTGGTTCTGAACTGCGTTGAAGGGACGATAACCTACAGTTTGCCGCAGTAACAGGTTAAATTTAGACAGGTTTTAGTCGCTCAGGCTATTTTGAATGACAGTGTCCGAGTGCCGCTTTCTGACTGAAATCCCGATTCGCAGGAACGGCATTCGGCGCTGATTATAGTTTCTCCGAATTATTCAACGACTGTTTACGTTGCCTCTCGATACACCTCTTATTTATCATATGGTTACCACGACATCGGATTTGCCGAAAACGTGCAGGTGCTCTTGGCATCGTGCGTTAATCGTGTCACTCTGGCAAACATATATTGATACGGATAATTCACAGATGATCACACCTCCAAAGGCGGCCAAGCGCCCTCATACCATGACTTTGCACGGCGATACTCGTGTAGATGATTACTATTGGCTCCGCGATGATGAACGGAGCAATCCCGAAGTATTACGCTACCTGCAGGCGGAAAATGATTTCACCGAAGCGGTGTTACAGCCTCAGCAACCGCTGAGGGAAAGCTTGTATCAGGAGATGGTAGCGAGGATCCCTCAACAGGAAGCCTCGGTTCCTTATGTGCGTAATGGATATCGTTACCAAACTCGCTATGAACCGGGCAATGAATACGCTATTTACGTTCGCCAACCTAAAGAGGTCAATGCCGAATGGCATACGTTGCTGGATGGCAATATCCGTGCTGCAGACAGCGAGTTTTATACTTTAGGCGGTTTGGACGTGAGTCCGGACAATCAGCTACTGGCGGTTGCGGAGGATTTTCTGTCTCGCCGTCAGTATGATATTCGCGTTAAACAAATCAGCGACGATCGCTGGCATGACGAAGTCATCCGCAATACCTCGGGTAATTTCGAGTGGGCGAATGATTCGCAAACCCTGTATTACGTGCGTAAACACGAAAAGACGCTGCTGCCTTATCAGGTGTATCGCCACCGTATCGGCACCGATCCAGAGCAGGATGAGCTTATCTATCAGGAACAGGACGATACTTTTTACGTCAGCCTGGAAAAAACCACCTCGGAGCGTTTTATTCTGATTCACCTCGGTAGCACCACCACTTCGGAAATCCTGCTATTGGATGCCGATGACGCTGAGGCGATGCCGCAAATGTTTGCTCCGCGCCGTCAGGATCATGAATACGGTTTGGATCATTATCAGCAGCATTTCTATATTCGTTCGAATAAAAACGGGAAGAATTTTGGGCTGTATCAGAGCCAGCAGGCTGATGAAAGCCAATGGCAAACCCTGATCGAGCCACGAGTTGAAGTGATGCTGGAAGGCTTCAGCCTGTTCCGTGATTGGCTAGTGGTGGAAGAACGTAGTCAGGGGTTGACGCATCTGCGGCAAATTCACTGGCGTAGCGGCGAAGAGAAAACCATTGCCTTCGACGATCCAACCTACACCACCTGGCTTGCCTACAATCCAGAGCCGGATACCGCGCTGTTGCGTTACGGTTATTCCTCCATGACCACGCCAAGTTCGCTGTTTGAAGTCAATATGGATACCGGCGAACGGGTTTTGCTGAAGCAGCAGGAAGTGAAAAACTTCACGGCAGAACATTATCGCAGTGAACGGATTTGGGTGAGCGCGTCGGATGGGGCAAAAGTGCCCGTTTCGCTGGTTTATCATCGCGATCACTTTAAGCCGGGGACTAACCCGCTCATGGTTTATGCCTACGGTTCCTACGGGAGCAGTATGGACCCAGCGTTTAGCGGCAGTCGTCTGAGCCTGTTAGATCGTGGTTTTGTCTACGCATTGGCGCATATTCGCGGCGGCGGCGAACTGGGGCAGCAATGGTATGAAGACGGTAAGTTATTCAACAAAATGAATACTTTTAACGACTTTATTGATGTAACCAAGGCTTTAATCGAGCAAGGCTACGGCGACGCCGAACGAGTGTTTGCTATGGGCGGCAGCGCTGGCGGCTTATTGATGGGCGCGGTGATCAATCAGGCTCCTGAATTATTTAAAGGCGTAGTAGCGCAGGTACCTTTCGTTGATGTGGTCACGACCATGCTGGATGAATCTATTCCGTTGACGACTGGCGAATACGAAGAGTGGGGCAATCCGAACGATAAGGCTTATTACGACTATATTAAACAGTACAGCCCTTACGATCAGGTGCGCGCTCAGGATTATCCTCATTTACTGGTGACGACCGGCCTGCACGATTCCCAGGTGCAATACTGGGAACCGGCAAAATGGGTCGCGAAGCTACGGGAAATGAAAACTGACGACCATCAACTGCTGCTGTTTACCGATATGGACTCCGGCCACGGCGGTAAATCAGGTCGTTTCAAAGCCTACGAGGATATCGCACTGGAATACGCGTTTATCCTCGCGCTGGCTTAATTTACCTATGATTCCAGATAATGCGTTAGGGTATGGCGCATGTCTGGAGTCAGGTCTTTCACCGATTTCAGCATCCAACGCAGATAGTCCGGATCTTGCTGGGCTATCTGTTCAATGTTTTGCCCACGATACTTGCCAAATTTCAGCGTCCGTAACAGCAGGGGGGCCTGCGTCAGCTCAACCATTTTCTCAGCGGTCCAACCGGAGTCTTTAATTATGCGTTGCAGCAGGGCGGCGGTGATATAGCAGTCATATAATGCGCGGTGGGGATAAAGATTTTCCGGTGGCGTAACTTCCAGTCGCAGGGCATAACGCAGATATTGATTACTGTATTTGATATCCGGATACAGTGCTCGCGCCAATTTATAGGTACAAATCCACTCACCGCCCATTTCCGGCAAGACACCTCGGTCAAACGGGGCATTGTGCGCGACATAATATTGACTGCCTTGATATCGGCCAATGGCTTTAGCAATTCGAGGCTTACCTTCCACCATTTCTTCGGTGATATGGTGAATGGCCATAGCTTCAAGGCTAATTGGCCGGTCCGGGCTGATTAAATCACTGATCGGATTAACGATTCGCCCATCAATCAGATCCAACGAAGCAATTTCGACGATCCCGCCGTCTAACCCGCAAGTCTCAGTATCAATAATGCGAAAATTCATGTGTTCTCCAGAGACTGGCCATTATTCGGTTTTATCTGGCGATCATAATAGACTGGCCAGTCCCTGCCAACTTTCTTCAGTCAGGCGGGTAATCACCAGAGCCTCGTGTTACCGCTAATCTGGGCGATCGCGTTGCCTTGTTGATCCCACACTGCGCTTATGCCCGCGCCGATTTTAGCCGAATAAATTAAGTTATAGGCAATAAAAAACCCGCCTGAGCGGGTTAACTTAACGTGATGAAAAACCTTTACTCTGCGCTGGAAGAAGATGCCTTCTTCGCACGTTTCTCCGCCTTTTTTTCGGCCGGAGTTTTCAGTGGTTTTTTCTTCGCGTTCTTTTTGCTGTCCATTCCCTTACTCATGGTTTGCCTCTCTATGACCTTCGGTTAGGTTGGTACGCATCTTCATTAAGGCCCTAATAGCGAATACTTGCAAGGAGATAAAGTCGAGAAAAGGCTAAAACGCTGTTAATTATAATGATTATTAAAATGTAATACTTGATATTAACGAGGAATAGCGACATTAACATCCTTTGCCAGTGAAACCGATGTAATGATCGGTTATGGAATCTGCAGCGCATTTCCTAATGATTGACTCATCAACGGCGATAAAAAATGCGCGATAGGGATCGTATAACCGGTATTTAAATGATTAATCAGCTTTATTTGACCTCTTTAGTCGTTGACCCTGCGTCAGGCATAGGCTTTTATAGAGAGGTGATCAATAACAAAAATGGAAAATGCGATGGGACAATTACGGGGACTCTATCCGGCTTATGAGCCTTACGATTGCGGCTGGTTGGAAACCGGTGATGGGCATAGCATCTATTGGGAGTTATGCGGTAATCCGCAGGGAAAGCCCGCAGTATTTATTCACGGCGGTCCCGGTGGCGGCATTGCGCCATATCATCGCCAGTTATTCGATCCAACCAAGTATAAAGTGATGCTGTTTGATCAACGCGGCTGCGGGCAATCCAGACCACATGCCAGCCTGGATAACAATACTACCTGGCATCTGGTGGAAGACATTGAGCGTCTGCGCGAACTGGCGGGTGTCGGTCAATGGCTGGTGTTCGGCGGTTCCTGGGGCTCTACGTTGGCATTGGCCTATGCGCAGAAGCATCCGGAGCGGGTGAGTGAGATGGTGCTTCGGGGGATTTTCACCCTGCGCAGAGAAGAATTGCTTTGGTACTATCAGGACGGCGCATCCCGTTTCTTCCCCGATAAATGGCAAAGGGTATTATCCATTTTATCTGAAGAAGAGCAAAAGGATGTGATCGCGGCTTATCGCAAACGTCTGACATCCCCGGATCGGGCTGTGCAGCTGGAAGCTGCGAAATTATGGAGCCTGTGGGAAGGGGAGACGGTAACGTTATTACCAACTAAAAGCTCGGTTTCATTCGGAGAGGATGATTTTGCCTTGGCTTTTGCCCGCATTGAAAACCATTATTTCACCCATAACGGTTTTTTGGCCCATGACAACCAGCTTCTGGATGATGTTCCATTAATTCGTCATATACCGACGGTTATTGTTCACGGCCGTTACGATATGGCATGTCAGGTGAAAAATGCCTGGGATCTGGCCCATCGTTGGCCTGAGGCAGAGTTACATATAGTGGAAGGTGCCGGGCATTCATTCGATGAGCCGGGGATATTGCATCAGTTGATGTTATCAACGGACAAATTTGCCAAATAATCGGGTTCCCGCAGGCTAAACGCTGGCGGGAACCTTTCAGTCGCCTTACTTAATTTTAGGCTCATAAGGCAAACGTGAGAATTTATTCGATTCGCTCCGATAGTGCGCGAGGCGCTGCAAAAAGTAGTCTCGCAGGTTTTCCGTCTGTTCACGGGCAACCAGTTCAGGGATCACTGGCATGTTATAGCGTTCCTTAAATGCAACGCCCGATGCAGCTAAATCGACGTTCATTTTTGCCGTTTCTTCGTCAGAAAGCTCTGCCAAGTTGTAACCCATCGTTTTCTCCTCTTTCGACTTAAGCGGCGGATTGTATCAAATCAGCGTTGAAAATAATGCAGGCATCTCCCTATGGCAAGAGGGTGTGGATAACGGCAGAGAGGAATGTAGAGAAGAAATAGCGAGCCAAATAATAAATGAGAATGATTGGCGTTTATTTTAAATAATAAATTAAAAATAAGAATGATTCCTTTTATTATTGGCGGGCTTGTTGATAATAGTTATCAAAGTTATTTGCCCACTTTTTCCCAGATTAATTAAATAATTTATTTCCTCATATTAAACATGCAGTTAATACAATTTGTTGTTTTAATCTTTTTAAATGTGAATAGGGTGTTTTTATTTTGTGTTTATGTTGGCATAATACGTGAAATAACCTCCTGCCAACCTGCATGATAAAAACTAGGGACTAATTATGTTGAAGAAAGAAATGGCTCAAAAGCTCAATGAGCAACTCAATTTAGAATTCTATTCTGCCAATCTTTATTTGCAAATGAGTGCATGGTGCAGCGATAAAGGTTTTGAAGGTGCGGCCGCTTTCTTGAAAGAACATTCGCAGGAAGAGATGCAGCATATGCAGCGTTTGTTTGAATACCTGAGCGGCACAGGTTCGATGCCGATATTGGGCACCATCAGTGCGCCCCCGGTAGAGTTTGGCTCGTTAGCTGATGTCTTCAAGCTGACCTATGAACATGAGCAATTGATCACCACCAAGATCAATGAACTGGCACATGTTGCCATGACTACGCAAGATTACTCGACGTTCAACTTCCTACAGTGGTACGTTTCTGAACAGCATGAAGAAGAAAAACTGTTCAAATCCGTATTGGATAAATTGGCTCTGGTGGGTAACAGCGGTAATTCTCTGTTCTTTATCGATAAAGATTTGAAGAACATGGCCACCAGCGCGCAAATCCATTCTCAAGGTTAATTCTATCTTTTGAGCTATAACCGCAGTTTCTCTGTTATCGACAGAGGCTGCGGTTTTTTATTTTGTGTCATCCCTGCCTGAAACCATTTCTTGTCTGTGCCTGTAAGCTCGACTTCATACTCTCAACTCATTATTATTCATGGCTAACATACGGAAACGGATGACTTCAAGTGAGCATCCGGTGGCTTTTCGACCACTTATCCGATGTCGGCAGTTTATTTTGTGTGGTATCTCACATGTAGTACATCCAACTGGAAGCGATCGGGGTTTACGCCGCCAATATAGGGTAAAGTTGGTAGCAGCGATTTTTTTACCCCAATTTATTTAAGGGACTTTATGTTAATTAACAAAGTACGTTCATCCTGCCGCATGCTTTCTGCACTGGTTGTTTTGTTTGTTGGCCTTTCCAGCCAGCAGGCTTTAGCTCATGCTCATTTGAAAGTGGAAACCCCTGCCGCCGATACCACGGTAAGTGCCGCTCCAGAAGCGTTAACACTTAATTTTTCCGAAGGGATCGAGTTGGGTTTCAGCGGTGTGAAGGTGACGGGGCCAGATAATAACGCGGTGAAAACCGGCGCGTTAAAACTTGACCCGGTTAATAACACTCAGTTGATTTTGCCGTTGGATAATGCGCTAAGCGCAGGGAAGTATAATGTTTCCTGGCATGTGGTGTCCGTTGATGGCCACAAAACCAAAGGCAATTACAGCTTCACTGTAAAATAATATGTCTTTAGCGGCCTTATTTGTCCTGTGTCGCTTTGTGCATTTTATGGCGGTGATGCTGATGTTTGGTGTCAGCGTATTCACCGCCATATTGTCATCCGACCGTTTCGCTCTAACATTACAACAACGCCTTCAACCCTTGCTGGCTAGCAGTACGCTAGTCGCGGCATTTTCTGCCGTCGGCCTGCTGTCCATTCAGGCTGGAATTATGGGCGATGGATGGGCAGATACCTACCAGTTTCCCGTGTGGGGGTTAGTGCTGGGCACGCGTTTCGGCCAGGTTTGGCAGTGGCATCTCGCACTGTCTTTCATCAGTATCCTGCTGTTGTTTTTCAATCGAAAATCATATTTTTCGGCTCTGATGGTCGCCTGTTCGTCGCTGTTACTGGCTAGCTTGGCTTTTATCGGTCATGCGGCGATGCATGATGGCATAATTGGCTGGATACATCAGTCGAATCAAATTCTGCATCTTTTCAGCGCCGGTTATTGGTTCGGTAGTCTTTTACCTTTGCTGGTTTGCCTGCCCTATACCCGCAATAGTCAGCATAAACCCGCCGCTATCCATACTTTAATCCGTTTTTCCAGTTGGGGTCATTTGGCTGTCGTGCTGGTGGTTGTCACCGGAATGATTAATAGTTTCATTATACTGCGTGGTTGGCCCCTGGATTTCACCTCGACATATCAGAGATTGCTTTGGTGCAAAATTGTCTTGGTTGTTTTGATGATTATCATTGCGGTAATCAATAGGTATCGCGTGGTTCCAGCAATTCGTCATTTACCGGAAAAAGCGCACTATTGGCTGGTGATGAACGCTTGGTTTGAGGTGGTACTAGGGGCGGCGGTTCTACTTTTGGTGAGCACCTTTGCTACATTTGAGCCGGTATAAGCGGCTAGAGGGCTAACTAGCAGGGAACAAGGCTTGCTTCTTTAGGGTTAGATGCAGGAAAATCAGGTCAATCAGCTAACTTAGGAATAGTTAACATGAAGGGTTTCGCGCTAACGCTTTCTCTTTTGCTTCTGGCTGCTAATGCTGCGGCAGCATCAAAGATTATCACGGTCAGTAAGTTTGAATTTGGCAAGCAATGGGCATTCACGCGTGAAGAAGTGATGCTGGAGTGCCGCTCAGGTAATGCGCTGTTCGTGATTAATCCCAGTACACTAGCGCAATATCCTCTCAATGAAGTAGCAACTGAGCAGATGAAATCAGGAAAAGTATTGGCTTCATCATTAGATCCGTTGGTTTTGGAAGACAAAGATAA
Source organism: Yersinia sp. IP36721 (assembly GCF_003634395.1). Taxonomy (NCBI): domain Bacteria; kingdom Pseudomonadati; phylum Pseudomonadota; class Gammaproteobacteria; order Enterobacterales; family Yersiniaceae; genus Yersinia; species Yersinia sp. IP36721. The sequence goes on from NZ_QCZL01000031.1 coordinate 17,622, forward strand.
TCCGGGCAAAAAAATGAGCCTGCAACCTTTCCAGCAACGAGCTCAAACTCTGTGTGAAAAATAGGGCGAAAGCGGATATGCCCGCCGGGATAGCGTTTGAATAATCTCATAATTACCAGTGGACTAACTAAGAAGCTATTAGTTAACCTGAGTGATTATTAAGTTATTATGTCGAAAGTTGGTAAAACGTGGGTCGTCTACTACGCTTAAGTAGTACGGCTGAATAAGCCTGCATGAAATGCCAACTTTTAGCGCACGGCTCTCTCCCAAGAGCCATTTCCCTAGACCGAATATAGGAATCGTATTCGGTCTTTTTTTAATTAGTTGATTTTAAAGCAATTATTTTACAGCAAACGAAAATAAACGAAATTTCCACGAAATCCTATACTCGGCCTAAATTTCTACCCACTCATTTTTACGTGAATCCAGGTATACATTAGTCATTTTCATCGACTTGTGACCGAGCAGTTTCTGTGCAAATTCCTTACCGTATTCCGCTTCATACAACCGCGATGCCAGGCTGCGGATTTCATGAAAACTGGGCGGGGAGACTTCATAAACCAGATCGGTAGCCTTCAATGCCTTAACAAATGCTTTAGTGAGCGAGTCGGCATTAAGTGCACCTGGTTCCCGGCCGGCCGTTTTACTGGCTGAGCTAATCAAGAATTCACTTTTACTTTCCATTAAACATTTTGCAATGATCTCCCCTACGCTGGTATTCATTATTTCCAACCGCAGTGATAGCGATATCGCTATCTGCATCTTGGTTTTACTCTGGACTATCCAAAGCTTGCCGTCATGCACGTCGCTTCTTTTTAATTGCCGCACATCATCACGGCGCTGACCGGTAATCAGAGCCAATGCCAGGCTGAGTTGAACCCAGTTCTGTTGTTGGCCGGCTGCCTCATAAATCTTGCAAAAGGCTTCATAGTCGAGCCGCTCTCGCTTAACTTTTGGTGACGGCGTCCGGGTTGCTTCCACAGGATTGCGGCTAATTAATCCATCAGCTATGGCCTCTCTGAAAACGTCTGATAAAACAGAGCGCAAATTAACCGCCATCGAACTTTTACCATTATCGACATAGGTATTAATAAAATCAGCAATATGCTTAGTGGTAATAGCCTCGATCGGCTTATCTCCAAATTCTTGGTTAATATATCCGATTTGCAGAACTCGCATTTTCATGGTGTTCTCGGCCAGTTCGCGACGCTTTAATAGTCCTGAATAGCGCTTTAGCCAACGCGCTACGGTATTAACTTCAGCTTTAGCCGCAGGAGTGGGGGCGGGGGCTTGCAATCGTTCAAGGAGGGCCACTGGCTGAAAGTTTGATTCAATATAATTGTTAGCCTGGATGGCCTGAGATATGGCATCCCTCCGGGCGATTTGTCCCAGAGGAATTTCTTTTCCAGTAAGTGGATTTCGCCAGTAATAAGATTTGTAATATCGCCGATAGGTCAGATTTTTTGGTAAGTTGGCATCATATCGTTTTGGCCTTGATGCCATGATTAATTCTCTCTATCAGTGATGAACTTGTACTGGGCGATGTTTTAAGTATTTCTTTTGCCAGCCGGTAGCTTTTAGGCTGAATATAAATAGCGCCGGGCTGCACACGATATTCCCGCCCATGTTTTTCAGGGGCCGGGTAAATATTACCGCCTCGCGCCCAGCGCTGAAGTGTCTGGGGAGTTGGTTGCTTGCTGCGGTAGGTTTCTTCCGCCCATTCTTCTAATGTCAGTAATTTGGTCATTGGTCTTTCCTCAGTAGGAAAGGGCGCAACGATGCTACGCCCTATTATGGTCGTTTGGTCTGGGGTGGTAAGGGGCTATGAATATTCGTAAAGTTGTAGGGAATGTTTACAGATCGGTAATGCGTTTATTTCCGTTAACCAGCGGTGCAGATTGCTTCGATAGTGTGTTGCAGTAATTCCTGATGGCAAAGCTCTAATTGATTAGACATTTCACCTACCTCAATAAACAAGAACAGTTAGATAAATAATCCCAGTTACTGCCGCTGTGAATATCACGGCAAGTAACAGGAACCACACGGATAAAGGCGCTTTGTAATGCATGGCCTTGTGAATTGTTGATTTGATTTTTTCCCACCTTATTGCCTAGTAGCTGTTCGTAGGCGCTCATAAATTTCACCAGCAAAAATACGCTCTTCACCCAAATCACAGGCTGCAAAATATTGATGTGAAGCTGTAACGGCAGTTTGGTGCTTAATTAGAAATTCAGTTTTTAATGCTTCGATATGGCATTGTTCGCGGTGGCTTGCTAAAGCATCAGGATCGCATTCGATAGGGCGAAGCCAGTAACATACTGGGCCGTCTTCTGTGTCATGTATTGAAGCCATAAACCAACCGTCACCCGCTGGTGGTGTGGGTTGCCACGTACTGATATTGCAATCACCACTTTCATACGCGGCATTTAACTCATCAGCGTTATCTTCGCCCTCCATCCATCCCAACGCGCCAGTGACGCGGTTTAATGCTTTCCATGCTTTGAATTCACCTTCAACACCAAACTCCCGGCCATTTTCTGGCTCAAAGTAATCAGGGTGTGTCCAGAAACCACGTTCATCGCGCTCGACCGGTACAGCTGTAATTGTCTTGATCATCATTGCTTCCTCGCAAAGAGAACGCCATCGACTGGCAGGCATTCATATTCAGGTGGCAGACCTTGCTGTTGAATGTCAGCCAGGCAGTTTTTATCATCGGGATAGATATAACCTTGCGGTTCGTACTGGCAGGGTTGGAATGTAAAGCAGACGTATAGAAACAATCCAAACATGGGATGACTCTTTAATTGAATGAAATAACCCCCAGCCTGCTGGCAGGAATATAATTAATGATTACTGGGGATTTATTGGGGGATATTATTTGGAATTATTAAGCCAATGCATAACGAAGCTAATTCGGATTTGTTATTAAAGGTTAATAATTGTTGGGGTAATAAACTTCATCCGCGTCGGATTCGTCTAATAGCAGCAGGCTATCGCCGTAGTACAATGCTGCCACTAGCTTTTCAAATTTGCCGCGGAACGTGATGACTTTTTTACCGATCACATCACCATCCAACTTACCGGAGTACAGGCTGTAGACCGGAAGGCCATCAACTTCTGCCCATACTTTTTCTTGGCGGCGCTGGCCCTCAATCTCAATGTACTCACCTTCACGAGAAAAATAGAGATTGTCCGTGAACTGGAATGGGTGTGTTTTCTTTCGTGACGAACTGAATAACGATGAACTTTCTCCTGCCGGCTCTTTTTCGATCCCCATGCGGAAACCATCATGTTCGCTCATTTCCATCAGTACTTCAGGCCGTTCCCATCCCTCTTGCGCCGCTTCTTCCTTGTGCTGCTCAACATAAGCTTCCCACAGGTCTGACGCTTTGATGTATTTTGGCGTCTGTTCAGACTTAATGAAATCCAGCACGATCTTTTGCATGCCAGCGGTCAATTGTTCCCCAACGGCATTGAGCGTCCAACTTTCTTCCAACGTCTTAGCCATAAGGATGTTGTAGCGCGGCAGATCGACCATATCGGAAATATTGGCCGGTAAAGCGGATTCCAGCGCTTTCTTGACTGCTCGAGGGAAGTCGCCCAATCAAGGGTTTCTTTGATGGTATTTTCGTACAAATTGGCAACGTGTTTTTGTAACATCGCTGAATAATCCGGCGACTGCTCGAAGGCTAAGCAGTGAGCTGCAATGTCCGTAGCCAGGCTTGTTGTTTTTGGTTGTGTAGTAGCGGTTAGTTTTTCGTTGGTCATTGGTCAGTCCTCAGTTTATTTTTTCGAAATTGATTACCCATACTCATGGGCTTTTCCTCTACAACTAAACCTCCCGTAATAATCGGCTGATAATGTCTCTCTTAGCGGGAATGCGGAGCTGGTGAGCCAGTTGCCAGGCTTTGCGTTGGGTTTGAGTTTTATGCTCGAGCATTTTACGGATAGTAGCCGCTGGGATACCGGTATCACTGGCGATCAAGTTTTCATTGTGGCCAGCGCGGTGAAACTGATAGATAGCCAACAACACTTCCAGTGAGTAGCGCTTACGGATACCGATATCGACTGTATTCACCTGAGGAATGGCATCACATTGGTCATCACCGGGATAAATCGGCTTTGGCATGGGTCGATAGGGATTACCGCTGCGGATCTCTGCGCGGGAGCGCATTAGCCAGATGATACGAGCGGTATAGTCTCCCCGGTCATCTTCTTTAAAGTAGCTGCCGGTACTCTGGTTCAGTTCCTCATCCATCATGCGGCTTCCTTCTGTTTCTGCTCTAATTCCCAGTCTTTCACGATCCTGGAACATTGAGCATGTACCTGGCGGGCGCTGGCAATCCCGAAGCCTTTGACGGCATGAGCCAGCATATCCGGCGTTCGGCGGACAACATCAAGCAAAGAATGGATCCCGGCACGGGCTAGCAGTTCTAAATGTTGCTCTTTCAAAGGGAGGGTTTCGGTAAGCACTGATTCTGCCCATTCAGCACGCTTAACTAAGTGTGGGTGAGTAGGCTCAAGCAGATCACGAATACGTTGGGTAATAGCCGGGGTTAGGCCATCTGGCCAGTTCTGTTCGAAGTCATCAACCATGGGATAGACGGGTAATGCCCACTCATTGACAGAGACGATCAGGCCAATGCCGTTGGTGGAACGAATTTCAATATGCCAGTCAATATCGTTAATTAGTTGCATATCGTAATCGCCTGAGCGCAGTTTCAGCCCCCACTGGAAGGTATAAAAGTAAAACTCAATGTCATCATTGCCACGATAGTAGGTTGGCTCGACGTCACCATCCATACGCTGGATCCGGTTGGTGAGGTCAGAAACAACATTATTCAATTGCTCATTAACATTAACCATGACAGCCAGTTTGCTGGTTTTTTCTGCTACCTCTTTTTTGTATCGCCGAATCTCCGTCAATTGCTGATTTAACAGTGTGCGCTTATTCTCCAGATCATCTTTCAGTCGAATGATCTGGATTTTCATTTTTTCAGGATTCAGTGACTTTAGCCGATTCACCTCAGTAGCCAATACTCGTTGGTCTGAAAGTGAAAGGTTGTATTTGGCTGAAATACTGTCTCGCTGTGCATTGGCTTCAGCCACTGCTAGATCGGCATTTTCTATGCGTTCCTGCACTTGTGTTAGCGCCAAGGATTTCGTAATTAGGTCGTTTTCAGTTTTTTCTAAACGGTCGAATAATAGGTTGTACTCGTCAGTCTCGATGTTGAGTTGTTCAATACATAGGGACTGCGCTTGGTTGAGTAAAACAGTCGCGCTCTCTACAGAACGCTGTGCGATGCCGGTAGTCTGCTCAATGGCAAGGTCTAGCTGCGCCCGAACTGGGCGCAGGGATGACTCCAGCACACTGGCAGTTGTGGCCTTTGTGGTCATGATGGGTTACCTGTGGAATGCCTGCCGTGGCAGGTTATGAAAGGTTATTGCGTGATAGAGAAATAGCGGATCTGGCCAGCTTTCACCGCGTTGTACAGACGGTTAACTGTTTCAGTAGTAAGCTCAATTCCTGCCGCCACTAAATCAGCGTTAATTTGTGCAATCCAATCAACTGGCTTGTCTATAGTTGCCGAATTTACAGATTTGCCCAGTTGCTTAGGAAAGTTAACCGATCTCGCAGGGTGCAACGGCTGATGGGCAGTTGTATCAGTGCTAGCGGCAACAGTCTCTGTGGTGATCACTGATGCAGCCTGTTGCTGTTTTTTCAATTCATCAAGCCGCAATGCTTCCTGCTGTCTGTGCTGTTCCTCAATCTGTTTTTGCCTGGTAATGCGTTGTTCAATCATCAGCGCCAAATGTTCGTGCTCAAGAGCAATTATCTGGTTGATGTCAGCGAACAGATTTTTATAAGCCGGTTCAATATCAGCAAATAGCGCTAAATTAGCCTGATATTTTTCACCTAATTGATTAGCGGCAATCTTGGCGCGGGCTAGCTCATCGTTGGCGGCACTTTGCAACGAGGTGAGGGTTTTCTTGCCTTTGATGGCAGTGGCAAAGTCAGCCGGAATCGCGGGTAGGGTGACAATAGCCAACTGTTTATTGATAACAGCAATGTGCTCGGCAAGCGCGGCTTTGGCCTTATTCAATATTTCAAGGCGAATAGCTTCTTTGCGCAACTTAACGAGTTTTGACAGGTCTAGCCGTTTGTTTCGCATTTCATCGCGCAAGGTATCAATGGTGCGGAAAAGGAGATCAATCTGTTCAGTTTTAGACAGTGCCTGTTGTTTAATCAGATCCAGCTCTTTCTCCGCCTTTTCGCAGAACTTAACGGTTTCTTCTGCGTCAGCGAAGTCCTGATCGGTCACCAGATTGGTGTTGATGGATTGAATAAAGGCCAGCGCCTGATTCTGGTAAACAGTCAGGTTTGATTCTTTTACTGCTCCTTCGATTTCTACCAGCAGAGCCGGGAGGCGCATTAAGGCTTTACCCTGTGGGATGTCTTTTATCTCAGGGGCTGTGTAACCGTTCAAATCCTGCTCAAATTGCTGCCAGCCCGCCATCAAAGCTTCACGGCGACCAGGTACCGGTAAATACTCCATCCACACAAAGTTATCTTCAGTGCCATCTGATACCACAAAAATGACCTTTTCGGACCCACTCACTAAAAGCTGCTGTTCTAACTGCCAGTAATACTCTGGCGGCAAGTCTTTATTTTTCACTGCCAGTGCCAGTGTGGCATTCCACATTTTGTGCTCAAACAACACATCTTCCATCATGGTCATGCCATCAAAGGAAGCCAACAAATAGCCATCATCATCGATGGCGGTTGCTGGGAATAATTCGGTACCGATCATGGATTCTACGATTACCCGTGCTGTGGCCTCCTGCGCGTGACCTTTATCAAACAAGTTGGTTTGTACCCAATCGCTGATTTCCCGTTCTGAGCCGGTAGCCTTCATGTTCAGCAATTCATCGCGGCGCATTTTACTGGAGGCTGCCATCATTACCGGGGCTTCGCTGGCGGTGAAATGGCGACTGCGCAAGGCGTGCCATTCCGGCGTGCCTTGCTGGACATTAATGATTTGCATCTTCCGCCTCCAGATGTTCGATAGTTTTGATTTGTGCTGAGGTCAGGGTGTATTTGCTTTCGATGGTGTTGATGATTTGCGCGGCGGTTTTCTTGCCCTTGTTGATCAGCGTTGTCCAGTCAGCAAGTGCGCGTTGAAATTGTTCCGCGCTGTATTCCGGTAGTGCCTGCGGTTGGCTTGGTTGCTGGCTGCCTTGGCTGTGTTCTTTACCTTCATTCACATCAAGACTTTTACCTTCCATTTCTTCCGCTGTTGGCTGCTGACCAATTTCCGGCCACCCTTTACGGAGAGCCTGGGCTTCCGCACACTTGGCGAGTTGCCCATAGGGCCGCTTTTTCCACATAGCATTGGGTGCCTGAGTATCGCGGCCAGCGGTTGCGTAGTTTTCCAACCAATACTCTTTCGCGCTGAACGCCACGATAGTGCCGTTAGGCATGAGTTTGCTCAGTGTGTATTTGCACCACTGAGGGAACGTAATTTCTACACCGCTAAGTGTTTGTGTAATATCCGGGCCAAACTCTGGTTCTTGTGCGCCAGCATAGTTACCGGAGCGGTCTGCTTGTATACGATAAAGCCCAACACCGGGCATCACCACATCGCGCCATTCGTTTTTACCGGTTAGAGCATCTTTCACGCTCATTGGAACTAAATGAACGGGTTTCATCAACGGGTCTAACTGGCGGGCGCGGCAATAACTCACCGCCATGATGACTGAATCATCTTTAGCGCCAGGGTAAATACTGTTTTTCAGCGCGTTCCACGTTGGTTCGTCAATATTCAACCCAACCACGGCGGGCGGGAGATTACGGGTTGTTACTGCTTGGGTGGTCATTGGTCAGCCCTCAGATTTTGATAGCGATAGCCAGAAACATGAAAGCGCCTAAAACACAGGCGAAGAAGAATTTCAGGCCAGATTGGCGGGGATAAAGGTTAAAATCGTCGCCAGTAACTCGGTGGCGGTATTGGAGTCTCTTGATGAATTCAATAGGCATGGTATGCTTTCCCACGGTTGGGTTTGGTCACTCAACCACGCTGATAATAATCCTCGTGGTTATTGTTCAGTCCTCAGTAGGTTTGCGGTTGGTCCCGCACTCCTGGGATAGCCCCGGCTTAATCGCTGGGGCTTTTCTCTTTATTGGAGTTGGTGGTTTTTCTCAGCGTCTAATTCCATTGCTCGTTCTGCCTTGGCAACCCGGAGAAATATTTCCTCCTGTACCTCATCCAGATAGAGTTCCATATCGGCGGTTTCGGTAAATGCCGGAAGATGTTCACCGCTTGAACCTGCAACATGGCAACTATTTTTAATTGCGGATTTAAAAGCACTGAGCATTTTCGAGTGCTGACGTAGGAACTCAATCCGCTTGCCCAATTCCTTTTGCTCACCGGGATCCGATATCAACAGGCGGTCATATTGCTCCAGCGATTGCTCAACCATTCGCTGATAGTTGTACTCATTCACGATGCACCTCGCTTATCAGGTTGAGAGATAGTCTTCACATATCTGTTTCGCTTGTTGGCACTGCTTAATGTCAAACCAACCAAAGTGGCATTTCTCTGCGGGTATCCCCATTTTTTCAGCTAGCCATCCATACGCCTGAGAGCGAGACATAAGCCTTGATTGCCAAATGCACTCAAATGGGGTTTTGCACTCCTTCCTCGCTTGCCTGGTGGCTTTGTCAGCCAATGTCCCTAAAGGAATTGCAGTGAATGGGTGCAATCCCACATACGCGCCACAGCCTTGGCATAAATAGACATAAGGCCAGTCGTTGTAGTCGCGCCCATAAACTTCTTGATGCGTGGCGATTTGAACGCTACCAGAGCAAAAATGGCACTCTGTGGGGGCCGGAAGAGGATTTTTTACTCGGGCAGTAGCTGTTCGACTTGGATTGGTCGGGGTCTTAATTTTAGAAGTGTCCAATATGTTTTCCTCAATGGTCTTACTCATGCGCCCATACTGATTAGGCGCATGGTGAAAGAGCGTTGATTATTCGCCGTCTTTCTTTTCGTTAATGCGTTGGAATGGGTAGCGATCTGTATCTGGCTTGATATTGCGGTAGAAGTGGGAGCCAATTGATTCAGCACCGGAGAATGCCGCGTAATCATCAGCGGACACATTCTGGTAGTGATACAGGGCTGCCGGTTCACCCTTCGACTTAAAACGAATCGCCAGAGTGTTGCTAACTGGGTCATGGCCGATGCTGTGGATCTGGGAAGATTCAATCTGCTTCATACTAATTGCTGGTAAATTGCTCATATTAGTTCCTTTTAGGTAAAAAAAAGAGCCACAGCCTAAGCTGTAGCTCCGATGGTTTATTTTGCTTTCCTGCTAATTAATGCTTAACGCACCCCGCGAGGTAACTTACTGCAACCACGCATCTTCTGGCGGGCAACTGCTGCAATCCGTTTCTCTGGATCTGCTGAAGTTCTGGGCTTGCTGGGTACGGCTGGCATATCTGGCATCGGTTTGCACCGCACCAAAACTAATACTGCTTTTTCAACTCGGTTACTTTCACGCTTTGCCAGTGCCTGGATATAGGCGTTGCGTTTTTTTGCCATACGCTTTTGACGAGATGTTGTGGCCATTGGTCAGTCCTCAGTTGCTTCTATCACCGCAGTACCTTTTAAAAAGGCACATGGGTAATTAGTGGTTTTATGCCTGCGGCCTCTAACTGACAGCAGCAGGGTAAATCCACTCGTCATTTTTAAGCTGCTTATGCGTTAACCGGGCGCGAACCGGTTACTCAGTGATGCTTCACGCCTCCTTTCCCTCACTACGCCGCTGTGGGAACCCGACCTGTAACGCCGTCGTCGCGAGCCTGAATTTAATCAGGCAGTGGGGTGCGGTCTATCCGCGTTGTTACTTCATGATTTTTTCCTCCATTGTGGGTACTGCGTGGTTTAGCTGAGCCGTGACTGGTACACGCGGACCGTTTTGATGTCACTTAACCGATTTGTTAAAGAGCGTACCCATTGATTCGGGTGGTAGTCTTGTTCTTGAACTTAAATGTAACTTTAGTTTCGGATTGCGTCAAGTGAGGTTTGATACTTTAGTTTCGGATTGATGCGAAAGGATAAAAGCAGAAGGAGGGAACTTCAGGCAGTAACTATTTTTTCAGGCAAAAACTTTTATCAAACTTATAGTCAAGAGTGCCAGTTATAAACTGGTAAGACAAAACAAGCTGACCACCATGTTGGGTTATTAACGGATTTTGGCACATGTTTTCGTTGAACATTTTTAGTGCCATAGTATAAAGCTCATTTTTTAGTTCTTCTGTTACAGCTAAATTTTTTACAGTATATACATAGTGTATTTTTCGATCTTCAACATAGATATCTCTGAAAATTGTATATTGATCCACTACGACTGGTAGGTTTTGGTCCGCTTTGATTTTCTTATATTTTTCGGTTGCAACTGCCCATGCGTCTGGTTTTATTTCATTATTTGCTTCAATTTGTATTAAATCTTTTCTTACTAAACTAAAGATCAGAAAAGCTATTGAAACTAAAATATAAAATCTCCATTTCTTAAAAAATCCATCACCTTTTATTTCATTTGCAACAATAGGTTGTGCTTTTAAAATGGTTTTTTGTTGGTTGTCTTGTTTATCGTGCCAAGGATTTGATTTATTTACCTCATTTAATTGAGCGATTTGTGTTCCACAGGATGGGCAAAATTTGTTGTGTGGATCAACTGATGTACCGCATTTCATACAATACATTGCAATATCCTTATAAATTTTCCCACTTGGCTTCTACAACCACGCCTATTATTTTGCAGTTGCCGTTGATTTTTATCATTGGGTACTGAGGGTTAAGCGGCTTTAAATACTTGTTACCAGCATCTTCAATGTAGCGCTTGAAAGTGGCTTCGTTATCATCGGTTAACTTGGCGATAACTAGCTTGCCAGATGTTGGTTCTGCGTCGGGGTTTATGAGTATCGACATGCCTTCAGGAATGGTCAGCCCAACAGGTGAAGTCATCGAATCGCCTTTCACATCCAGCCAAAATGCATTTTGCCCAGCATATTTAGTTGTCGTAACCCAATGGTCAATCTCATTAATGCTGTATGGCTCAATGGCCTCACACCAATTTCCGGCACTTACCCAACTAATTTTCGGGTACTCATAGGACTGAGCTGATTGATGACGGTTAATTTCAGTCACATTAGCGTCCCAATTGTTATGAGATGTGCTTTGCAACTCAGGGCTGCCTTTCCCTGTTTGTAACCATTCAGGATTGCATAGCAATGCGCGTGCGACGTTAAATAAAGTATCGCCATTAAAATTCTTAGTGAGCCCTAGTTCAGCTTTACTGATGGCAACGCGAGAGACGCCAGCTTTCTTTGCCAGATCTTCCTGGCTTAAATTAAGTGCCAATCTGCGTTCACTAACCCTTTCGGCTAAAGTGCTTCCCATTAACGACTCCTGATATGTAAAAGACACTATACGAATCTGACACCAAAGTAACATTATCTAATGAAACTTTGTTTTCGTTTTTCCCTTGTGTCATCCCGACACTTTAGTTACGATTAGTGAGGAGGTATTAATGAAACTTTATGAAATATTGAAAACAGAAATGGGAAGTAATGCGGAGATAGGACGTTGCTTCCCAACCAGAGGGAAACCTCGAACGGGGCAAGCCGTGGGGAAATGGCGATCTCAAGGCGTGCCAGAAGATATCGCCTTGTTATGCCATTTATCGCCCAACATCCCATACACCTATAACCCGGCAGATTATGGCCGCAACCCGGAAAATCTCAGTCTGGTTCTGACCAAACCAGCTCATCAGTAAAGATAGAGGACTGACCAATGACTATTAGCCCAAAGCGTTGGCTTGCTAACTGGAGAGCCAAACGTAAGAAACAAAAAACTGCTACTCCTCTTTGCCCCCTCTCAATAAACGCAAATGTGGGGAGGAGTGTGACTTTTCAGGATCTGGATCTTCTTGGCGTATCCGTGCTGAAAGGAAAACCTCAGTGCTTGAGCCATCCAGAAGGGCAGCAAAGTGAGCGAACAGTTCCTGGCCTTCATGTGACATCTCCAGTGTCGGATGATTCATGATTGCATCCAGACTTTGCTTGATACGGAGCTTATGTTGTTCATCACTACCGGATAGCACGGTAATGGCGACAACATCGACCAAGGCTCTAATGTAACTAAGGGAATTATCACTGGACATTGCGCCTCCGTGGCGGACTAAAAAAGAAACTATTCACAGTTTATGTCCATGTGTGTAATCACCAAAGATATTTAAGGACTGACCAATGACCACAATTTACCAACCTGCCGGTATAACGGCAGGGGCTGCGATAGCCTCTGACGTTCGGCGGGAGTTGTTATCCCGCAAAAAAGTAGGCAAGAACGGATTACCGTTCCATACCGTCCGCGAAGATCAGATTAAAACCCGATGGACAGAAAGCGAGGCAGTGACCATCAAAAGCACCGCCAGCGCACTGGACTCAAACCCCGCAGTAGAAACCAATGTGGCGGCGATTCGTGGTTTTTTGGCAATGTTCGCCGAAGCGCCTGAAATGCTGGCCCATGTTTATGCCGAATTAAAACTCGCCGGGCTACCGGTACCCGAATGGCTGCCTGAGCTTCCACCAAAACAGGAGAATCCTCTATGAGCAATATCACACCCAACACCACGCCATCAGTGGAACTGATTGCCAATATCGTGGGTAAAAAACTGGCTATTGACGGGCAGGAGGCCCGCCGTATGGCTATTACAGGGACGTTGTCCGGTGTGACGCAGGCGTTCTATTCCCGTCAACATAGTCCCTCTGATGCAAAGCAGCCGTAGGGGGATCTATGACGCCATCTGAACTCATATACCAATTTGGCCGGCCGATTGCCTACTACCCTGGCTTGGTTCCATATCTTGGGAGCGTAAATGCAGTCATTTTATTCTGCCAGTTCTTCTATTGGACGGGCAAAGAAACTTCAGAGTTTGGCATTTTTAAAACTACGGAAGAGATTGAATCTGAAACAGGATTGACCTACGAGGAACAACTTACAGCTCGTAAAAAGCTCAAGCAAGCGGGGGTTTTGAAAGAAACAAATAAGCGGTTAGAACACCGTATTTACTATCAGATTGATACCGACCGGTTGGATGGAATGCTATCGCAACCTATTGATAAATCGCCAAATGGGGAAAGCCCATTTCGGGAAACGGGAAAAACCCAATTGGCGAACGAGGAAAAGCCCAAGCCGCCAGCAAGGGATTCCCTAACTGGCGGGCAAGGGATTCCCCATTTCGATCATACAGAGATTACTACAGAGATTACTACAGAGAAGCGCACACGTAAGGCGGCTAAAAGTTCTGCAATAGACTTCTCCGCTTTTCCGATGGCTGTTAGCTCTGAGATTTGGGATGACTACCTAAAACACCGAAAAGCAAAACGAGCGCCAATGACTCAGACCGTGGTGAACATGCTGGGTAAGGAGTTGAGTAAAGCGGCTGCCGCTGGATGGTCGGTGGATGATGCGTTATCTGAAGCCATGGCCGCCGGTTGGCAGGGATTGAAATTTGAATGGTTACAGAATCGTAGCCGGCCACAGAACCAGTGCGCTGGTAACACCAGCATGAGTCGTCAGGAAGCACTGGAGGCTCGCAATGCGCAGGTTGCAGACGATTTTGTCAATGATGGGTGGTGAATATGCAGGGTATCGCTGATAGACGTGAATTCGCGGAGGTCATGAAAGCCACTCTGGCGATATACGGAAAAGATGCATCAAAAGCTGTGCTTGATCTCTATTGGAATGCGTTGCTGCCATACGATATCGACACCGTACGCCAGGCATTTAGCAACTGGCTTACTGATCCAGACCAAGGCAGATTCTCACCAAAACCTGCCGATATTATCCGCAATATCCAAACTATTGCCGGTAAACCCGATTGGCTCTCAGCGAATGAGGCATGGGCATTGGCATTACCCGCGCAAGATGAGGCTAACACTGTGGTTTGGACAAATGAAATTGCCCAGGCATGGAATATTGCTCTGCCAATTATGCAGGAAGGTGACAAGGTGGGTGCGCGTATGGCTTTCATTGCGGCCTATGAGCGATTGACTAAGGCAGCACAGGGAACAGGCCGATCACCTGAATGGTCAGTGTCTGAGGGATGGGATAAAGAGACCGTAAAACGCAGCGTTGAACAGGCGGTTACAACAGGACTCCTGCCAAAACCTAAAGTTGAAAAATATCAGTTGTTGTTATCAGACAGGGGCAAGTTGGGTAATGGGGTACCAACTAAAATCCGTCATTTTTTAGACGAACTGAAAGATAAAATTAAACAGGATCAGGAGGAAATGGCAAGAAGATGGCGAGATGAAAGTATCAGGTTACAAGAGTCTCTGGGCAGTAAACACCAAAAGCCATTACAGCAGGCCGCTGACCACGGTTTGCAAAATAATAAAATTACCGAGGACTGATCAATGAGCATTAATTTCAAGAACGTGTTGATTTACAAACTATCCCGCGATGTCTCTTTCGCCAATCTGGAAGAGCAAATGGCACAATTCGCATTTACACCCTGTGGTAGCCAGGATATGGCGAAAACTGGTTGGATATCGCCAATGGGTAACGAAAGCGCCACGCTAGCGCATGTGGCTAATAAGCAAATCCTGATCACATTGCAGTGTGAAAAAAAGGATTTACCTGCGCCGGTTATCGCCCGTGAACTGGCGAGTAAAGTCGAGCGTTTGGAACAAGAGCAACATCGTAAACTGAAAAAAACAGAAAAAGACTCGCTGAAAGATGAAGTTATCCAGACTCTGTTGCCACGGGCCTTTAGCAAATACGCTACAACATCCATTTGGATTAACGCAGGGGCTGGGTTAATCATCATCGATGCCGCTAGCGCGCGGAAAGCTGAAAATGCATTGGCATTACTGCGCAAAACCATGGGTTCTCTGCCTGTTGTCCCCTTGACACTTGATACCCCAATTGAACTGACGTTAACCGAATGGCTGCGATCAGGTTCCGCGCCCGCTGGGTTTGCGCTTCAGGAAGAAGCTGAGTTAAAGGCGGTGCTGGAGCAAGGCGGGATTCTACGCAGTAAACATCAGGATTTAGTCAGTGACGAGATCCGGGGGCATATCGCCGCGGGGAAACTGGTTACTAAGTTGGCGTTGGAATGGCAAGAACGCATCAGCTTTGTGTTGGCCGATGACGGT
Organism: Yersinia sp. IP36721; assembly: GCF_003634395.1. Lineage (NCBI taxonomy): Bacteria > Pseudomonadati > Pseudomonadota > Gammaproteobacteria > Enterobacterales > Yersiniaceae > Yersinia > Yersinia sp. IP36721. The sequence goes on from NZ_QCZL01000031.1 coordinate 32,845, forward strand.
ACCCTGAAGAAAGTGAAATTCAGCGCCGTGTTGCTGGAACAAAATAACGACATCGATCGGGAAGATTACGCCCAGCGCTTTGATGCCGATTTTATTCTGATGACGGGTGAATTAGCCGCTTTAATTGCGGATCTGGTTGCCGCATTAGGCGGCGAGGCAACCCGTAGTTCATGGATCGATTTGGATGGTGCAGAACGGGACAATGATGATCGCTATCCTGAGGCAGTGAAGTTCATCAAGGCGAAAGGTAGAGCTTCAATCTCTGGGCTACAGCGTGAATTCCGCATTGGTTATAACCGTGCGGCCTGGCTGCTTGAAAGAATGCAGGTTGAAGGCATTGTGTCACAACCAACGCCAGACGGAACCCGCCAAGTGCTGATCGGGGAGGGCGCGTCATGGTGATCAAACCGGAAGTACCCAACGCCGAAAGGGTTGGTATTAACAACGATATAAGGTCTATGCGCCTGGCTGGTCGGGTAAACGATGCCAACAGCCAGTTAAACCGCGTGATCAGTGCTGCCAGTGGTGCTGACTGGCGGACCCTGCGCGATCTCGAAAAATTATTATCCCAGATGTTCCCCGGTGAAGGTGATACCCAGACCGCTATAAGCGCACGCCTGCGTGAAATTAATCCTGTCCGTCATGGGCTGGTGAAACAGGTTAGAACTGTCCGCAACGAAGATAGCGGTAAGCGGGTTTGGTTTTATCGTCTGATTCCAAATACTGGTCATGGGGAGCCATTGCATGATTGATTTCTCCAATACCCAATATGTTCATGATCTCGCCGCTCTCAAATCCGCCCCAACGCATAAGTTGAAATTGATTGGTGATCAGTGGCGCACGCCAGATGCTCTGTTCTGGGGCATCAATGCGATGTTTGGCCCGTTAGTTCTGGATCTGTTCAGTGATGGTGAGAATGCGAAAACGCCTGCTTATTACACTGCGGAAGATAATGCGCTCACTCAAGATTGGGCCGCAAGACTGACCGAATTGAATGGTGCCGCATTTGCCAATCCTCCCTACAGCACGGCGAAAAAGCATGAAGGGCAATATATTACAGGTATGAGGCACATCATGGGTTATACCTCTGAAATGCGGCAGCGTGGCGGTCGATATGTCTATTTGACCAAAGCGGCAACGTCAGAGGTGTGGTGGCCTGAAGTGGCAGACCATATTGCATTCATTCGCGGCAGAATTGGTTTTGAAGTACCTGCATGGTTCCGTCCCGAAGATAGCACTCAGGTGGCCTGTAATGCTGGGTTTGGTGCGGCTATTGCAATTTTCGATAAGGAATGGCGTGGCCCTGCGATTAGCTATATCAGCCGTGAGCAATTACTTGCCACTGGAGAGGCATTTCTAGCGCAGATCCGCAGAGAGGCCGAGCGGCTGTCCTCAATGGGGGCCGTATGACAACAGCGCAGCGAACTAAGTCCCCGAGAAAGAAAAAGACAGAAGTTATGGGCGTGCTGTTACCCGGTGGTGGAATTAAGTACGCCACCGATCACGATCGCGAAACCATGAAAGGGGTGCCTGTTGGCACTCCAATATCTATGAGCCCTATCGGTGACCGGCGTAACCTGAAACATCATCGTAAATTCTGGAAATTGCTCGAGCTGGGTTTTTCATATTGGGTACCGGATTGGACCTTCGTCAGTGCGCCAGAGGAATGGATAGCCCATGAGGTAGCGAAAGCAGTGGGCAGCGCCGCTGGAGATTCAGAACTCTATGAAAAGGTTACCAAGTCTATTGCTCAAGCGGTATTAGACCGAGTCATCAGGCAGCGCCAAAAAAGATTTGATGGGGAGGCGGTAAAGACCGATACCGCTTATTTTAACCACGTCATGATCAAAGCCGGATTCTATGACCTGATGCCCAACCCAGAAGGTGGCACATTGAAACAGCGTTGGAGTATTGCGTTCGTGAATATGGATCAGGGTGCTTTTGACCGGATTTATAAAGGGGTGGCCGGTGTTATCTGGAATGAGACATTAGGCCAGCACTTTGATAACGAGTATGAAATGGAACAGGCAGTTAACCGACTGCTGGAATACTGAGGATTGACCAATGAGCGATAATAACGATATTCATGATGATCAAAGTGACAATGTATTGGCATTCACCAAGCGATTTAATGAGAACGCTGATATCAAAGAAATGCTGAATTTTGTTAAGGCTGAGCCAGCCCAAAGTCAAGACCGGCGCTGTAAGCACGGAAAAATTCTAGTCGATGAGCATCTACGTACGCTCACTTGTCGCAGGTGTGGTGCGGTGGTCGATGCATTCGACTGGATTAATTTAGTTTGCAACGGTGAAGCAAAAGTCGATTGGGAACTTAAAGGACTGCGTGGAGAAATTAAGCAACATCGTGAGGGCTTGGAAAAGCTGAAACGTGAAGAGGTTAATTGCCGGGCAAGAATTAAAAACGCCGCATTCAAGTTGAATGATATTAACCTCCAGATCAGCAAAGCAGAGAGCGTTCTAAGGTATAAAAGTGAGTAAGTCCCCGGCATTTAGAAGCAAAGCCCTGCGCGATTCTGCGCGGGGCCAATGCTGCACGCTCCAGATCCCCGGAATTTGTAATGGAAACTCGGAAACAACGGTATTGTGCCATTTACCCAGTTCGACCCACGGCATGGGGTATAAGTCAGATGACTACTGGGCCGTATTCGGCTGTTCGGATTGCCATGATGTGTTAGATGGGCGGGTGCCATATGAGTGGCTGGTGGGGGAGAGGGAGGAAACTTTGTTATGTTCACTATATAAAACCATGCAATATTGGTTTAATGAGGAACTAAAGTAAGAGTGACATAAAAGGAAAAAAAGTGAATTGGGATACATTTTTTACTCAAGCTAGTATTGGACTCGTTATAGGTGGTATCGCGGCATATCTGACGATGAGATTTGCATTATCACGTTTTTATCGCGAAAAATGGTGGGAGAAGAGAGCTGCTGCTTATATTTCTTTGACTGAATCTCTTTATACACTGAAAAATGATTATATAGCATTTAGAGATGATTCATTCCAATCTTCCTACCTAGGAGACGATATGGAGCCTTTATTAACAGAGGAAGAAATTAAAGAAATAAATGCGAGACGTAATTCTACTATTAGTCAAATTACCAAACTTTCTGAACTAGGACCGCTAGTACTAACCACCTCAGCAAGCGAAAAACTGCGTGATTTCTTAAAAGAGGAGAGAAAGGTTCATAGGGAGGTAATGGAGGATGGTCTAGATCACTTTGAGGCATATGATAAAATGAGTTTTGCGGCAGAGCAATTGTTTTTTGGCATGATGGAAGAGGCTAAACATGAGTTGAGAGTTGCATCTTTAGGGGAAAAGATAAAAACTAATATTAGAGAGTTATGGAGGAAAGCTGAACACTTGTATAAAGAAAATCTACCGAGAGTGTAAATTAAAAACAGATTCCAAAAAAATAGAGTAGGTGCTTATTTTTAATAGTATTGATGTTATTAGCCATATAGGTACAAAAGCTAAATTAAAATTTTGCAACGGCAAGGTACGCAAAGTTAATCACCAGGCAGAAACGGAGGAACAGGCCGCGCTTATCAAATGGGCGGATAACACTGTTATCGATGGTATCTGTGTTGGTGATTACCTGATCCATATTCCTAATGAGGGGAAGCGTGGGCCAAAGGCGGCAAGGGATGCCAAGCGGCTTGGGTTGAGGAAAGGCGTGCCGGATTTATTTCTGGCTTTGCCGCGTGGTGGCTATGCAGGGTTGTGGATTGAGATGAAAGCATTGCATGGAAAGCTAACCACAGATCAAAATCAGTGGCTAAATAAAATGAATGAAATGGGCTATCTTGCAATTATAAAATTTAGTTGCGTTGAAGCTGTAAAAACGATTACTGAATATATAAATAAAAACCCAGCAAGGGCTGGGCTTAATAATTAATCTTTTTTGGTCGGAGGAGATGGAGGTGATGCTGGTTTAGTCATTGCAGGCGGCGGCGGTGGATTTTTGCTATTTTGTGCGTAGCCTGGCTGATTTTTGGGATTTATATGTGCTTTATTGGACATTTATAACTCCCGATTATTTACCCTTCGGAGGTTGCGGCGGTGGTGCCGGCCTAAGATTGGTCGGCGGTGGAGGATTACGGCTAAACTTCTCATCCCTTGATTGCGATGGTGGTGGTGTAGGTGTTCTATTACTCATACTCACTCCTTATTTGTCATTTTTAGACGGTGGTGGTGGCGGTGGTGGCGGTGATGGCCTCTTAAAGGTTGGTGGCGGATTTTTACTTTCACCAATTGCTTTTTTAGTTTGATAAGGTGGTGGCGTCGGCGCTTTACTCGACAAAGTTGACTCCTTTTTCTTCTTGTAGAAACTCAACCCATTTAATATCGGATACGCTTATCATAAAGAGTTTTACCGTAGGCATATCTTGATAACCATCTTCAGTGACCCAACTCGGATCCTGAAGAATTACATGTCCTTTTGTTGGATCTGAAGACCACTCAGTAGGCCATCCAAATATCCGGCGCTCATCTTTCAAATGTAGGATAACGAACGTTTCATTTTCCTTAAAAGTGCTAAACCATTCACAGTGATAAGAGCGTTCTTTGGTGATCTTTCTGTCCCTAAGGAATGTATGGAATCTGTCATTATTTGCGAGAGTGCTGAATGTAAAACCAATTAAGACAGAAAAACCATAGGACCAAAAAACATGAGACGTACCGCTCCAACTTCCTAGCGACCAATATTTACCGATGAATAGCATTAAAGGCTTTGTTACCATTACGCAGCCTTGAATAAACGCAGTAAATATTAGTGCTTGTATAATCCGTTCAAACTGGGCTTGCTTAGGATAGGATGTAAATGAATGGAATATCCACGCACTTACAAAACCCGGTAGTAAATATTTTAGTATGTTGAATATTTCACTGCTAAGTGAATCCATTAAAAGCTCCACTGCATATCTAAATACCTCAATGTTATATTATTTGCAATAATGCCAATGGTTATTGTGTTTAATGCAATGAGCTATACAATCAATATGTTGCATCATAATACTAGGACTGACCAATGACCACTGCAATTGAACAACTAATTAAAATGCACGATCCGCGCTGCGTCAGCATTGAATCGCTGAACATTGGCCGAGGTCGTGCAGTTCTGACCAAAGACCAGATATTAGGGACTTTCGCTACCTGCCAGCACCAACATCCTGTTGGATTCGATATATTGATGACCAAATACCGCAATGACTATAAAGCAGAACAACGTGTGCGGGCGGCTATTGGCGTATGGCTGCATAAGCGACCGCATCCAGTGCGTGCTATTGCTGCCTGTCAGTTGGCGTTCAACATGGTATTGGATAGAAATCTCCCCGCGCAGGTAGAGCAAATTGCAACTTTATTAAGACGTTACGGCTCCCGAACAGGGATGACCAGAAAGGTCGTTGATGGGATACAGCAGCAAATCAAATTACTGGAAAGAAATAAAGCCCAGGCACTTGATGATGGCACGATCGCATTACTGGCAGACGAAATAAAAACCCTTCAGTCTAAAATCAAAACAGAACGCGGCGCACTACGGGCATGGGCAAATCAACAGGCAACCACAACGCAAGTCTGTCCACGTTGCCACGGTGCCGGTAAAACTCTGCGACCTCATCCCGAAATATGCAACGAGTGTGGGGGCAGTGGCCGTATACCGCCAACAATGGAACATCTGCGCAAATCCATGGGCATCATAGGGGCTGAGATACCGGCCGGAGAGTGGGCTGCGCAATATGCACCGCTGGTGAAGGAATGCATGCGCTGGCTATATGTAGAAGAGTCGAATGCCGGTGATGTTTTAATTGAGAGAATTCAGTTAGAAAAAGACTTTTGACCAATGATTGACCCTGAATCATATATGCGCTAAATTTCCGAAAGATGCCGGAGTATGCTTAAAAGCTGCTCCGGTTTTTTATTGGTCAGTTCCGGTCAGTCCTGATTATCCCAAAGCCTGCATGGTTCGCCTTGCGGGCTTTTTTTATTCCCCAAATCCGGGGAGGTGGAGCATGAAAATGGAGAGGCTCACAACCGGTATCTCTTATACCGCGTCCGGTGGCGGCGCTTTATTTTGGTTTAAACAATTATTGAATGGATTTGCCCCGGAACAATGGGCGGCAATTGGCGTGCTGGGTAGCCTGATGTTTGCCTTCCTGACATTCCTAACCAATTTGTATTTCAAAGTCCGAGAAGATAAACGCAAAGCGGAAAAGGGGGAATAATGGCAATATCCCCCGTGTTACGCAATAAACTATTGGGCGTAGCTGCGAGCGGTGCTATGGCTATCACTCTGGCTCTGGTCGGTGGTCATGATGGACTGGAAGGGCGTGAGTATATGCCTTACCGTGATGTAGTTGGCGTGCTGACGGTCTGCGATGGTCACACTGGCAAAGATATTATCCCCGGCAAACGCTACAGCGATACAGAATGCGACACTTTGCTGCGACAAGACCTGATACCCGTATTTGCCGCTATCGATCGCAGCGTCAAAGTACCACTAACTGATTTCCGCAAAGCCGCCCTGGCATCATTCGGTTATAACGTCGGTATTACTGCAATGTCGAATTCAACTATGGTGAAGAAACTCAACCGTGGAGATACCTCCGGGGCGTGCGAAGAATTACGCCGATGGGTTAAGGCCGATGGCAAGGTCTGGAAGGGGTTAGTTAATCGCCGTGAAGTCGAGCGCGAATTATGCCTAACTCCATAAATCCCTTATAAATTAGCTAATAACACCCATTTACATGCTGTTTTGGTAGCGCTACGTGAAATCTGAATCACGGGTGTATGCCATTACCCCTGCTTTTTTCATAGTAAACGGCATTAAGCCCGGATCCTGATATGTCCACAAAACTACTTATCGCGATTGCCAGCGTTCTGCTGGTGGTGATCCTGTGCCTTGGCGGTACCGCTTTCTATTTCCACAAATCTGCTGTTGAGAAGGCCGGGCAATTGTCCCAACTGCAAAGTGATCTGGATGAGTCAAAAGCCACCCAGGCATTACAGGCTTTTCAGTTCCAGCGTTCCAATGAGATAGCTGCGGCTGCTGGTAGCTATAACGTTGGCATTACAGCTAAAAGCGAGGAAAGGCAAATTGAAAACCGCAAAGACCTCAAAGTTGAGGAATGCGCTGATCGGTATATCCCTGATTCTACTGCTCAGCGGATGTACGACTATACGGACGGTCTACGTGCCAGGGCAATGCGCAATTCCGGCCAACCTGACGGAACCCTTACTGGTACCACATCCCCCCACAGAATGACTTACCGCCAAGCAGTGCTGTGGATTGACCCGTTGCTGACTCTGTTAGACAGGGCCAACAATGACCGTGCGTCAATTCGCAGCCTGCCGTCACAGCAACCAACCAAACAGGAATTACCATGAGCGATAAAGATATTGAGAAAGAAATTCAGCGTAAAGGCTTAACTGCACCACGGATTACCCCGGAGCATATCGAGCGCGTTCAGGTTGCGGGCCAATATCATCGTTTTCCAGGCACCACTGTAATCATTTGCTGTATCACATTAGAGAATGGTTACACCGTTACCGGTGAGAGTGCCTGTGCAAGTCCCGAGAACTTTGATGAAGAGATAGGTCGTAGAATCGCTATGGATAACGCGGTACATAAAATATGGGGGCTGGAAGGATATTTACTGCGCCAGAAATTGCATGAGCAGTCACCGAGGGCTTTATCCCGTGGGCAAACATCGGGTAAGGCTGTTTAAGTCATTACAGAGTCACTTCCCAATAGGTGGCTCGATAATGGCCCACAACAGACCAATAGAACACTATGGCAAAGCATGATTGGAAAACGTTGCAAACGGCCTTTCTGGCAGACAACGCAGAAACAGGGATTACTGCTCAGCAATGGTGTGAACAGCATGGACTTAATTACCAATCTGCACGCCGCTACATCAAACCTCGCGCTGCGAAATCTGCGCAAAAGATCCCCCGCACAACTGCGCACAATGCGCAATCTGATACTACTGCGCAACAGTGCGCAAACAGTGATGACGCGGAAGAGGAAGAACAGAAATTATCATCGGGCGTAGATGATGACCGCGATCCCGAGTCAGAGCCAAGCGAGAAACCGAACTCCGGCAGATCTGGCAACGGGCAATTCACCAAAGGTAATCGTCATTCAGAAGGCAATGCAGGTAATCCCAATCCGGTTGGTGCTTTTGCTCCCGGCAACCAGGTTGCGAGAAAGCATGGTGCTTATGCGCGATATCTGAATGCAGATGATTTGTTTGAGGCGGCGGCAGATTCAGATCTTAATGACGAACTGATATTTACCCGAGCGCGGGCATTATCGGTGACAAAAACCATGCGGAAAATCCATGAGGATTTAGCGGCAGCAGAATCCGTTGAAGCGCGAATAGAACTGTATGACAAGTTGCTAAAAGCTGAATCGGCTCTGGATAGAAACATTGGTCGCATTGAATCCATTGAGAACAGTTTGAGCAAATTAAGGCTGGATGCCATCAACGGACCTCGTTTAACGGCTGATATGTATCGTATCAAAGCGGCCACTTCTAAGCTGAAGGCAGAAACCCAAAAATTAACCTCAGAAGGCAAGGGCGTGACAACCCCGCTCAGCGAAGCCGTGAAGGAAGTTAGGGACTCAGGACAGGATGGTTTGCTGTGAAACAAGACAATAGGATTGGCGATGCAGGTATTGCCGCAATGAGTGAAGCAGAACAGATCGCCTATATCAAAGTGAATAGACCCCAGTTTCCTAGACGGTAGCGTGCCTCATGAACCAGGCACTTTCATAAACTGCAGGGGGTTGATCTT
>NZ_QCZL01000032.1:0-37161 GCF_003634395.1 Yersinia sp. IP36721
TTATATTTTATTAAAAAGCCATGCAACCAACGAACCAGGTCGGTTTTATCGGAAACTCATCCTCATTAATGGGTATTTTCGGATGTAAAATCAGCAAAGCTACCAGATCGCAGAACTCAAATTGGGCGAAAAGCATCCATTTTTCAGCTCTATCTATTAGGCTATTAATTAAATAAATATATTTTTCACCCTCTGATGTAAACAAGTTACAACCTGAGTATTCCGATCGGTTAGACTAGATACAGTTTAGTTAGAGTGAGTATTACAAGCTATGTTGACCCCTGCCGCGCCCCTGAAAAACCTTAATACCTTTGCTCTTTCCGCATATGCAACCCAGGTGGTGAGCGTAGAGTCTGTTTCTGCGCTAACTGCTGCCTGGAATGAAGCTAAAGCGTCAAATCAGCCAGTATTGCTATTAGGGAAAGGAAGTAACGTACTGTTTATTGAAGACTTCTCCGGTACGGTACTGCTAAATAGGATTAAGGGCATTCAGTGTAGAGAAGATGATACCGCATGGTATCTGCACGTTGGCGCGGGTGAAAACTGGCATCAACTTGTGTGCTATTCATTACAGCAGCAAATGGCAGGGTTAGAAAATCTGGCGTTAATTCCGGGATGCGTTGGCTCCGCACCGATTCAAAATATTGGTGCTTACGGCGTCGAGCTACAAAAAGTCTGTGAATACGTCGATTTGCTCGATTTGAATACTGGCGAAGTTCGACGCCTTTTGGCTGAAGACTGTGCTTTTGGCTATAGAGATAGCATTTTCAAGCATCGCTATGGTGAAGGCTTTGCCATTGTTGCTGTCGGCATCAAGCTGAATAAGGACTGGAAGCCTACCCTAGGTTACGGTGATTTAACTCGTTTAAATCCGTCGACGGTCACTGCTCGTGAGATTTTTGACTCGGTATGCGCAATGCGGCGGAGTAAACTGCCAGATCCTAATGTGACGGGTAATGCAGGTAGTTTCTTCAAAAATCCTATAGTCAGCGCAGAAAAGGCCGCGGAAATACTCCGAACCTATCCTACTGCTCCACATTATCCTCAGGCTGATAACTCGGTAAAACTTGCTGCCGGTTGGTTGATTGACCAATGTTCATTGAAAGGACACCGAATTGGCGGCGCTGCGGTGCATCAGCAGCAAGCTCTGGTTCTTATTAACCTGGATGATGCATCAAGCCAGGATATCGTCGATCTCGCCAGCCATGTACGCCAACAGGTTGCGCTTAAATTTGCCGTTTGGCTCGAACCTGAAGTGCGTTTTATTGCGGCTTCGGGCGAAGTTAATGCCGTGGAGAGCTTGTCGTGAAAGATACTACCGTTCCTTTAAGACTGATTGGCATGTTAGCTGATGGCGCATTCCATTCGGGTGAGCAACTGGGGGAAACTCTGGGCATGAGCCGCGCCGCAATTAATAAACATGTTCAGACCATTCGCGAATGGGGTTTGGATGTATTTACCGTTCCGGGGAAAGGTTACAGCCTGCCTGAACCTATTCAGTTGCTGAATGCAGATGCGATAGCCACTTATTTACCCGAAGGGAAAGTCAGTGTTTTGCCGGTCGTTGATTCGACAAACCAATATCTTCTTGATCGAATTAATGAACTCCAGTCAGGCGATGCCTGTGTGGCCGAATATCAGCAGGCCGGAAGAGGGCGACGTGGGCGTCATTGGGTTTCACCATTTGGGGCTAACCTTTATCTCTCCATGTTTTGGCGCCTAGAGCAGGGACCCGCTGCCGCAATGGGGTTAAGTCTGGTAGTCGGCATTGTGATGGCCGAAGTATTGAGAAAGCTAGGTGCGGCGGATGTGAAGGTCAAATGGCCCAACGACTTATACTTAAACGATAAAAAATTAGCCGGTATATTGGTTGAGTTAACAGGAAAAACCGGGGACGCTGCCCAGTTAGTTATTGGCGCCGGAATTAATTTATCGATGCGAGAATCATCGAATAACGTTATTAGCCAGGATTGGATTAATTTACAAGAGGCCGGCGTTTCTATCGATCGCAATAAACTCACCGCTGAGTTATTGAGTGAATTACGTCGCGCGGTTATTAAGTTCGAAAATGAAGGTTTAGGGGCATTTATTTCTCGTTGGCGAGAGTTGGATAATTATTTAGACCGGCCAGTTAAATTGATTATCGGTAACCAAGAGATATTCGGCATTGCCAGAGGAATAGATCAGCAAGGCGGTTTATTGCTGGAACAAGACGGTGATGTGAAGCCTTACATCGGTGGAGAAATATCTCTTCGCGGAGTTAATCCATAATAAATAGGGAGACTTAGCCTCCCTATTAAATTTATTTTCTCAACCGGACGCTTTCTACTGCGTGGTTAGCGCTTTTAGTCATTATTAAACTGGCGCGCTCACGCGTTGGTAGTATATTTTGCTTTAAATTCAGTCCGTTAATCTCTTTCCAAAGCTGAGTGGCAATCTTGATAGCCTCGGTTTCAGGCAACTGTGCATAGTTATGGAAATAAGAATTAGGGTTAGAGAATGCACCTTGTCGGAATTTAAGAAAACGGTTTATATACCAGTTTTGCAGTAATTCCTCTGGCGCATCGACATATATTGAGAAATCGACGAAGTCAGAAACAAATACATGATGAGGATCGTGTGGATAATCCATGCCGCTCTGCAACACATTCAGACCTTCTAAAATAAGAATGTCAGGTTGCTTAATAGTTTTATTTCCATCAGGGACAACATCATAAATCAGATGAGAATAGACGGGAGCTGTAACCTCGCTGGCTCCAGACTTAACCTCGGAAACGAATTTCACCAAATTATGCATATCATAAGATTGCGGGAAACCTTTCTTCTTCATTAACCCGCGTTCATTTAATACTTTATTTGGGTGAAGGAAACCATCAGTGGTGATCAGTTCAACGCTGCGATGCTCTGGCCAACGGCTTAGCAATGCCTGCAATAGACGCGCCGTTGTGCTTTTGCCGACGGCAACGCTACCTGCGATACCAATAATATAAGGAATACGTTGCCCATCGGTTCCTAAAAACTGCTCTAATACCGCCTGACGACGCAAATTAGAACTGATATAGAAATTGAGGAGACGGGACAAGGGTAGGTAGATCTGTGCCACTTCTTCCAATGAGAGGTCTTCGTTTATCCCTTTAAGATTAACGATTTCTTCTTCTGTCAGCGTCAAAGGCACTGAGTCGCGTAGGGCCGCCCACTGTGTGCGATCGAACTGTAGGTAAGGCGTCGCTAAAGATTGCTCTCTTTTTGTCATAAGCCAAATTCTGCCTGTAAACGCAGGTTGGGAAAGGCGCTGGACGCCAACTCCAGATAAGAAACAAGCTGCATATTATAGGCAGCTTGGTTTTTGGCGTAGAGTTTTTTGTTCGTGGCGAGCGATTTCTTTGACGTATGTTGGTATTCCGATCAATTAAGACTGTTTATGGCACCGTGGATATTTTTCACCCCACTGGGATGCGCAATTTAGCCGACAATTGAACTATATGACTGATTTGCCGCAAATAGCCGCTTGTAATAAATCGACGTTGGGTGGTAGCTACCGCTTGGTGTACAGGCATAGTCAGGGATTTCACCTATGCAACGGTATCCCTGCGCTTTATAAAATGATTCAGCAGATGAACCTGTTTGCGTATCTAGATAAAGCAAACCGCGGTGAAGTTGGTATGCCGTTTCTTCAACCTCATGCATCAATTTTTGTCCAATGCCCACTCGCCGGCAGCGACTGTGTACCAAAAGCTTCTGCACTTCTGCTCGATTAAGACCGTTGTCCTTCTGGCATAAACTTAGTTGGACAGTGCCAATAACGCCTGATTCATCACGGGCAATCCACAGCATTAACTCTCTGGTGGCAATGGCAGGACGCAAGCTATGAAAATACTGTTCTGCTTCTTCAGCTGGTAAATGTTGAGAGCTATAACCAATAGATGCGCCATGGGTGACCGCATCAATCAATAGAAGCGCCAATTCATTGCGATAAATAGGTAGAGTCGCTGCGTTTAACAAAACGATTTTCATTGGGTATACCTCATTGGTAAGTAAGCATTGGACGATAAACAGAAAAAACCAATGTATTGATGCTGAGAAAGCAAGAATTACGCCAATGCGAACTTACCGCGGCTTATGGGTATTTATTTTAATCTGATACTTTGTATGCACTTGAATGAGGCTGCGTGACACAAATTGGTGCGAATGGTCCGTTGTGATCTGTTTTTAAAATCGGCAATTCAAGGGTGACAAGTTAAGCCATTACGAATAATATTTGAACGTACATTGCTGGATAATACGTCACAGCGCGCAAATCTGTCTATTTTATGAGCGATAGAGCGAATTAAGCGATTTTTTTGTTGCATCGCAAGTCTGGTCTACCTAGAATGCGCTGCACTTGATGCCGGCATAGCTCAGTTGGTAGAGCAACTGACTTGTAATCAGTAGGTCCCGAGTTCGACTCTTGGTGCCGGCACCATTCAAGTACTTACAATTAGGTGGGGTTCCCGAGCGGCCAAAGGGAGCAGACTGTAAATCTGCCGTCATCGACTTCGAAGGTTCGAATCCTTCCCCCACCACCATATTTAACCTTGAGCCTTAGGTGATTCGAAGTAATGAATCGAGATAAGCGCTTGAGGGGAAGGTGAAAACCTTCGGCAAAGTTCGAGCCGAGCGAAGCAAGACAACAACGCAAAGCGGCGGCCCGAAGGGTGAGGAACGAAGTGATGAATAATCCTTATTCCACCACCATATTCAACTTTATGTGCCAAGGTGATTCAGGAAAATGAAAACCTGCCTGGCAAGTAAAGGGAAGGTGAAAACCTTCCAAGAGTGAAGAGGCCACGCCCTTCCTTTTAGATTCTGCAGATAAGTCAGGTAGCCGAGTTCCAGGATGCGGGCATCGTATAATGGCTATTACCTCAGCCTTCCAAGCTGATGATGCGGGTTCGATTCCCGCTGCCCGCTCCAAGATGTGCTGATATAGCTCAGTTGGTAGAGCGCACCCTTGGTAAGGGTGAGGTCGGCAGTTCGAATCTGCCTATCAGCACCACTTCTTCTTTCTCTCGCTCCCTTGATCTTCTTTCTGCGCTATGGATTCAGCAAGCATTTTGCTTGGTTGATGTGGTGAAACCACCGATTCCGTGTCTTAGAGGGACAATCGATGTCTAAAGAAAAGTTTGAACGTACAAAACCGCACGTAAACGTGGGTACTATCGGCCACGTTGACCACGGTAAAACTACCCTGACTGCTGCAATCACCAGCGTACTGGCCAAAACTTACGGTGGTAATGCCCGTGCGTTTGACCAGATCGATAACGCGCCAGAAGAAAAGGCGCGTGGCATCACCATCAATACTTCGCACGTTGAATATGACACCCCGTCTCGCCATTATGCGCACGTTGATTGCCCAGGCCATGCTGACTATGTGAAAAACATGATCACCGGTGCTGCTCAGATGGACGGTGCGATTCTGGTTGTTGCTGCGACCGATGGCCCAATGCCACAAACTCGCGAGCACATCCTGCTGGGTCGTCAGGTGGGCGTTCCTTACATTCTCGTCTTCCTGAACAAATGTGACATGGTTGATGATGAAGAATTGCTGGAATTGGTTGAGATGGAAGTGCGTGAGCTTCTGTCTCAATACGATTTCCCAGGCGATGACACTCCGGTTATTCGTGGTTCCGCGCTGAGAGCGTTGGAAGGCGAACCAGAGTGGGAAGCCAAAATTATTGAACTGGCTGAAGCACTGGACAGCTACATTCCACAGCCTGAGCGTGCAATTGATAAGCCGTTCCTGCTGCCAATTGAAGATGTGTTCTCTATTTCTGGCCGTGGTACCGTTGTTACCGGTCGTGTTGAGCGCGGTATCGTCAGAGTGGGTGAAGAAGTTGAGATCGTTGGTATCATCGATACCATCAAAACCACGTGCACCGGCGTTGAAATGTTCCGCAAGCTGCTGGACGAAGGCCGTGCCGGTGAAAACGTTGGCGTTCTGCTGCGTGGTACTAAACGTGATGACGTACAGCGTGGGCAGGTTCTGGCTAAGCCAGGTTCTATCAAGCCACACACCAAGTTTGAATCAGAAGTTTATATTCTGAGCAAAGATGAAGGTGGGCGTCATACGCCATTCTTCAAAGGTTACCGTCCTCAGTTCTACTTCCGTACTACTGACGTGACCGGTACCATTGAACTGCCAGAAGGCGTGGAAATGGTAATGCCAGGTGATAACATTCAAATGATTGTAAACCTGATTGCGCCAATCGCTATGGACGACGGCCTGCGTTTCGCAATCCGTGAAGGTGGTCGTACTGTAGGTGCTGGCGTTGTCGCTAAAGTTATTGAATAAGATTTGACGCGACATGCGGTAAAAGGGCATCATTTGATGCCCTTTTTCTACGTTGTGACACCAGAACCTATCTCATCAGTGGTTTTAGACTCATAATTATTGGTGAGATGGGCTCTGTCAGTACGGCGGATAGTGCTGAATGGTGCCGGAAATCTAGAGCATCTTTCGGTTTGGTTTGCTTCGCTACGCGAGGCAAAGTTGTTTGTTCTGAATCATAGTGACAGGTTGGTTTATGAGTGCGAATACCGAGGCTCAAGGGAGCGGGCGCGGCCTGGAAGCGGTTAAATGGCTAGTTGTTGCCGTCTTATTGGTTGCGGCAATTGTTGGCAATTATTATTACCGAGATTTCAGTCTTCCACTGCGCGCGCTGGCAGTTGTTGTAATTATCGCTGTTGCCGGTGCTGTTGCGCTGATGACGGTTAAAGGCAAAGCCACAGTAGCGTTTGCTCGCGAAGCACGCACGGAAGTGCGTAAAGTGATTTGGCCTACTCGCCAGGAAACGCTACACACCACGTTAATCGTTGCCGCGGTTACTGCCGTGATGTCACTGATTTTGTGGGGACTGGATGGTATCCTGGTTCGCTTAGTATCGTTTATTACTGGCCTGAGGTTCTAAGATGTCTGAAGCACCAAAAAAGCGTTGGTACGTCGTTCAGGCGTTTTCCGGTTTTGAAGGCCGCGTAGCTCAATCGCTGCGTGAGCATATCAAATTACAGGGCATGGAAGAGCTATTCGGCGAAGTCATGGTTCCGACGGAAGAAGTCGTGGAAATTCGTGGCGGCCTGCGTCGTAAGAGTGAACGCAAGTTCTTCCCTGGCTACGTTCTGGTCCAGATGGTCATGAATGACGCAAGCTGGCACTTAGTGCGTAGCGTACCGCGTGTGATGGGCTTTATCGGTGGTACTTCCGATCGCCCTGCGCCGATCAGTGATAAAGAAGTTGATGCGATCATGAATCGTCTTCAACAAGTGGGTGATAAACCACGTCCTAAAACACTGTTCGAACCAGGTGAACTGGTCCGCGTTAGCGATGGTCCGTTCGCAGACTTCAACGGCGTTGTTGAAGAAGTGGACTACGAAAAGAGCCGCTTGAAAGTGTCTGTTTCCATCTTTGGCCGTGCAACACCGGTCGAGCTGGACTTCAGCCAGGTCGAGAAAGGCTGATTCAATTTTCACCACTGGTTGAACTTTGAGTCTTGTATCAGGCGTGAAATTACACTATAATTTCGCGCCTTTTGTTTTTAGATGTCTGGCTCAGTCTTCCGACTTTGCGAGGCAAAACACGGGGAGCCTCACAACGAGGCGATACTACCCAAATCGAGGAAATCGTAAATGGCTAAGAAAGTACAAGCCTATGTCAAGCTGCAAGTAGCAGCTGGTATGGCGAACCCAAGTCCTCCGGTTGGCCCAGCACTGGGTCAGCAGGGTGTTAACATCATGGAATTCTGTAAAGCGTTCAATGCTAAGACTGAAAGCATTGAGAAAGGCCTGCCGATCCCTGTTGTTATTACTGTTTATTCTGATCGCTCTTTCACTTTCGTTACTAAAACCCCGCCAGCAGCAGTTCTGCTGAAAAAAGCGGCAGGTATTAAGTCTGGTTCCGGCAAGCCGAACAAAGACAAAGTAGGTAAAGTGACCGTTGCTCAGGTCCGTGAAATCGCAGAAACCAAAGCTGCGGATATGACTGGTGCTGACGTAGACGCTATGATGCGTTCTATCGAAGGTACTGCTCGTTCCATGGGCCTGGTAGTGGAGGGTTAATAAATGGCTAAGCTGACCAAGCGCATGCGCGTGATCCGTGACAAAGTTGATGTGACTAAGCAATACGATATCAACGAAGCTGTTGCCCTGCTGAAAGAGCTGGCTACTGCTAAATTCGTAGAAAGCGTTGACGTTGCCGTTAACCTCGGTATCGACGCTCGTAAATCTGATCAAAACGTCCGTGGCGCAACTGTATTGCCACACGGTACCGGCCGTTCTGTTCGCGTCGCTGTATTTGCTCAAGGCGCCAACGCCGAAGCAGCAAAAGAAGCTGGTGCTGAGCTGGTAGGTATGGACGACCTGGCTGATCAAATCAAGAAAGGCGAAATGAACTTCGACGTCGTAATCGCATCTCCAGATGCAATGCGCGTTGTTGGTCAATTGGGCCAAATCTTGGGCCCACGTGGCCTGATGCCAAACCCGAAAGTGGGTACCGTTACTCCTAACGTTGCTGAAGCAGTTAAGAATGCTAAAGCAGGTCAGGTTCGTTATCGCAACGACAAAAACGGTATTATCCACACTACCATCGGTAAAGTTGACTTTGACGCTGACAAGCTGAAAGAAAACTTGGAATCCCTGGTAGTTGCGCTGAAGAAGGCTAAGCCTGCTACAGCGAAAGGCGTTTACATCAAGAAAATCAGCCTGTCCACCACCATGGGCGCCGGCGTTGCTATTGATCAAAGCGGCCTGACTGCAGTAGTGAACTAATCACTATTTGCTTTTATCGCTTTACGTGGGCGTTAGGTTTGTCTAGAATCTTACGCCCATGGTTCTATTGACTACGGTTTAACCGTACCATGTGAACAACAGAATTTTTCGGTTGGAGCTTGGCCTATCCAAGCCTCCGTCCAAGACCGCAGGTGTTCTGCAAAGGACTTAATTTCCTGCGTAGACGGTGACAGAGCCTAAAGAAATTTTTTCTTTTTAATTAAAGAATTGTCTTTGCTGGATTCTGCTCACCGTGTTTCAACGCCCGTTAATGACATTGTTGTCGTAATTGGGTGATGTGAGTTCCGGGGAATTATTCTCCGGTTAATCCAGGAGCAAGAACTAATGGCACTAAATCTTCAAGGCAAACAAGCGATTGTTGCTGAAGTTAAAGAAGTAGCCAAAGGTGCGCTGTCTGCGGTTGTTGCGGATTCCCGTGGCGTAACCGTTGATAAAATGACTGAACTGCGTAAAGCAGGTCGTGAAGCTGGCGTTCACATGCAAGTTGTTCGTAACACCTTGCTGTCACGCGCAGTTGAAGGTACTCCATTCGAGTGCCTGAAAGACACGTTTGTTGGTCCAACCTTGATTGCATTTTCTAGTGAACACCCGGGCGCAGCTGCTCGTTTGTTCAAAGATTTCGCGAAAGCGAATGCAAAATTCGAGGTTAAAGCAGCAGCCTTTGAAGGCGAGTTAATCCCTGCGGCTCAAATCGACCGCCTGGCAACTCTACCGACCTACGAAGAAGCAATCGCACGTCTGATGGGAACCATGAAAGAAGCCGCTGCTGGCAAATTGGTTCGCACTTTGGCTGCGCTGCGTGATCAGAAAGAAGCTGAAGCGGCTTAATCGCCCTCTGTTTTTTCCGACACTGCTTTTTAACGTATAAACTATTTCTGTATTTTAGGAACACTTGTTATGTCAACTATCACTAAAGACCAAATTCTGGAAGGCGTTGCAGCTCTGTCTGTAATGGAAATCGTTGAACTGATCTCCGCTATGGAAGAGAAATTCGGCGTTTCAGCTGCTGCTGTTGCTGCAGGTCCTGCTGCTGCTGCTGAAGTTGTAGAAGAGAAAACTGAATTCGACGTTATCTTGAAAGCAATCGGCGCTAACAAAGTTGCGGTAATCAAAGCTGTACGTGGCGCAACTGGCCTGGGCTTGAAAGAAGCTAAAGATCTGACTGAGTCAGCGCCAGCTGCTCTGAAAGAAGGCGTGAGCAAAGACGACGCTGAAGCACTGAAAAAAGCACTGGAAGAAGCTGGTGCAGAAGTTGAAATTAAATAAATTTAATTTCAACTGTGCAGCCTAAGTTATAGGCTGATGGCTGGTGACTTTTAGTCACCAGCCTTTTTGCGCTGTAGGGCGTCAGTGGAGTTTCACACTGTTTAGATACTGACTAACCCCAATATTTCTTTCTATCGACGACTTAATATACTGCGTTCTCAGCTACGACCCACTCGGGTAGCTCGGTAGTCAAGGTAACGCGATGAAATGGTTTAAGAGTGATAGAACGAGGTATTACGGAAAGTGTTTCGACTTTCCGATCGAGAAAATAGTGTTGAATGAACTGTCCTTTAGGACGGACAGAGTGGGTCACTGATCAGCGAGCTGAGGAACCCTATGGTTTACTCCTATACCGAGAAAAAACGTATTCGTAAGGATTTTGGTAAACGTCCACAAGTTTTGGACATACCTTATCTCCTTTCTATCCAACTTGACTCGTTCCAGAAATTTATCGAGCAAGATCCAGAAGGACAGCACGGCCTAGAAGCGGCATTCCGTTCTGTTTTTCCAATCCAGAGCTACAGTGGCAATTCGGAGCTGCAATACGTTAGCTACCGTCTTGGTGAGCCAGTGTTTGACGTCAAAGAGTGCCAGATCCGTGGCGTGACGTATTCAGCACCGCTGCGCGTTAAGCTGCGTCTGGTTATCTATGAGCGGGAAGCTCCTGAAGGTACGGTTAAAGACATCAAGGAACAAGAAGTCTACATGGGTGAAATTCCACTCATGACCGAGAATGGTACCTTTGTGATTAACGGTACTGAGAGGGTTATCGTATCTCAGCTTCACCGTAGTCCTGGCGTATTCTTTGACAGTGATAAGGGTAAAACCCATTCATCGGGTAAAGTGCTGTATAACGCACGTATTATCCCTTATCGCGGTTCATGGTTAGATTTCGAGTTTGACCCGAAAGATAACCTCTTTGTGCGTATTGACCGTCGCCGTAAATTACCTGCGACCATCATTCTGCGTGCATTGAACTTTACCACTGAACAGATCCTTGACCTGTTCTTTGATAAAGTTGTGTTCGAAATTCGTGATAACAAGCTGCAGATGGAGCTGGTTCCAGAGCGTCTGCGCGGTGAAACAGCTTCCTTTGACATCGAAGCTAATGGCAAGGTTTATGTCGAGAAAGCTCGCCGTATTACCGCTCGTCATATCCGTCAGCTTGAAAAAGACGGTGTGGATCGCATCGAAGTTCCGGTTGAATACATTGCCGGTAAAGTGGTCGCTAAAGACTATATCGATGAGAACACTGGCGAACTGATCTGTGCAGCCAACATGGAGCTGTCACTGGATCTGCTGGCGAAACTGAGCCAGGCTGGTCACAAACGCATTGAAACTCTGTTCACCAATGACCTGGATCACGGTGCTTATATCTCCGAGACCCTGCGCGTTGACCCAACCAGCGATCGCTTAAGCGCTCTGGTTGAGATCTATCGCATGATGCGTCCTGGTGAGCCACCAACTCGCGAAGCAGCTGAAAATCTGTTTGAGAACCTGTTCTTCTCTGAAGACCGCTACGATCTGTCTGCGGTTGGCCGGATGAAGTTCAACCGTTCACTGCTGCGTGACGAGATCGAAGGTTCCGGTATCCTGAGCAAAGAAGACATCACTGAAGTGATGAAGAAGCTCATCGATATCCGTAACGGTAAAGGCGAAGTGGATGATATCGACCACTTAGGCAACCGTCGTATTCGTTCCGTTGGTGAAATGGCTGAAAACCAGTTCCGTGTAGGTCTGGTTCGCGTTGAGCGTGCTGTTAAAGAGCGTTTGTCTCTTGGCGACCTCGACACGCTGATGCCTCAGGACATGATCAACGCCAAGCCTATTTCGGCGGCGGTGAAAGAGTTCTTCGGTTCCAGCCAGCTGTCCCAATTTATGGACCAGAACAACCCGTTGTCTGAAATCACGCATAAGCGTCGTATTTCTGCATTGGGCCCGGGCGGTTTGACCCGTGAGCGTGCTGGCTTTGAAGTTCGAGACGTTCATCCGACTCACTACGGTCGTGTATGTCCAATCGAAACGCCAGAAGGTCCAAACATCGGTCTGATCAACTCCTTGTCCGTGTACGCACAGACCAATGAGTATGGTTTCCTGGAAACTCCGTATCGTCGCGTGCGTGACGGTGTGGTGACTGATGAAATCAACTATCTGTCTGCTATTGAAGAAGGCAACTTCGTTATCGCTCAGGCGAACTCCAACCTGGACGAAGACGGCCGCTTCATCGAAGACTTAGTCACTTGTCGTAGCAAAGGCGAATCCAGCCTGTTTAGCCGCGATCAGGTTGACTATATGGACGTTTCCACTCAGCAGGTGGTGTCCGTTGGTGCTTCTCTGATTCCATTCCTAGAACACGATGACGCCAACCGCGCCTTGATGGGTGCGAACATGCAACGTCAGGCGGTTCCTACTCTGCGTGCTGATAAGCCGCTGGTTGGTACCGGTATGGAGCGTGCTGTAGCGGTTGACTCCGGGGTAACCTCCGTAGCCAAACGTGGCGGTACCGTTCAGTACGTAGATGCATCCCGTATCGTCATTAAAGTTAACGAAGACGAGATGTACCCAGGCGAAGCAGGCATTGATATTTATAACCTGACTAAGTACACCCGTTCCAACCAGAACACCTGTATCAACCAGATGCCGTGTGTGAATCTGGGTGAGCCAATCGAGCGCGGCGACGTGCTGGCAGATGGCCCATCAACAGACCTGGGTGAGCTGGCGCTGGGTCAGAACATGCGCGTAGCCTTCATGCCTTGGAATGGTTACAACTTCGAAGACTCCATCTTGGTCTCCGAGCGTGTGGTTCAAGAAGATCGCTTCACCACTATCCATATTCAGGAATTGGCATGTGTGTCTCGTGACACCAAGCTGGGGCCTGAAGAGATCACTGCCGACATCCCTAACGTGGGTGAAGCTGCGCTCTCCAAACTGGATGAATCCGGTATCGTGTATATCGGTGCTGAAGTCACCGGCGGCGACATTCTGGTTGGTAAGGTAACACCTAAAGGTGAAACCCAGCTGACTCCAGAAGAGAAGCTGTTACGTGCGATCTTCGGTGAGAAAGCGTCTGATGTTAAAGACTCTTCTCTGCGTGTACCAAACGGCGTTTCCGGTACGGTTATCGACGTGCAAGTCTTTACTCGCGATGGCGTAGAAAAAGACAAGCGCGCGTTGGAAATCGAAGAAATGCAGCTGAAGCAGGCTAAGAAAGACCTGACTGAAGAATTGCAGATTCTGGAAGCTGGCCTGTTTGCACGTATCCACGCCGTGCTGGTTTCTGGTGGTATCGAAGCTGACAAGCTGAGCAAACTGCCACGTGACCGCTGGTTGGAACTGGGCCTGACCGACGAAGACAAGCAAAACCAGCTGGAACAGCTGGCAGAGCAGTACGACGAAATGAAATCCGAATTCGAGAAGAAGATGGATGCCAAGCGTCGTAAAATCACCCAAGGCGATGATCTGGCACCGGGCGTGCTGAAAATCGTTAAAGTGTATCTGGCCGTTAAACGTCAGATTCAACCGGGTGACAAGATGGCAGGTCGTCACGGTAACAAAGGTGTTATCTCCAAGATCAACCCGATCGAAGATATGCCTTACGATGAAAACGGTACGCCGGTAGACATCGTTCTGAACCCGCTGGGCGTACCTTCGCGTATGAACATCGGTCAGATTCTGGAAACCCACTTGGGGATGGCAGCTAAAGGTATCGGCGAGAAGATCAACGCCATGCTGAAGAAGCAGGAAGACGTTGCCAAACTGCGTGAGTTCATCCAGAAAGCATACGATCTGGGCGACAACGTTTGTCAGAAAGTTGATTTGAACACCTTTACCGATGACGAAGTTATGCGTCTGGCTGAGAACCTGAAAAAAGGTATGCCAATCGCAACACCAGTCTTCGATGGTGCGAAAGAGACTGAAATCAAGGAACTGTTAAAGCTGGGTGGCCTGCCAACTTCTGGTCAGATTACCTTGTTTGACGGCCGTACCGGTGAGCAGTTCGAGCGCCAGGTTACTGTCGGCTACATGTACATGCTGAAACTGAACCACTTGGTTGATGACAAAATGCATGCGCGTTCTACCGGTTCTTACAGCTTGGTTACTCAGCAGCCGCTGGGTGGTAAAGCTCAGTTCGGTGGTCAGCGCTTCGGTGAGATGGAAGTGTGGGCGTTGGAAGCTTATGGCGCCGCGTACACCTTGCAGGAAATGCTTACCGTCAAGTCCGACGATGTAAACGGCCGTACCAAGATGTATAAAAACATCGTGGATGGCGATCACCGTATGGAACCAGGCATGCCGGAATCCTTCAACGTATTGTTGAAAGAAATCCGCTCGCTGGGCATCAATATCGAGCTGGAAGAAGAGTAAATCTTCTCCAGACGGCAGGCTCTCACAGCCGGGAGTCTGCTGGTGGTACGCACTGGTCACAGGGGCGCTCAAACCTAGGTTTGGGCGCCTATCAGGTCTAACTCCGACAGGAGCCAATCCGTGAAAGACTTATTAAAGTTTCTGAAAGCGCAAACTAAGACCGAAGAGTTTGATGCGATCAAAATTGCTCTGGCCTCGCCAGACATGATCCGTTCCTGGTCGTTCGGCGAAGTTAAAAAGCCGGAAACCATTAACTACCGTACGTTCAAACCAGAACGTGACGGCCTTTTCTGCGCCCGTATCTTTGGCCCAGTAAAAGATTACGAATGCTTGTGTGGTAAATACAAGCGTTTGAAACACCGCGGTGTAATCTGTGAGAAATGCGGCGTTGAAGTGACTCAGACCAAAGTACGCCGTGAGCGTATGGGTCACATCGAGCTGGCTTCTCCGACTGCACACATCTGGTTCCTGAAATCCTTGCCTTCGCGCATCGGTTTGTTGCTGGATATGCCACTGCGTGACATCGAACGTGTTCTGTACTTCGAATCCTATGTGGTTATCGAAGGCGGCATGACCAACCTGGAACGTCGTCAGATCCTGACTGAAGAGCAGTATCTGGACGCGTTGGAAGAGTTTGGTGATGAGTTTGACGCGAAAATGGGTGCAGAAGCGATCCAGGCCTTGTTGAAAAACATGGATCTGGAAGCCGAATGCGAAATCCTGCGCGAAGAACTGAACGAAACGAATTCTGAGACCAAGCGTAAGAAGCTGACCAAGCGTATCAAGCTGCTGGAAGCGTTCGTACAGTCTGGCAACAAGCCAGAGTGGATGATCCTGACCGTGCTGCCTGTGTTGCCGCCAGATCTGCGTCCATTGGTTCCTTTGGATGGCGGTCGCTTTGCGACTTCCGATCTGAACGATTTGTATCGTCGCGTGATCAACCGTAACAACCGTCTGAAACGCCTGCTGGATCTGGCTGCTCCTGACATCATCGTGCGTAACGAAAAGCGTATGCTGCAAGAAGCAGTAGACGCATTGCTGGATAACGGCCGTCGCGGTCGTGCAATTACCGGCTCGAACAAGCGTCCGTTGAAATCTTTGGCAGACATGATCAAAGGTAAGCAAGGTCGTTTCCGTCAGAACTTGCTGGGTAAACGTGTTGACTACTCAGGCCGTTCGGTTATCACCGTAGGTCCATACCTGCGTCTGCATCAGTGCGGTCTGCCGAAGAAAATGGCACTCGAGCTGTTCAAACCGTTCATCTACGGTAAGCTGGAACTGCGTGGTCTTGCTACCACCATCAAAGCTGCCAAGAAGATGGTTGAGCGTGAAGAAGCGGTTGTTTGGGATATTCTGGATGAAGTTATCCGCGAACACCCAGTGCTGCTGAACCGTGCACCCACCCTTCACCGTTTGGGTATCCAGGCGTTTGAACCGGTTCTGATCGAAGGTAAAGCAATTCAGCTGCATCCGCTGGTTTGTGCGGCTTATAACGCCGACTTCGATGGTGACCAGATGGCAGTTCACGTACCCTTGACGCTGGAAGCTCAGCTGGAAGCGCGTGCGTTGATGATGTCTACCAACAACATCCTGTCACCTGCGAACGGCGAGCCAATCATCGTTCCTTCTCAGGACGTTGTATTGGGTCTGTACTACATGACCCGTGACTGTGTTAACGCCAAAGGCGAAGGCATGGTGCTGAATGGCTCGAAAGAAGCTGAGCGTGTTTATCGCGCTGGCCTGGCGTCTCTGCACGCCCGAGTTAAAGTGCGTATTTCTGAAGAAATCCGTACTGCGGAAGGTGAAACCGTTTCGCAAACCAGCATCATCGATACGACTATCGGTCGTGCCATTTTGTGGATGATTGTCCCGAAAGGCCTGCCTTACTCTATCGTTAACCAGCCGCTGGGCAAAAAAGCTATCTCCAAGATGCTGAACACCTGTTACCGCATCCTAGGCTTGAAGCCAACGGTTATCTTTGCTGACCAGATCATGTACACCGGTTTTGCTTACGCAGCGCGTTCAGGCGCCTCTGTAGGTATCGATGACATGGTTATCCCTGAAGCGAAAGCTGGGATCATCGAAGAAGCTGAAACCGAAGTTGCCGAGATTCAAGAGCAGTTCCAATCTGGTCTGGTAACCGCGGGCGAACGTTATAACAAAGTGATCGATATCTGGGCCGCAGCCAACGAACGTGTTGCCAAGGCTATGATGGACAACTTGTCCGTGGAAGACGTCATCAACAGTAAAGGTGAAGTGGAGCAACAAGTTTCCTTCAACAGCATCTTTATGATGGCCGACTCCGGTGCGCGTGGTTCCGCAGCACAGATTCGTCAGCTGGCCGGTATGCGTGGCCTGATGGCTAAGCCAGATGGTTCGATCATTGAAACGCCAATCACCGCGAACTTCCGTGAAGGTTTGAACGTACTTCAGTACTTCATCTCAACCCACGGTGCGCGTAAAGGTTTGGCGGATACCGCATTGAAAACTGCGAACTCCGGTTACCTGACCCGTCGTTTAGTTGACGTGGCACAGGATCTGGTTGTAACCGAAGACGATTGTGGTACCCATAACGGTATCGTGATGACTCCGGTTATCGAAGGTGGTGATGTTAAAGAGCCACTGCGCGATCGCGTTCTAGGCCGTGTGACTGCAGAAGAAGTCTTGAAGCCGGGTACGGCTGATATTCTGGTTCCGCGTAACACCCTGTTGGACGAAAAATGGTGTGATCTGTTAGAAGAAAACTCCGTCGACAGCGTTAAAGTTCGTTCAGTTGTAAGCTGTGAAACCGATTTCGGTGTGTGTGCAAACTGCTATGGTCGTGACCTGGCGCGTGGCCACATCATCAACAAAGGTGAAGCAGTGGGTGTTATTGCAGCACAGTCCATCGGTGAGCCGGGTACCCAGCTTACGATGCGTACGTTCCACATCGGTGGTGCGGCATCTCGTGCGGCAGCAGAATCCAGCATTCAGGTTAAGAACAAAGGTACGCTGAAACTGAGCAACGCCAAGTTCGTTATGAATGCAGCAGGTAAGCTGGTTATTACTTCTCGTAATACCGAGCTGAAGCTGATCGACGAATTCGGTCGTACTAAAGAAAGCTACAAAGTGCCTTACGGTGCCGTAATGGGCAAAGGCGATGGCGCAGAAGTCCAGGGCGGGGAGACCGTTGCCAACTGGGATCCGCACATCATGCCAGTTGTGACCGAAGTGAGCGGTTTCATTCGCTTCGCGGATATGATTGACGGCCAGACCATTACCCGCCAGACCGACGAACTGACCGGTTTGTCTTCTCTGGTCGTTCTGGACTCCGCAGAGCGTACCGGTAGCGGTAAAGACCTGCGTCCAGCACTGAAAATCGTTGACGCTAAAGGCGACGATGTATTGATCCCAGGTACTGATATGCCTGCTCAATACTTCCTGCCAGGTAAAGCGATTGTTCAGCTGGAAGACGGTATTCAGATCGGTGCTGGTGATACTTTGGCGCGTATTCCGCAGGAATCCAGCGGTACCAAGGATATTACCGGTGGTCTGCCACGTGTTGCTGACTTGTTCGAAGCACGTCGTCCGAAAGAGCCTGCAATCCTGGCTGAAATCAGCGGGATCATCTCGTTCGGTAAAGAGACCAAAGGCAAGCGTCGTCTGGTGATTTCACCGTTGGATGGTAGCGATGCATACGAAGAGATGATTCCTAAGTGGCGTCAGCTCAACGTGTTCGAAGGTGAAGTTGTAGAACGCGGTGACGTGGTTTCCGACGGCCCAGAATCTCCACACGACATTCTGCGTCTGCGTGGCGTTCACGCCGTGACCCGTTACATCACCAACGAAGTGCAGGAAGTTTACCGTCTGCAAGGCGTTAAGATTAACGATAAACACATCGAAGTTATCGTTCGTCAGATGCTGCGTAAAGGCACCATCGTTGATGCAGGTGGCACCGACTTCCTGGAAGGCGAGCAGGCAGAAATGTCTCGCGTTAAAATCGCTAACCGTAAGTTGGCAGCTGAAGGCAAAATCGAGGCCACGTTCACTCGTGACCTGCTGGGTATCACCAAGGCATCCTTGGCGACCGAGTCCTTCATCTCTGCAGCATCGTTCCAGGAAACTACGCGTGTTCTTACCGAAGCGGCCGTTGCCGGTAAACGTGATGAACTGCGTGGCCTGAAAGAGAACGTAATCGTTGGTCGTCTGATTCCAGCCGGTACCGGTTACGCTTATCATCAGGATCGCATGCGTCGTAAAGCTCAGGGCGAAACCCCTGTTGTTCCGCAGGTTAGCGCGGATGAAGCAACTGCCAACCTGGCTGAATTGCTTAACGCAGGTTTCGGTAACAGCAAAGACTAATCTCTTTGTTGGCCAGTAACGTAAAAATACTCCTTCGGGGGTAATGCCAATCAGTATAAGGATCCGTTGAACGATTCTTATACTGAGTAAAATCCGAGAATGTTTTCATTCTCGGATTTTTTTTACGCCGATTTTCAAGATGTTGACCTCATTTCTTTCCACGATGCTATTTGTCATCCCCCTTACTTTCTCAGCCAGGCATGATACCGTCGTATCTGAATACACCTTAAATATTCAATACATTCTATTTTTAATTTTATTATTTCTATAATAAGTCTGCATGCTTACATTTATTCTCGATAGAATGTTTTTCTGAATTATGTTAATTGTAATAGAGTATTTGCTATATATCGTAGGAGTTTTATCTTATATAAGGATATAAATTTATGATAGGTGCTACTAATAACTGGATCGGATTGGTAGATGAATCAAGGTTTCTGAGTGAACTCTCTATTCCTGGAACTCATGATTCCGCTGCATATACCCATCATCCTATTTCATTTGGATATGTTCAGACGCAGCGATGGAATATAAGAGAGCAATTAGATCATGGTATAAGATTTCTCGATATCAGGTGTCGTCTTATTGAAAATGTATTAACTCTGCACCATGGAAGCGTTTATTTAGGTTTAAATTTCGGAGATATATTAGCGACTTGTATTAAGTTTTTATCAGATAATCCGACAGAATTTATTATACTTTCAGTTAAAAAAGAATATACCGAAAAAGATAGTACCATGCCATTTCACAAGGTCATGTCTGAGCGATATATAAAAAATCATAATGACTTTTTTTTCATAAAAAATAAAATTCCGACTGTTAAGGAGATTGCTGGGAAAATTGTTCTTTTTCGGCGTTATTACGGAGGTGATTTAGGTATTAATGCTACTCAATGGAAAGATAATGACACCTTTACGATCAAAAATAGAAATTACAATATATATATTCAAGATAAATACTCTGGCTATAATTTTTCAAACTTTGATAACAAAAGAGAATATGTGGCTAAATTAATAAAACGTGCCAGGGTTAGGGAAAAGAATGCATTATATATTAACTTTACCAGTTTAAGTGATGTGACTGTGACTCCAAAATTAGGGGCGGTGGGTAATGTTTTTATACATGGACTTAATAAATGGTTTGCTGATGAATACAGGAAATGTAAAACATGTCAATTAGGAATAATAGTCTCTGATTTTGTCGATACCAATAATGCAGCAATGATGAATATCATTTTGAGATCAAATTTTGACATCGATTAAACGTACGAAATTGACTGGATAAGCTCAATCATACTTCAAGCTTCATACAAGGATGTAATTTATGAATAGAAAGAATTGGATGGGGAAGTTAGGTAATTCAATGTTACTGAGTAACGTATCTATTCCTGGAACAAATAACTCAGCGGTTTTTTTTCCTTTTATGACACCAACGGGACAGATTCAGACCCAACTATGGGATATAGATATCCAATTGAATAACGGCATTCGTTTCTTGGATATAAGATGTCGCCTGGTTGAGGATGTATTAGCACTCTATCATAGTAACGTCTATCTGAATCAGAACCTCAGCGATGTATTAGCTAGTTGCTTGGTATTTATAAAAAATAACCCGACAGAGTTTATTATGCTTTCGATAAAACAGGAGGGTAGCAACGAAATATTTAACGACGTTTTATTAAGAAGTTACTTAGTTGCATATATTGATTATTTTTTTATCGAGAACAGAATACCCTCTATTGAGGAAATTCGAGGAAAAATAATCCTATTACGTCGATATCAAGGCGGAGAGCAGGGAATTAATATCATGCCATGGGAAGATAATAAAACTTTTGTTATCGATAATGGTTATTGTAAAGTGCATGTGCAGGACGAATATTCTGATTATACCGTATTGTCAATAATAAATAAAAGAAAGCCCATTAATGACTTAATCGAGTTGGCTAAAAGTAAAAGAGATGATGAAATATATATTAATTACACAAGTATAGGTGGATACCTGGTTACTCCTTTTATCGGAGCTAACGGATTTACAGACTATGATGGTATTAATAAGTGGTTTTCTATTGAATATAAATATAGAACCAAAAGTTATTTGGGGATCATTGTGTCTGATTGTGTTGATGCGCAAGAGGGCGAAATTATAGACACAGTGATTAATGCCAACTTTTAAGTGGCTGTGACTTTTCGAATCGAGTTAAAGCCAGCTTCAGTGCTGCCAGCACTGGAGCTGCTTTACCCGCTCAATAATTTAATTCAACACCCTTACAACACTTAATCTATGGGTGTAGAGCCGAGCGATGAGAGAGAACGCCCCAAATAGCGATCCCAGTCTTTCCAGACCGGTTGTAAGCCGGTTTGAATGAGAGCCTGTGCCACCTGCTGTGGCGAGCGATTATCATGGGGTGCAAACTGTTCCAACTCCGGATGTTCGTCATCGGCATAACCGCCCGGCTGGGTTTTCGAACCGGCGCTGACGCTGTTAATCGCCACCGGAATAACGTGATCGCGAAAGAACGGTGACTCCCTAGTGGAGAGTGACAGTTCTACATCAGGAGCAAACAGGCGAAAAGCACAGATCAGTTGCACCAACTGCGATTCGCTCATCAGTGACGCTGGCTCAATTCCGCCAGCGCATGGACGCAAACGTGGAAACGAGATGGAATAGCGGGTTTGCCAGTAAGTTTGTTGTAGATAAAACAAATGCTCAGCCAGCATATAGCAATCAGTACGCCAGTTATGAGACAAACCGATCAGTGCGCCCAAACCGATCTTGTCGATCCCCGCGCGACCCAAACGATCCGGCGTGGCGAGTCGCCAATGGAAATCCTGCTTCTGCCCGCGTAAATGATGCTGGTGGTAGGTGGCGGTGTGATAAGTTTCCTGATACACCATCACCGCGTCCAAACCCAAGGTTTTCAGCTCGGCGTACTCTTCTTCTTCCAGCGGTTGCACCTCCATCATCAGCGAGCTGAAACGGCCGCGAATGGTGGGTAAATGCTGCCTGAAATAGTCCATTCCCACTTTGGTTTGATGCTCACCGGTAACCAACAATAGATGCTCAAATCCCAGGGCTTTAATCGCTTCGCACTCGCGAATAATTTCCTCTTCATCCAACGTCTTACGCTTAATCCGGTTACTCATTGAGAAACCGCAGTAGGTGCAATCATTGGCGCACAGATTAGAGAGATACAGCGGCACATAAAAACCAACGGTATTACCGAAGCGTTGGCGAGTAAGCTGTTGAGCTTTCTGTGCCATCGGTTCCAGATAAGCTAACGCCGCCGGTGAAATCAACGCCATCAGATCTTCCCGATCCGGCTTGCTGCTATTTAACGCCCGTTCTACATCACGGGCGGTTTTACTGTTGATGCGCAGTGAAATGTCATCCCAATCTAACTGCTGCCAGCGATGACGAAAGTCTTCAGGCATTATGGCGTTCCTCACTTTGGCTAAGGAAAGCGGTCAGCGGGCTGGTGGCGCTAGCCTGCTGTTGGCGAGGGCCTAAACCGGCCAGACGAGCCAGCGTTCCAGCTTCGACGGCCAGTTTAAATGCCTGCGCCATTCGCACTGGCGATTGGGCAACGGCGATGGCGGTATTGACCAGAACCGCGTCTGCACCCAATTCCATTGCTTCCAACGCATGGCTAGGTGCGCCAATTCCAGCGTCGACTACGACAGGTACTTTGGCTTGTTCGATAATAATCCGCAGGAAATCACGAGTTAGCAGCCCCAGATTAGAGCCAATCGGGGAAGCAAGCGGCATCACGGCGGCACAGCCAACTTCTTCCAGACGTTTGCATAGTACCGGATCGGCGCCGCAGTAAGGCATGACCACAAAGCCATCTTTGACCAGAATCTCTGCCGCTTTCAGGGTTTCTACTGGATCTGGCAGCAGATATTTTACGTCTGGATGTACTTCCAGTTTGATCCAATGCGTACCCAGCGCTTCCCGAGCCAAACGCGCAGCAAACACTGCTTCTTCCGCAGTTTTTGCTCCAGAAGTATTAGGCAGCAAACGAATACCAAGCTGTTGCAATGGAGCCAGAATAGCGTCATTGCCTGATTTCAGATCCACCCGTTTCATCGCCATGGTCACTAACTGCGATTCGGAGGCGCGCAATGCGTCCAGCATCAAGGCTGGCGTGGCAAATTTTCCCGTTCCGGTAAATAAACGTGAGGTAAAAGTGGTATCAGCAATTTTCAACATATCAGCCTCCGGCAATCGCTTGAAACAGCAAAATGTCATCGCCATTCAGTAACAAATGGTGATCCCAGTTATCACGGGGAATGATGGTTTGATTGATAGCCAGCGCGGTGCCCGGCTGGTCATAACCCAATTGGCTTAGCATGGAATTGACCGTCAGGTTAGCTTCCAACTCGATGAGTTCATCATTGATCGAGACTTTCACTGGGCTTCTCCACAGATTTGGCAATGACAGGCTTTGCTTAAGCGTAGAGTGCTCCAGCTTTGCTGTTTTCCATCAAATAAGCGCAGTTTCCCGCTCAGCGCCGATGGCATTCCCGCCAGCATTTTTATCGCTTCTAATGCTTGCAGGGTGCCGATGACGCCGACAACTGGGCCAAGGACGCCAGCAGTGCGACAATTTCTTTGCTGCGTTTCTTTTCCGGGATAAAGGCAGGCGTAGCAGCCGTTGGCGTAAGGCGGTTCGATAATCAGTAATTGGCCGCTGAATCCGACTGCGCTGCCGCTAATCAAGGGTTTTCCAGCTTGTACGCAGGCAGCGTTGACTTGATGGCGGGTTGCCATGTTATCGCAGCAATCCAGCACCAGATCAGCGGCGGCAACGGCGTCAGCCAGATCGCTACCGGCTAAACGTCTATCAAGGCTGATAGTTTCAATTTGCGGATTAAGATTCTGTAAACGACGCTGAGCTAACTGAGCTTTGCTCTGGCCGATATCGGTGGTGCAATAAAGAACCTGCCGCTGTAGGTTACTGATATCCAATGTATCGTCATCGGCTAGCCACAGTTTCCCAACTCCCGCAGCGGCTAAATACAGCGCGGCCGGAGAGCCAAGGCCGCCCAGACCGACAATCAGCACGCTAGACTGCTTGAACTTCTGCTGTCCCTCCGGGCCGATATCTTCCAACAATAATTGGCGGCTATAGCGCAGGAAATCCTGATCGTTCAACTGTTCATAAGGCATGAATTGTCTCCTTACCTTCAACCAAACGCAGTAATTCCGCGGTTGTGTGCTGCCAATTTTCCGCACGAGTAATGGCACTGACCACAGCTACGCTACCCACGCCGCTGGCGACTACCTGCGGCACGCGCTCCATAGTGATGCCACCAATGGCAACCGTAGGGAAATCGGAGGTTTTGGCGACCTGACGGGTTAACGCCGCGACTCCCTGAGGAGAAGACGGCATGTGCTTGGTTTCGGTTGGGAAAATGTGTCCCAAAGCGATATAAGACGGGCGCAGTTCCCGCGCTAGCGCCAGTTCTTGCTCATCATGAGTAGACACGCCGAGGCGTAAACCGGCGCGTTGAATGGCCGGTAAATCGGCGATTTCCAGATCTTCCTGTCCCAGATGAACGCCGTAAGCACCGTATTTGATGGCTAACTGCCAGTAATCGTTGATGAATAGCCGAGCCTGATAGCGCTTACCTAAGGCAATTGCGGCGGCAATATCATCCTCGACCTGCATGTCCGTTGCGTCTTTGATACGCAGTTGCAGCGTAGTAACGCCAGCTTCCAGCATGCGCTCGATCCATTCCAGTGAATCCACCACTGGATAAAGTCCTAGCCGATTTTCGGTAGTAGCAAAAGGTGCGTCAGGCTTGTTCATCATTGACCTCTACCTGACGAATGCTGGCGCTGTGATATAACTCGCTGCCACGAGAACGGAATTCGGCGGACATTTGTTCCATGCCGGATTGCTGGGTTTCCAATGAGGGTTGGATCTGGATTTTTTGGGCCTCTGCCTCCTGCGCTGCCGCGTAGTCGCGCACTTCCTGGGAGATCTTCATCGAACAGAATTTCGGCCCGCACATGGAACAGAAGTGAGCCACTTTGCCAGACTCCTGCGGCAGGGTTTCATCGTGATAAGCGCGTGCGGTTTCAGGATCTAACGCTAGATTGAACTGATCTTCCCAACGGAATTCAAAACGCGCTTTGGACATAGCGTTATCGCGAATTTGTGCACCGGGATGCCCCTTGGCCAGATCCGCAGCGTGAGCGGCGATTTTGTAGGTAATAAGTCCTTGTTTAACATCTTCTTTGTTTGGCAGACCCAGATGTTCTTTCGGCGTGACGTAACACAGCATGGCGCAGCCAAACCAGCCGATCATAGCGGCACCAATGCCGGAAGTGAAATGATCGTAACCCGGTGCGATATCGGTGGTTAGCGGCCCCAGCGTATAGAATGGCGCTTCGTGGCAATGTTCCAGTTCTTCTGTCATATTACGGCGGATCATTTGCATTGGTACGTGGCCGGGACCTTCGATCATCACCTGCACGTCGTATTCCCAGGCGATCTTGGTTAACTCGCCCAAAGTATGCAATTCGGCAAATTGCGCTTCATCATTGGCATCTTGAATAGAACCGGGGCGCAGGCCGTCACCCAGTGATAATGAAACGTCGTAAGCGGCGCAGATTTGGCAGATTTCGCGGAAATGCTGATACAGGAAGTTTTCCTGATGATGGGATAGACACCATTTGGCCATGATCGAACCGCCGCGGGAGACGATGCCGGTCAGGCGTTTGGCGGTCATTGGTACGTAACGCAGCAGTACGCCTGCGTGAATGGTGAAGTAATCCACTCCTTGCTCGGCTTGTTCCAGCAAAGTGTCGCGAAACATTTCCCAGGTCAGGTTTTCCGCCACGCCGTTCACTTTTTCCAGCGCCTGGTAGATAGGTACAGTCCCGATCGGCACCGGGCTATTACGCAAAATCCATTCGCGGGTTTCGTGAATATAGCGGCCGGTGGACAAGTCCATGACGGTATCCGCGCCCCAGCGGGTGGACCAGACCAGCTTTTCCACTTCTTCTTCGATAGAGGAGGTCACTGCGGAATTACCGATATTGGCATTCACTTTTACTAGGAAATTCCGGCCAATAATCATCGGCTCAGATTCTGGATGGTTAATATTGGCGGGGATAATGGCGCGGCCAGCGGCGACTTCCTGACGAACAAATTCCGGCGTAATATTTTCCGGTAAATGGGCACCAAAGGCTTGTCCCGGGTGCTGGTGGCGTAACACTTCGCCGCGAATACGTTCACGACCCATGTTTTCCCGAATAGCGATAAATTCCATTTCCGGCGTGACGATACCCGCTCTGGCGTAGTGCAGTTGGGTTACGCATTTGCCCGCAATCGCCTTTTTAGGGCGTGGCAAATGTTCGAAACGTAAATGATCCAAACCTTCATCCGCTAAACGCTGCTGAGTGAAACCGGAGCTTACGCCCTCCAGCATTTCGGTATCCTGACGATCGGCGATCCAGCTATCGCGCAGTTTCGGTAATCCTGCGTGAACATCTAGTTTGGCCTGAGGATCGCCGTAGGGACCCGCGGTGTCATAGACTGGAATCGCTTCGTTATCTTCATAGCGAGGATCGTCTTTGCCGCCGCCGATTAAGGTTGGGCTGAGCTGAATCTCACGCATCGGCACCTGAATGTCCGATCTTGAGCCTTGCAGGTAGATCCGTTGAGAATTAGGGAAGCTAACGCCTTGTAGCGTATTGATAAACTGTTGGGCATCTTCACGTTGTTCTTTGCGTGGACGGGCTTTGGGTTTGGCTGATGCAGCCAATGGAGAAGCATGAGTATTATTAGACATAGCAAATTCCTACCAGTGTGGTTTATTGGGAAAATTGCTTGTCTGGAGCTTGGCGGGAGTAACGATGTTAGCCAGGTGCGACGGAGCTCATCCATTAAAGGTGAAAGCCGTGCGATAGCGATAAATTACTCTTGTTCCCTTCGCGGGTACTAACCCGATCAGGTTCCGCGGATCCCGAATTAACGGTCTCAGCCTGCGCGTTGCTTGGATAAAAAGCCTGCGCTAGGCACTCCGACAAGAAGCCTCAGTATAGGAGAGAGAATAAAAACTACAAGTATGTCTTATAAGCTATTTTATTTGTCGTTTTGAATTTGGGCTGTGATCCAAATGCTCGCGACTCAGTGTAAGCTCAAGTTTGCGTAATAGATCCGCGCGAATAATGGCGTTAATTCTTCGGATCTTCGGTGGCCGCAGGGTGAGCGGCTTCCCAGGATTCGGCGGCCAGTTGGATCAATTTGTCTTCCAGAGTAAAACGAGCGTCAAGCGCTTCGCCGATGTCCGATAATGCCTGATGGAATTCGAAGCAGCTATCCTGATCGATCTCATTGTCGGTATAGCGATCGTGGAAAGCCATGATAGTTTGAGTATTATCTTTTAGCGCCGGATAGAACTTGGTTGCCAGCGCCATTTTTGGGCTAGAGGCACCTTCTGCCTGTTTGATTATTCGGTCGTAAATATGGAAGTGGCCGGAGGAGAGGTAATCCACCAAATTATGGCAAAAGTTCTCCAGCGCTTTTTGATTGAGCGGGGTATGCTTTTCCTTTAGCGGTTTAATACCGATCACGGTGCAATACGAGACTAACAGTTCTTTGCGTGCATGAAGCCATTGATCAATTAATTCATTACTGCCGCCAACGCGTTGAGTCAGGCTTTCCAGTCGGTTGAGCATGATTGACTCCGTGAGTAAGAAAAAGTAACGGTAGGTTACAAAAATGTAACAAGCCAGATTCTAGATTGCCAGTGAAGTCGAGGTTGTGCAACAACGATATGGAACTACAACTTACAGGTGAGGAACATGGCTGGTGGATCGTTAGCCATGAGAACAAATTGTGGCTGCCCAAAGGGGAATTACCCTACGGTAGCGCGGCACTTTGGTCATTACAGGGAAAAACGGCCCGACAGATCGGCGAATGGCAAGGGCAGGCGGTTTGGTTAATTCGCCAACTGATGTCCAGCGAAATGGGATCGGTGCGTCAGTTACTGGATGTCGATCGCGGTTTATTCCAGTTGGCTGGTCGTGGCGTGCAATTGGCGGAGTTTTACCGATCTCACCGTTTTTGCGGTTACTGCGGTCATCAAATGCATGCCAGCCGCACCGAATGGGCCTGTCTGTGCAACCATTGCCGTGAACGTTATTATCCGCAAATCGCGCCCTGCGTAATCGTAGCGATTCGGCGCGGCGAAGAAATTTTGCTGGCTCAGCATGTGCGTCATCGTGGCGGCATTCATACGGTATTAGCAGGTTTTGTCGAAGTGGGCGAAACGCTGGAACAGGCGACCGCCCGCGAAGTGATGGAAGAAAGCAATATTCGTATTAAAAATCTACACTACGTGACCTCGCAGCCCTGGCCGTTCCCGCATTCATTGATGATTGCTTTTATGGCGGAGTATGACAGCGGCGAATTGCGCCACGATCCAAAAGAATTGCTCAACGCCAATTGGTATCGTTACGATCAACTGCCGCTGTTGCCGCCGCCCGGTACTGTAGCCCGCCGTTTAATCGAAGATACCGTGGCATTGTGCCGCACCGAACAGGACAGCTAAATCAGGCATGCTACAATAGCGCCAGATCATTAAGGGAGCCCCATATGAATGAGTTGAAGAACGATCGTTATCTGCGCGCCTTACTTCGTCAGCCCGTAGATGTTACCCCAGTATGGATGATGCGGCAGGCGGGGCGTTATTTGCCAGAATACAAGGCGACCCGTGCGCAGGCCGGGGATTTTATGGCGCTGTGTAAGAACGCAGAGTTAGCCTGTGAAGTCACTTTGCAGCCTTTGCGTCGCTATCCGCTGGACGCGGCGATCCTATTCTCCGATATTCTGACCATTCCTGACGCAATGGGATTGGGGCTTTATTTTGAAACGGGCGAAGGCCCGCGTTTTCAATCACCGATTACTTGTCGTGCTGACGTCGAAAAACTGCCAATACCGGACCCAGAGCAAGAACTGGGCTATGTGATGAACGCAGTACGCACCATTCGCCGCGAGCTGGCAGGGCAAGTGCCGCTGATCGGTTTCTCTGGTAGCCCGTGGACGCTGGCGACCTATATGGTCGAAGGTGGTAGCAGCAAAGCCTTTACCAAGCTGAAAAAAATGATGTATGCCGAACCGGCTACGTTGCATCTGCTGCTGGATAAATTGGCCGATAGCGTGATTTTGTATCTGAATGCGCAAATTAAAGCCGGTGCGCAGTCGGTGATGGTGTTTGATACTTGGGGCGGCGTATTGACTGGCCGTGACTACCTCGAATTCTCCCTGCAATATATGCACAAAATTGTCGCCGGTTTGATCCGCGAGAACGACGGCCGTCGTGTGCCAGTCACTCTCTTCACCAAAGGCGGCGGACAGTGGCTGGAAGCAATGGCGGCAACCGGTTGTGATGCATTAGGGTTGGATTGGACTCTGGATATCGCTGAAGCACGTCGTCGCGTGGGCGATAAAGTGGCTCTACAAGGCAATATGGATCCCTCGGTGTTGTATGCGCCAGCAGCACGTATTCAGCAGGAGGTAAGCTCGATTCTGGCTGGCTTTGGGCATGGCGAAGGCCACGTGTTCAATCTGGGCCACGGTATCCATCAGGATGTGCCGCCAGAGCATGCGGGCGTATTCGTTGAAGCGGTACACAACCTGTCGCGCCAATATCATGTTTAAACCAAGATCGCGTATAAATTAATATTACGTATCGATAAAACCACGTCTAAGCGGAGGAAACAGGGTGGATACTCAGGGATTGCGTCAGGAACAACGACAGCGAGCCGCGGAAATTATCCTCCATGACGATCCTGACTTCAGGGTGCCACAATGGATTGCCGGTGCCGACGTCGGTTTTGAGCAACAGGGGACGGTAACGCGAGCGGCTATCGCCATTCTACGTTATCCCTCCCTTGAGTTAGTGGAATATCAAATAGCCAGAGTTGCCACTTCCTTGCCCTATATTCCGGGTTTGCTTTCTTTTCGTGAGTATCCCGCGTTGATGGCGGCCTGGGCGCAGTTACAGCATCGGCCCGATTTAGTGCTGGTGGACGGGCAGGGTGTTGCGCATCCACGTCGATTAGGCGTAGCCAGCCATTTTGGCCTGCTGGCGGATGTACCAACCATTGGCGTGGCGAAAAGTCGCCTGTGCGGTCAGTTTTCCCCTTTAGAAAACAATACCTTGCAACCATTGATTGATGGGGATGAACCATTGGGCTGGGTATGGCGGAGTAAACCGCGCTGTAATCCGCTGTTTATTTCGCCAGGGCACCGTATCAGTATGGATAGCGCATTGGTTTGGGTTCAAAACTGTATGCGGGGTTACCGTTTACCGGAGCCAACACGTTGGGCTGATGCTATCGCGTCGAATCGACCTGCTTTTCAGCGTTGGCTGGCAATAGCGACAAAAGGTTAAAAAAACTCGCCGGATTCGTTGTCAGATATCAGTCCGGCGTGAAATATTACCAAACCACATCACCGTCGTTGGCGTAAATCCGACAGGCTTTTAGCGTATTGTTATTACAAAGCTCCAGCGCATCTTCCAGTACGTTATTTTGTCTATTAAACCAGCCCCAGCTATCGCCATCTTCACTCAATGCAAAAGCCCGTGGCGACTTTGCATCTAAAAACTGTTTATAAGCCTCTTGTCCACTTTCTTTATTGCGTTCGCTAAAAGGAACACTTTCGACGTCATTGATACTGGCGAAACCGCTGGCTTCGGTTCGGCTGGGCGCAGTGATGTCTGTGACAATCGCCGTTGGTAAACCCAATTCGGTCAAAAATAGCTCCACGGGAGGCCACCAGAACTGGACTCCATCCTGCCACTGGAAAAAAGCATGGCCTTCATTGGCAAAGGGCTTTAACGCAACAAAACGTGGCATTACTTCATGAGCACCATTAGTTTTTAACCAATTCTCCCGATATGACTCAAACATGGCCCTACCCAGCTCAATTGAGAATAACGAGTCATTTTCCGTATAAACCCATAACGAGGGAAGGGAAGAGTGTCCTGCCTGCTGCATAGTTGCCCTCAAGGGTGTTTTCCAGTCGCAGTCAGGCCATTTATAACCGCCCGCCATATTAATCAGGCCTTTCACGCCCTGCATCCCCTGCTCTCCGGCCTTCATTGTGATAAGTCCTCCTACGGAGTGACCGGCAATAATGATTTTCTCATTATCCACATAGGGCAACTGGCGGGCATGGCTTAGAGTGGCATTCAGTTCTTGCAGCGAACGGGAAGCGTAGCTATCAGGTTGGCAGGGCACAATGTCAAAAGGTCCTTCAGAACCACCAAATCCGAAACGCTGTGGCGCCATCACCACGTAGCCGCGTTTCACAAACTCGCGAGCCGCAACGTGAAAGCGCGTGCGCTCATTTTGGTTTCCGTCAGGATCAATTCCGTGATTGAGAATAACCAGCGGAAAAGGGCCATTTCCCGCCGGTTGGTACAGATTAATCCGGATTGTGAATGTTTTCCCCGATGAGGCCTCAATAACAGATTGATAAACTATAGTTTCACGTAATACCTTATCGAGAAGATCGGCAGAAAGCGCTGTCTCAGCGAAGAATAGAAGACTAAATATCCATTTATTTTTTAATAATGCTCGTATCATTGGGTCACTCCGGTTCCGTTGGCATTGACCTGCTTAATAGCAAGAAGATGTTTTGCTGTGATCGATCAGGCGGTTTTCATCTTGTGCTGATTATGAATCTGGCTTGATTTGATACCGTGTTGGCGTGATTGGAAGTGGGACGAAGCAGGTGTAGGTATATTTATTTTCTAGTAAATAATTAGCTTTGTACCAATTAGTCACCTTGGCAGATTAACATGAAGGACGATTGGCATTTCTGAAATTATCTTATTTAGCACCGAGCGAGGCGGTTTTTCTCTCATAGGTATATGATTTAATTTCGGGTACACTGCCGCGCAGATAATGAAGAATGAGATCTGATCATGTTACGTAACCCAATCCATTTACGTCTCGAAAAGCTGGAAAGCTGGCAACATCTGACTTTCATGGCGTGCTTATGTGAGCGTATGTATCCGAATTACCAGAAATTTTGCCTGGAAACCGAATTTGGCGATCCGGCGGTTTATCGACGTATTCTGGATTTGATCTGGGAAACGCTGGTGGTAAAAGACGCCAAAGTGAACTTCGATAGCCAACTGGAAAAGCTCGAAGAAGCGATTCCTTCCGCTGACGATTACGCCATTTACGGCGTGTATCCAGCCATTGATGCCTGCATTGCATTAGGTGAGGCCATTCACTCGCGTTTAAGCGGTGAAACTCTGGAACATGCTATTGCTATCAGCGAGACGTCAATTCGCACCGTTGCCATGCTGGAAATGACTCAGGCTGGCAAAGAAATGACCGACGAAGAACTGAAAGTTTTACCGGCGGTTGAAGAAGAATGGGACATCCAATGGGAGATTTTCCGCCTGTTGGCCGACTGTGAAGAACGCGATTTAGATCTGATCAAAGGGTTACGATCTGACCTGCGGGAAGCCGCTGTGAGTAACATTGGCATAAATTTAACGCAATAAGGCAAGAAAACGTGATTTAACGCCTGATTTGTCGTGCCTTAAGGCTTCACATCTGCCCCCTGTCTGTTCTACATTTGGGGGGCGAAAAAAAGTGGCTATCGGTGCGTGTATGCAGGAGAGTGCTGTCATTCGGCATATCCGTCGCACTCGATGCTTTGCAAACGATAAACACACTGTAAGGATAACTTATGAATAAGACTCAACTGATTGACGTAATCGCGGACAAAGCGGACCTTTCCAAAACCCAAGCTAAAGCTGCTTTGGAGTCCACTCTGGCTGCCATTACCGAGTCTCTGAAAGAAGGCGAGCAAGTACAATTGGTTGGTTTCGGTACTTTCAAAGTGAATCATCGTAACGAACGCACTGGCCGCAACCCACAGACCGGTAAAGAAATCAAAATTGCTGCAGCTAACGTTCCTGCGTTCGTTTCTGGCAAAGCACTGAAAGACTCTGTTAAATAATAGTGTGTCAGTGAAAATAATAAGCAGAGGGGTGGCAAAGCCCCTTTTGTTTATGCGGCGGGTGCTGATGACCTTGGGTTTTGCCATTGGTCTCAGCGCCTGTAGCAGCCATTCCGATTCCCCCCAGTTCAGTGCCAGCGGTTACATTGCCGATAGCGGTGTAGTTCGCATCTGGCGTCAGGATGATTCTCAGCAACATCCCCAAGTGATTATGAGCGTTTACAGCCCTTACCAGGGCGGTGTCACTCGCGTGGCCTTCTATGAATATCAGCACGGAATTCTGCGCCAAATTCGGCGAAACGATATCGGCCAAAATCCAGAAACCATCCAACTTCGTTTTGATGAACAGGGTGCGGTGAGTTTTATGCAGCGCCAACTGGCCTCGCGCCGCGAGCTGCTGACGGCGGATGAGATCGCTTTTCATCAGTTTGAAGCCAAACGTATTCTGGAACTGAGTACCACTCTACGTGCCGGTAATGTGGATCTGATTCAAGGTCGCTTGCAAAATGGCGTGCTGACGAGCTGTAGCGGCAGCGTTCAGCGGCCTAAGTTTGAAGACTATGCGCAGGCGTGGCTGGCTAAACGGGCGAGTAATACGCAGCAACCACTCGGTGTCGCCTGGTTGAATGCGCCGGAAGGGCAAGAGTTGTTGTTAGTAGCAAATGAAGATTTTTGTCGTTGGGAGCCAGAGCCCGGCAGTTTGTAGCGTTAATACCGCGTTATTTAGCATGCTTGTATCGAAATGGATGTTTGTAGCCTGGACTGAAGAAGAGGGCGCAGGCGTTGCGCCCTCTGGAATACCAGATTATTTACCGCGAGCGATAGCGCGATAGCCGATATCTTTCCGGCAGAAACTACCTTCCCAATGAATGTCTGAAGCCAACTGATATGCCCGCTGCTGTGCATCCGCGACGTCTTTGCCTAAAGCGGTCACGCAGAGCACTCGGCCACCGTTGGTCACCACGTCATTATTGCCAGCTAGGCGGGTTCCAGCGTGGAACACCTTTTCACCTGCGATTTCCTGCTGTGGCAACCCGTGAATGACATCTCCCTGACGATATTCGGCAGGATAGCCGCCCGCAGCCAGCACCACGCCTAATGACGGTCGTTCATCCCAATCGGAGGTTTTCTGATTCAGCTTGCCTTGAGCGCCAGCCAGACAAAGCTCGACCAAGTCAGAACGCATCCGCAGCATGATCGGCTGAGTTTCCGGATCGCCAAAGCGGCAGTTGAACTCAATCACTTTAGGTTGACCCTCTGCAGAAATCATCAGGCCAGCATAGAGGAAACCGGTATACACATTGCCTTCCGCCGCCATACCGCGCACCGTTGGCCAGATAATCTGATCCATCACTCGTTGGTGAATTTCATCGGTTACTACCGGAGCCGGTGAATAAGCGCCCATACCGCCGGTATTCGGGCCGGTATCGCCATCGCCAACTCGCTTGTGATCCTGACTGGTTGCCATCGGCAATACGTTTTCACCATCGACCATGACGATAAAGCTGGCTTCTTCGCCATCGAGGAATTCTTCCACCACGATACGATGACCCGCATCGCCAAAAGCGTTGCCTGCCAGCATGTCGTGAACGGCGGTTTCCGCTTCTTCGAGCGTCATCGCTACGATCACGCCCTTACCCGCGGCCAAACCGTCAGCTTTGATGACGATAGGTGCGCCTATCTTACGAACGTAGGCCAAGGCCGGTTCGATTTCGGTGAAGTTTTGGTAAAACGCCGTCGGAATATCATGACGGGCTAGGAAGTCTTTGGTGAAGGCTTTAGAGCCTTCCAATTGCGCCGCAGCCTGAGTTGGGCCAAAGATAGTCAAACCCGCTTCCCGGAAAGCATCCACCACGCCAATCACCAGCGGAGCTTCCGGGCCAACGATGGTCAGACCGATATCGTGGCTTTTAGCGAAAGCGACCAGGCTGGCGATATCCGTTGCGGCTATATCAACGTTTTCCAGTCGCGGTTCCAGCGCGGTACCGGCGTTACCCGGGGCCACATAGATTTTATCCGCCAGAGGTGACTGCGCGGCTTTCCAGCCCAAAGCGTGTTCGCGACCGCCGTTACCAATAATCAAAATATTCATCGGGATAACTCCGTGAGGTTAATTAATGACGGAAATGGCGCATATCGGTGAAGATCATGGCAATGCCATGTTCATCTGCCGCTGCAATCACTTCGTCGTCGCGGATCGAACCGCCCGGTTGGATCACACAGGTAATACCCACGGCGGCGGCAGCGTCAATACCGTCACGGAACGGGAAGAAGGCATCGGACGCCATGGCGGAACCGGCCACCTGCAAGCCTTCGTCTGCGGCTTTGATCCCGGCGATCTTGGCGGAGTAGACGCGGCTCATCTGGCCTGCGCCTATACCGATGGTCATGTTATCGCGAGCATAGACAATGGCATTGGATTTAACGAACTTCGCAACTTTCCAGCAGAATAATGCGTCACGCAGCTCCTGAGCCGTTGGCTGACGTTTGGACACTACGCGAAGATCCGCTTCAGTCACCATCCCTAAATCACGATCTTGCACCAGCAAACCGCCGTTGACGCGTTTGAAATCCAGACCGACAGATCGTCCTTGCCACTGACCGCAGGTGAGAACGCGCACATTCTGCTTGGTTGCTAATAGTTTCAGGGCATCCGCGCTAACGCTTGGGGAGATAATCACTTCGACAAACTGACGGCTGATAATAGCCTGAGCGGTTTCGGCATCCAGTTCGCGGTTAAAGGCGATAATGCCGCCGAACGCGGAAGTCGGATCGGTTTTATATGCGTTGTTGTAGGCTGCCAGAATGGAATCCCCGATAGCAACGCCACATGGATTTGCGTGTTTGACGATGACACAGGCTGGCTCGCTGAATTCTTTCACGCATTCCAGCGCGGCATCGGTGTCGGCTATGTTGTTATAAGAAAGCGCTTTGCCCTGCCGTTGCTCTGCGGTAGCAACGGAAGCTTCTTTCACTTCCTCTTCTATATAGAAGGCGGCCTGCTGGTGGCTGTTTTCACCGTAGCGCATATCCTGTTTCTTTATATAGTTAAGATTCAGGGTCCGTGGGAAGCGGCCAGCAGGCTGCTCGGTATCGCCGTGATAGGCAGGAACCATAGAGCCAAAGTAGTTGGCGATCATGCTGTCGTAGGCGGCAGTATGCTCAAACGCCTTAATAGCAAGGTTGAAGCGAGTTGGGTAAGTCAGGGAACCGTCGTTGTTATCCAGCTCGGTGATAATTGCCGCGTAGTCGCTGCTCTTCACTACGATGGCCACGTCTTTGTGGTTCTTGGCGGCGGAGCGCACCATGGTTGGGCCGCCGATATCGATATTCTCAACGGCGTCCTCTAAGGAGCAATCCGGTCGAGCAACGGTTTGGGCGAAA
The DNA here is from genome assembly GCF_003634395.1 of Yersinia sp. IP36721. NCBI lineage: Bacteria > Pseudomonadati > Pseudomonadota > Gammaproteobacteria > Enterobacterales > Yersiniaceae > Yersinia > Yersinia sp. IP36721. The sequence goes on from NZ_QCZL01000032.1 coordinate 36,179, forward strand.
GGATACAGATTTACTACGACCATATCGATCGGCTGAATATCATGTTCTGCCATGATGGCATCGTCCTGATCGCGACGACCGAGAATACCGCCGTGAATTTTAGGATGCAGGGTTTTAACACGGCCATCCATCATTTCCGGGAAACCGGTGTAATCAGAAACTTCGGTAACCGGCAGGCCTGCGTCGGCTAGCAGGCGCGCGGTGCCGCCGGTGGAGAGCAATTCGATGCCACGCTGAGAAAGCGCTTCGGCGAATTCAATGATACCTGCTTTATCAGACACACTAAGCAGAGCACGGCGGATTGGACGGCGTTGTTGCATGGTTTTATCCCTTGGCTTTGGAATCGCAGTTTTTCATTCGCTATAAATAGAGCGTTACGTGAATCTCTACCTTGCACTTCTATCTATATAGAAAGGAACAGATTCAGATAACGTCCCGAAATGGGTTTTCTGCCGGGTACAAAGGAGTGGAATTGCGTGAAAAGTAGAAAAACACGCCTAATTTCAGCTCCGCTTGCATCCTTTTGCCAATAATCGATCCGCGGGGACAATATTTTATGAATATCGACACGCATTTTCGACGCGGGGAATTGTAGCGAAAACGATTGCGTGATGCTCGTCAATTTTCAGTTCAGATTGCATCTGTGGATAAGTTTGTGCACAACAAGGTATAAAGCGGGGTTTTGCTGTGGAATGCAGCAAACGATCATTTTAATTGAAATTAGCAGTTGCGGCCTGCGCGGAACTCCCTATAATGCGCATCCATCGAGACGGCACACAGCGAATCAAGTAACTGAGTGGCCGGCAAAGAGAACAGAGAAATTCAACGAAATAAGTAGTTGACTCTGAGTGAGGAAAGCGTAATATGCGCACCTCGAGTTACCCACCGAAAGGTTGCTAACTCACTGCTCTTTAACAATTTATCAGACAATCTGTGTGGGCACTCGCAAGACGATATCAAAGCCTGTTTCGGCAGGCAGAAGA